>NZ_CP136651.1:608500-912750 GCF_036784765.1 Novosphingobium sp. ZN18A2 | reverse complement strand
AGCCATGCCGAGATAGCCGAACACCGGCTTCTTCGAGAAGGTCGAGACGATCTGGCTGATCATGCCGAAGCCCGGCAGGATCATGATGTAAACCTCGGGGTGGCCGAAGAACCAGAACAGGTGCTGATAAAGCACCGGATCGCCGCCACCCGAAGCATCGAAGAACGTGGTGCCGAAGTTACGGTCGGTGATCAGCATGGTGATCGCCGCGGCCAGCACCGGCAGCGCCAGCAGAAGCAGGAACGCGGTGACGAGCACCGACCACACGAACAGCGGCATCTTGTGCAGCGTCATGCCCGGAGCGCGCATGTTCAGGATGGTGGTGATGAAATTGATCGCGCCCATGATCGAGGCCGCACCGGCAAGGTGCAGCGAGAAGATCGCGAAATCGACCGCCGGCCCTTGCGACCCGTATGTCGATAGCGGAGCATAGACCGTCCAGCCCGTACCGGCGCCGTTGCCCACTGCGTCACCCGGCACGAAGGCCGAAATCATAAGCGAACAGAAGCCGGCAACCGTCAGCCAGAACGAGATGTTGTTCATGCGCGGGAAGGCCATGTCCGGCGCGCCGATCATCAGCGGCACGAACCAGTTGCCGAACCCGCCGATCATTGCGGGCATGACCATGAAGAACACCATGATCAGGCCGTGCGCGGTGATCAGCACGTTCCACAGGTGCAGCGTGGTGCTGAAATCAGCCCCGTTTTCACCAAGGAACGTGGCCCACCAGCCAAGGTACTGGATACCCGGCTGCGCCAGTTCGGCGCGCATGATGCCCGAAACGGCACCACCGATCACCCCCGCGAAGATCGCGAAGACAAGGTAGAGCGTCCCGATGTCCTTGTGATTGGTCGACATGAACCAGCGCGCGAAAAAGCCCGGCTTGTGGTCGTGCTCGTGCGCGTGGTCATCGTGGTGGGCCTGGAAGCCCTCGGTCTCGGCGGGAATGGAGGCCATCTTGTTGGTCCCTGTCCTTCAGATGATTATCGGCTCAGGCGGCGGGCGCCGGCGATTCGGTGGCAGCGGGCGCCTGCGCGTCCGCGGGAACGGTCTTGGCATCGGCCGCCGGCGCAACAACGCCGGCTTCACCCGCCATGTCCGGGTTGACGGTTCCGCCCTGCTGCTTGACCCAGGCGTTGAATACCGGGACCGAAACCGCTTCGACGGCGATCGGCATATAGCCGTGCTTGGTGCCGCAAAGTTCCGAGCACTGGCCGTAATAGACGCCGGGCTTGTCGATATAGAGCAGCTTTTCGTTGATGCGGCCCGGAATGGCGTCGAGCTTGAACCACAGCGACGGCACGGCGAACGAGTGGATCACGTCGGCGCCGGTGGTCTGCAGGCGGATCGGCACACCGGCCGGAACGACCATGCGGTTGTCCACTTCAAGGTGGTGCGGGCCGTCCCAGGGCTTGGTGCCGTCTTCGCGAACGCCGGGGTTCACGATCGGCTCACCCGGGGTGTTGAGCATGTAGGAAATGACTTCGAAGCCGCCGTTGTCGGGATAGGTGTAACCCCAGTACCACTGGTATCCGGTGGCCTTTACGGTCAGCGCGTTCTTCGGCGGCGCCTTGTACTGCGCGGCCAGAAGGCGGATCGAGGGGACCGCGATCACCACCAGGATCAGCACCGGGACAAGCGTCCAGATCACTTCGATCATGGTGTTGTGCGCCGTCTTGGAAGCGACCGGGTTCACACGGCTGTTGAAGCGCGCGATCACGATCAGCAGCAGAATCAGCACGAAAATGGTGATCGTGATGATGATCGGCAGCAGCACGTAATCGTTCATCGCCAGAGCTTCCTGCCCGGTGGGCGAGAACTGCTTCTGGAAGGTGATGCCCCCGTCAACCGGCATGCCGATGCCGGGAACCGGCTTTTGCGGAACATAGGTTACCGCATCGCCTGCCGCTGCGGCGGTCGCTGCCGAATCGGTCGCGGCGGTCGCGCCGGCTGCGGCCGGGGCCGCATTGGCCGCCGGAAGCGGTGCTTGGGCCGGAGCCGCGGCCTGAGCCATCGCCTGAGGCGCGATCGTCAGTGCGAGCGCAAGAGCCGCGCCGCGCGCCGCTTTGCCGAAGGTTCGAATGGTGTCAGAAAGACTCATCGCCGTAGTTTCCACCTGTCCCTGTTCGGCGCATGACTTCCCCGTGCGCCCCTGTTTCAAACCCGGCGGGCTTATTAGCACATTCGCATATCTTGCCCGTCCACTCAACCGCCCCTACGGCGATTTTTGACCTAGCGCAACGTCGCCGTCTAATGGGCGGCGTCGAAATCATGGAAGAAGTTTCAAGACATGCAAGATGAAGAAGTCCTCGCCGAGTTCCGTTCGAGCCAGGCGTTGCTCGAAGGGCACTTCCTGCTCTCGTCGGGACGGCACAGTGCGCACTACCTGCAATGCGCGCGTGTCCTGATGGACCCGATGCGCGCGTCGCGCCTTGCCGCGGCGCTTGCCGCGAAGATGCCGCGCGAACTGCGCCAGCAGATCGGCAAGGTGATCGCCCCGGCGATGGGCGGCGTCATCATCGGCCACGAAATGGGCCGCGCGCTCGGGGTGGAAGCGATGTTTGTAGAGCGGCCCGAAGGCACGTTCGAACTGCGCCGCGGGTTTTCGATCGAACCCGGCGAAAAGGTTTTGATGGTGGAAGACGTGGTCACCACCGGCCTTTCCAGCCGCGAGGCGATCAAGGCGATAGAGGACGCGGGCGGCGAAGTGATAGCAGAGGCGGCGCTGGTCGACCGTTCGGCGGGCAGCGTCGATCTTGGCGTTCCGTTCTACCCGCTCGTCACGCTATCCTTCCCGACCTATGCCGACGACGAACTGCCGCCCGAACTTGCCGCGACGCCCGCGGTAAAGCCCGGCAGCCGCGCCAAGCCCTGACCCCGCGGCCCCTTCCCGCTCAACTGAAAGGATAATGCCGATGGCGAGCGTGCTGAGCCCGGGCAAGCTGCGGCTGGGCGTGAACATCGATCACGTCGCGACGATCCGCAACGCGCGCGGCGGAGACCATCCCGATCCGGTGCGCGCGGCGGAAATGGTGGCGGGCGCGGGCGGCGACGGCATTACCGCGCACTTGCGCGAAGACCGACGCCATATCCGCGACGACGATATCGCGCGTATCCGGGCGGCGACCAATCTGCCGCTGAACCTGGAAATGGCGGCGACTGAAGAAATGGTCGGCATCGCGCTGCGCCACAAACCCCACGCCGCCTGCATCGTGCCCGAAAAGCGCGAGGAGCGGACCACCGAGGGCGGGCTTGACGCGGCGGGCCAGTTCGACCGGCTGGCTCCTCTGGTCGCGCGGCTGGGCGATGCGGGCATCCGCGTCAGCCTGTTTATCGAGCCCGACGCGCGGCAGGTGGAAGCGGCGATGAAGCTCAAGGCTCCGGTGGTCGAATTCCACACCGGCGAATATGCGAATCTGTCGGGCGAGGAACGCGCGGCGGAACTCAAGCGTATCGCGGACATGGCAGCACTGGCGGCAAAGAACGGCATCGAACCCCACGCGGGCCACGGGCTCACGTATGAAAACGTGGTGCCGGTTGCCGCCATCCCGCAGATCGCGGAGCTCAACATCGGACACTACCTGATCGGAGAGGCGATTTTCACCGGGCTGGAAGCAAGCATCCGGCGGATGCGCGAGCTGATGGATTCGGCGCGATGATCATCGCCATCGGTTCCGACCTCTGCAATATCGAGCGTATCGCCAGTTCGCTCGACCGCTTTGGCGAGCGCTTCGAACTGCGCGTGTTTACGGAGGTGGAGCGGGCCAAGGCCGCGCGCCGCCCCTATACCCGCGCGGGAACATACGCGAAGCGGTTCGCCGCCAAGGAGGCCTTTTCGAAGGCCGTGGGAACCGGCTTCAAGGCGGGTGTTTTCATGAAGGATATCGGCGTGGTCAATGCCCGCTCCGGCGCGCCCACACTGGCACTTACTGGCGGTGCGGCGGCGCGGCTGGCGGCGATTACGCCCGACGGACACGAAGCGATCGTGCACCTGACGCTGACAGACGATCATCCATGGGCCCAGGCCTTCGTGGTGATAGAGGCGCGTGCGCTGTGAACGAAGAGCAGTCGCCGGACGACCCAGCGTCTTCCCACGCCCCAGCGGAATCCGGAACGCCCGCAGAACCCGAAACCGGCGTCGACTGGTGGGCCGAACTGCGCGGGCTTGGCGCGATGCTGCTGCTGGTTCTCGCCTTCCACAGCCTTGTTGCGAAACCGTTCTACATCCCCTCCACGTCGATGGTGCCCAACCTGCTGGTGGGCGACCGGCTGATCGTGGCGAAATATCCCTATGGCTGGGACTGGGCATCCGCTTCGTTCCACGTCCTGCCGCGTGGCAAGTGGCGGATATTTCCGCATAATCCGCAATATGGCGACATCGTGATCGTCGTCCCGCCCAACGACGACGAGGACTATATCAAGCGCGTCGTGGCCCTGCCGGGTGACCGGATCGCGGTGAAGAACGGGCAGATCATCCTCAACGGCAAGCCCGTTCCGCAGGAAGTGGAACCGCCGCTGGAACTGCCGGTCGACCCGAACCAGCCCTGCTACCCGTCCGATTATCCCGGCGCGCGCTATCGCGACGCATCGGGCAGGGAATTCTGCGAGCTTCCGATCCTGCGCGAAACGATGCCCAACGGCGCGACCTATCGCATCGTGGACCTGCGACAGGGCCAGCCGCTCGACAATTATCCCGAAACGCTCGTCCCGCCGGGCCACGTGTTCCTGATGGGGGACAACCGCGACGTTTCGGCGGACAGCCGCGCGCCGATCTCAGAAAAGGGGCTTGGCGGGCCGGTGCCGCTGTCCGATGTGGGCGGCCGGGCCGAATTCATCACCTTCTCGCTCGACGGCAGCGAAAGCTGGAACCCGCTATCGTGGTGGAAGTCCCTGCGTCGCCAACGCGCGCTCACCAGCTTGCGCACGCCGATCGACAGGCGCAAGATCGAACGATGAAGGACAGGGGAGAAAGCGGGGCAAGGATCAGCGGCGAATCGCACGAGCCCGGCCCGACCGACTTTCGCGACGTCCTGATCCGCACCGAAGCGAAGAAAGCCGCGGTCTGGATCGGCATGGCCGCGCTGGCCGCGCTTGTGGTCCTGCTTGCCCAGCCGCTTCTGGTGATCTTCGGCGGAATCGTCTTCGCCGCGATGATCGATGGCGGCGCGCGGCTGATCGGGCGGGTGCTGCCCCTGCCGCGCACCATCCGCATCGTCATGGTCCTTGTCGCGACCGCGGGGTTCCTTGTCTGGCTGGTGATCTTCGGCGGCAACCAGATCGCCAACCAGGCGGCCCAGATGCCCGACGTGATCCAGGCGCAAGTGACCCACCTGCTCGACTGGGCGCGCAGCCACGGCATAGACGTGGCGCAGTTCGACCTGCGCAGCCTGATGAGTTCCGTCCTGGACGGCGTGGGGTCGGTAACGCGCTGGATCGGCGGCGTTTTCGGCGGGCTGACCACGCTGTTCCTGATCATGATCCTGGGGATCTACATCTCGCTGGAGCCCGCGCTTTACCGCCGCGGAATTTCGTGGATGCTGCCCGCGGCAGAGCGCAGCTATTTCGAGGAAACCGCGCGGCACATGGGCCGATCGTTGCGGATGCTGCTTGCCGGGCGCCTGCTGGGCATGGCGATAGAGGGCGTGGCAACCGGCGTATTGCTGGCGATCTACGGTGTGCCGATGGCCGCGCTGCTGGGCCTGCTGACCGGGCTGCTGGCGTTCCTGCCGAACATCGGCGCGCCGATTTCGGGCACACTGATGGTGCTTGTCGGCTTTTCCGGCGGCGTCGACATGGGGATCTACTGCATCATCGTCTATGTCGTGGTGCAGACCGTGGACGGCAACATCATCGTGCCGATGGTCGCGCGCAAGACCGTGGACCTTGCCCCCGCGCTGGTGCTGGGCGCGCAGCTGATCTTCGGGGTGATGTTCGGCATCCTGGGCCTTGCGCTTGCCGATCCTTTCGTCGCGATGCTCAAGATCGCGCTTGAACGCCAATCCAATCGCCGCAACGCTCTGGACGGAGAACCAGCCTCTTCCGGGCCGGCATCCGCCCCGGCAATGCCCGACCGATCCTGACCCGTCCGAACACCGGAGCACCGCCAGAACATGGCCCGCAAGTTCCTTTATTTCTTCGCATTCCTGATCGTCCTGGTGATCGCAGCGCTGATTGCCATGCGCATCTGGTCGACCGAGCTGACCAAGTTCGCCTTCGTGCCGCGCGTCGCCTTCGAACAGCAGAAGCCGCTGGCGGAAAAGGTCTATGACGATCCCGCAATGTGGATCGCCCGCCCCGGCAAGGGGCCGACCGATCCCGCGCAGTGGATTCCATCGGGCTGGAAGCAGGGTGCCGCGCCGCAATCGCGCGCGGCGGTGTTCTTCATCCACCCGACCAGCTATCTTGCCCGCGAACACTGGAACGGCCCGCTGGACGACCACGATTCCCGCCAGCGCGCCGATCTGCTGGTAAAGGCGATGGCCAGCCCGTTCAATCGTTCGGTGGACCTGTGGGCGCCGCGCTATCGCCAGGCGACCATCGGCACGTTCCTGACCGACGGCCCCGCCGCGCAGGAGGCCGTTGCCCTCGCCTATGGCGATATCGACAAGGCCTTCGACTATTTCCTCTCCAGCACGCCGAAGGATACGCCGATCATCCTTGCCGGGCACAGCCAGGGCGCGCTGCAACTGATGCACCTGCTGAAAGACCGGGTGGCCGGCACGCCGCTGGCGAAGCGGGTGATCGCCGCCTACGTGATCGGCTGGCCGGTATCGACCGTGCACGACCTGCCGTTCATGGGCCTGCCCGCCTGCGCCACGCCGACCCAGGCCGGTTGCGTGATGAGCTGGGAAAGCTTTGCGGAGCCTGCGGACCCGTCGATGGTGATCGAAGCCTATGGCCGCTGGCCCGGTCTGGACGGAAAGCCGCGCGCGGGCACCCCGATCCTGTGCACCAACCCGCTGACCGGCAGCGTGGGCGGGAGCGCCGATGCCGCCGCGAACCACGGCACGCTGGTTCCCAATTCCGAATTGACCGACGGCACCATTGAACCGGGCAAGGTTCCGGCGCGCTGCGCGCCCGACGGCATGTTGCTGATCGGCGACCCGCCCGATCTGGGCAGTTTCGTGCTGCCGGGCAACAACTATCACCTTTACGATATCCCGTTGTTCTGGGTGAACCTGCGCGAAGACGCGGCACGGCGCGAGGCGGCCTGGTGGCAGACGCACTGATCACGTCCTTCGTGCCCGATTTCCGGGCGGCTTTGCCCGATGGCGGGGTCCTGCTCGGCCTCGACGCCGGCACGAAGACGATCGGAACCGCCCTGTGCGACGCGGGCTGGCGCTTTGCCGGCGCGGGCAAGACGATCGCCCGCAGGAAATTCGCCGCCGACAAGGCGCAACTGGCGGCGCTTGTGAAAGAGCGCGGTGTGAAAGGCATGGTGATCGGCCTGCCGCTCAACATGGACGGCAGCGAAAGCCCGCGCAGCCAGGCATCCCGCGCGATGGCGCGCAACCTTGCCGAATTCGGCCTGCCGATCCTGTTGTGGGACGAACGCTGGACCACGCAGGCTGCCGAACGGGCGATGATAGAACAGGATTTCAGCCGCGCGAAACGTTCTGACCGGATCGATTCGCACGCCGCCGCGCTGATTTTGCAAGGCGCGATAGACGCGCTGGCCGGCTCCGCATTCTAGGGTCAGGACCTAAGGCGGAATCACTACGCCGGAATGAGGGCAAGTCGGCGCTGCGCCTCGCGCGAGACCATCGGGCTTCCGCGCGCCTCTGCCCGCTCCCAGATGGCCACGCGCGATGCGGGGGCAGGGTCGGCCAGCGCCAGCGCGTCCCATGCGGCAAGGCGCATCCGGTCGCTGGGATGGCGAAGGCCGAAATCCTCTGCCAGTGCGCGCGCATCGTCACTTCCCATCGCCACGGCCATGCGCAGCACCACGTCGTTGGCGCCCTGGCTGAGGATCCGCAGTACCGTGTCGTTCCGCGTATCGAAGGCGTACTGATCGAACCAACCCTGCGCGGCGTCCATGTGCATGACATTGATCGAAACCGAAAGCGCCTCTGGCGGGATCTGGCTGTGGACGTCGAGATGCGCGCGATAAAGCATGATCTCGCCCTCTTTCAGACCGCCGCGTTCAACAAAGTGCAAGTGCGCGGGTTCGCCGCTCCAGCCCGCAACAGCCTGATAGTCGTAGGTATAATAGTCGCTGCGATAGCCGGGGCCGAAATAGCCGAGCGTCAGGAAATCGAAGTTGTGATCGTGCGGCAATCCGAATGCAAAGGCATCGCCGCCGCTGGCGCGCAGGATCGTTTCGCTGGCGGCGGGCCAGATGTTGGCACGCAGGAAGCAATCGCCACACGGATTTGCCAGCATGACCACCTGCGGCCCATAGCTTTCGCCATGTTCGGCCGCCGCCGAAAATCCACGCTCAAGCTCATCCAGCAAAAGATCGCCCAGGAAAGAGCGATCGTTGCCCAGCCGACGCAAGTCTCGCGCGGCTTCGTGCAGGCTTTCTTCATCGGCCGGGTCGAAGCCGCGCCGGGCCAGCCGGTCCGTGCATTCGGCCAGCGAAATTGCACCTTGGTCGGCGCAGTCGATTACGCGGGGCAAAGCGCGTCTCCTGCAAGGGCGGCGAGTTGCGGATGCCGGGCACACAGATCCTGCGATAGCCGGACCGCAGCCGATGCCAGCGGATCGTCACACCGCACGGCGATTTCCCGCAACAGGGCGAAGCCTTGCGCGGTATCGAGCGCCAATGCTTCGCGCAGGGCCTGCCAGCGCAGTTCCGCGCTTCCCGTGCCGCGCACCAGTGCGCCCAGCGCGGGAAGTGCATCGCGCCGCTTCATGCGACCCAGCAATGCCGCCGCAAGCGCAAGGCGGCTCTCACGCGGTTCGCCGGCGGACTGGTGGACCAGGCTGCCCGTTTCCAGATCGTATTCGCGGATCGGCTGTATCTCCTCCGCGCGGCGATGCAGGCGCAGGCTCACCAACGACCCGTCGACACCAAGCAGGTCGAGCGCTTCGCACCCGGCATCGAGCAAAAGCCGTTTGCCGGAATTGAGCGCGACCGGCAGAAAGGCAACACGGCGCAGGTGCAGGTCGCCCGCGCCAAGCCGCGCGATCCGTCCCCGCCCTCGCCCCGACAAGATGGTCAGGCAGGTTTCCCCCGGCTGGAAAACGACGCGCGGGGAAATCCGGCTGAGCCCTTGCGCCAGTGCATCGCCATCAACCAGCGCCAGCGAAAGCACGGCGCGGCCGCTGGCGGCAAGCGTCAGCCGGTGAATCGCGCCCACGCTGGAGGAAACCAGCCGCGGCTGGCCGAGCGGGCCGGACCGCATTGCGCCAACCAGCGCCGCCATGACGCCCGAGACGAAATGACGCGCCGACTCCGGTTCCATTGCCGCGTTCAGTGCCGTGCACCCGGCCAGCGGCCTGCCGGCGCCATAGGCGTCCAGCGCATCGAGCACGGCGCGCGTCGCGGCACCCGCGCGCCAGGCATCCAGCGCTTCTCCGGCGGCGCGGGACTGCGCGACGACCGGCGAAGGATCGTCGCGCAGCGCCGCCATCGCGGGGTCAATCCGCATGGGCCGCCCGGAAGCGGGTGTGGATATCGACCATGACGATGATCAACCGGTCAGGAAGGTTCATTACGGTTGTAGGTGTAGACCATGATGACGATCACAAGGTCATCCGCCATCGAAAGCCCTGCGTCGGGGCGGCTGGTGGAACCAAACACGCCGCTTTCCAGCGGCAGGTCCGGAAGCGTTTCGATCGCGAGGTCAGGAAGGTTCATTTCGGTTATTCTCCATTCGGCAACCGGCCTTGCACCGGGCATCCGAAAGGAGCGCAACCACGCGAAACAGGCGAATTAAAAGATTGCAACAGCATCCGCGGGCAGGCAGGAACCGGGAATGGGGAGCGATCCGGAAAACAGCAAAAGCGCGTGGGCCCTGTTCACCGAACTGGCGAGGGACTTCGATCCGAAAACCCTGGGTTCGTCGATGACGGGGCGCGGCCACAGCGGTTATATCGGGATGGAATATTCCGATCACGGCGATAACTGGGTGGAACTTGCCCTGCCCTGGCGCGAAGACCTGGTCGGCATGGCGGAAACGGGCGTGTTGGCATCCGGCCCGGTCATCTCGCTACTCGACAACGCGACGTCGATCGGGGTTTGGGTGAAGCGCGGAAAGTTCCAGCCTCAGGTCACGCTGGATCTGCGTATCGACTATCTGCGCGCCGCAACGCCGGGCAAGAAGATCTACGGTCGCGGCGAATGCTATCAGATCAAGCGGTCGATGGCCTTTGTGCGCGGTATTGCCCATGAAGGCGATCTTGACGATCCGATTGCCCATGCCGCGGGCATCTTCATCCTGATCGGCGAGGGTTGAGCGACATGGACGACGAAATCCAGCGCATCGCTTCGGTGCTGCCGCCCTATGCCCGCACCATGGGCATGGAGGTGGACCGGTTCGACGATGGCGTGCCGGTGCTCGCCTACGATTTCAGCCACAAGATCGAAGGCCGCCCCGGATATCTCCACGGCGGCGCGCTGGGCGGACTGCTGGAAATGGCGGCCCATGCCGCGCTGCATGCCGCGCTTGACGAAAAGGGCGTGCAGGTGCGTTTCAAGCCGGTCAACATCTCGATCGAATATTTGCGCGGCGGGACAGAGCAACGCACGTTCGCGATGGGGCGGATCATCCGGTCCGGACGGCGCGTGGCCAATCTTCGTGTCGAAGCCTGGCAGGACGCGCGCGACAAGCCGGTGGCGTCAGCCTGGATGAACTTCCTGCTAAAGCCGAACGACGACCGGGCCGCCTAGGACACGCGAAGCGTAACCACGGTTCCCTTGAGCGGAACCCTGGTGCCCGCGGGAACGCGAACCGCGTCGGCGCGGGCGCGGGCCAGGATGGCGGGCGGGATCGCCCCGTCGATCACCAGCACGTCGGCACGGCCCAGCCAGCGCGCCTCTCGCAGCGTCAGTTCGTCGGGATCGACCGAGCGGAGCCGGATTTCAACCCGCACCGCATGATCGCCCATCGTGCCTTCGGCCCATTCCTCGACCCTCTCCGCCGCGTCGCCGTCGAGCGGGTCCAGCGGGCCGCCCGCGTCGAGCGCCGCATCGAGCGCGCGGCGACGGTCCGCCGCTTCGGGAAAGCGCGCGCGCAATCGGCCGCGCGCCGCGAAAAGGGCATTCGCCAGGGCGCCCAGCCGCTGTGGCAGCAGTGCATCAAGCCGAAGACGCAACGCTTTCGCCAGCCCTGCCGATGCGCCGCCCGTCCCCACCGCGACCAGCACGGGATCGCGGTCGACCAGCGATGGCACCGTGAAATCGCAAAGTTCGGGCCTGTCGGTCGCGTTCACCAGCAGGCCCAGCCCGCGCAGCCGCAGGCAATCGGCCTCGGTCGCCGCCGCGCTTTCGTGCGCAACGAAGGCAAGCCGCGCACCGCGATCCACGCCTTCGTCGATTGAATCGAAAACCTGTCCGCCGGCCCGTTCCACCAGCCGCCGTTTCGCTTTCGCCGCCTCCCCGCTGCCCAGCACGATCACCGGCTGGCCGGAAACGCGGTGGAACAGCGGCAGGCTTTTCATGTCAGGCCAGCCAGTCCGGAACCCGCTCGGCATCCTGGATCGCCTGCGGGGCAATGCGATCGGCGACGACGGCGAACTTGTCTCCATCCACCAGCACTTCGGCCACAAAACCCCGGCTGTTATAGCTGGATGCCATTGTCGCGCCATAGGCTCCGGCGGTGCGGAACACGGCAAGATCGCCGGACTTCAGCGCATCTGTTTCGCGGTCCATCGCGAACGTATCGCCGGTTTCGCAGATCGGCCCGGCGATGTGTGCGGTCATGCGATCACCCGTGGGTTCGACGGCTTCGAAATCGTGCCAGGCGCCGTACATCGCGGGCCGGGCAAGATCGTTCATCGCGGCGTCCACGATCACGAACGGCGGACCGTTACCGCTGCGCTTCGAACGGATCACGCGCGTCATCAGAACGCCGGCGTTGCCTGCGATCACGCGCCCCGGCTCGAACATCAGGCGCACGTCCCAGCCCCGCGTCGCGCGGGCCACCATCGCGCCGTATTCGGCGGGCGAAGGCATCACGTCGCCTGCCTTGTATGGCACACCCAACCCGCCGCCGAGATCGGCATGCGTGACCGAAAGGCCCTGTCCGCGCAGGTCCGCGATCAGCGCGCCCACCTTCGCGAACGCGGTCTCCATCGGCTCAAGGTCGGAAAGCTGGCTGCCGATGTGCACGGCGATGCCGCGCATATCCAGCCCCGGCTGCGCGGCAAGCGCGGCATAGATCGCCGCGGCACGATCGATCGGCACGCCGAACTTGTTTTCGCGCTTGCCGGTAGAAATCTTCGCGTGGGTGCGCGCATCCACATCCGGATTCACGCGCAGCGCGCAAGCGGCGCGCTTGCCGTGCCGTTCGGCCAGCATCGCCAGTTCGTATCCCTCTTCCTCGGATTCGAGGTTGAACTGCCCTATCCCGGCCTCGAGACCCTGGAGCAGTTCGGCATGGGTCTTGCCCACGCCCGAGAACACGATGTCGCGCGGCGCCATGTCGGCGGCCAGCGCGCGGGCCATTTCTCCACCCGAAACCACATCGGCGCCATAGCCTTCCTTTTGCAGCACCTTCAGCACCGCAAGGTTGGGGTTCGCCTTCACCGCAAAGGCGATGTGCGGATTGTCGAGGGCCGAGAGGCCTTCGCGGAACACGCGGGCATGGCGCACCAGCGTGGCGCGCGAATAGACATAGACGGGCGTGCCCACCGCCTCCGCAATGCGCGGCAGGGGCACGTCTTCGGCGTAAAGGACGCCGTTACGAAGCTGAAAATGGTCCATCGAAGGGTCGTTCCGGTCAGTTTTCCGGCGGCAGGTCGAAAGGATCGTCTTCGCGATCTTCGGACCGTTGCCGCAATTCTACGTTGCGTGCGGGCGCTGCCTGGACCGGCAGCTTGAGCAGGTCGTCCGAACTGGGACGATAGCCCTGGCCATAGGCGGGCGGCGGAAGGTCCGCGCCCGCCACGGGTTTCAGCTCGCGCCGGTTGCCGCATCCGGACAGCGCCAGCGCGGCAAGCGCGACAATCTTTGCGGCGGCGGCACGCGGCACTATGCGTCTCCTTCAAGGCCGAGCGCCTTGCGCGCCTCGGCCACGCGCTTCCTTACCTCGTCGGGCGCGGTTCCGCCATGGCTGGCGCGCGCGGCGACGGAAGCCTCGACCGACAGCGCATCATAGATGCGCTCGTCGATGCGCGGGTCGATCGCCTTGAGGTCGTCCAGCGACAACTGGTCAAGCGCCAGCCCCGCGCTTTCCGCCGCCTTCACCACCGCGCCGGTGATGTGATGCGCCTCTCGGAAGGGGATATCGGCCACGCGAACCAGCCAGTCGGCCAGGTCCGTTGCCGTGGCATAGCCAAGCTCTGCCGCGCCGCGCATCCGCTCTGTCCGGAATTTCGCATCGGCGACCATGCCGGTCATCGCCGCGATGGACAGGGCAAGCAGGCTTGCCGCCTCGAACACCGGCGGCTTGTCGTCCTGCATGTCCTTGGAATAGGCGAGCGGAAGCCCCTTCATGGTGATCGTCAGCGCGGTAAGGCACCCGGCAATCCGCCCCGCATGGCCGCGCACCAGTTCCGCCGCATCCGGATTCTTCTTTTGCGGCATGATCGAACTGCCGGTCGAAAGGCTGTCGGGCAGCGTAACGAAGCCGAAGGGCTGGCTGGCCCAGATGATGAACTCTTCGGCCAACCGCGAAAGGTGCAGCGAACACTGTGTGGCCGCCATCAGGTAATCGAGCGCGAAATCGCGGTCGGACACCGAATCGAGGCTGTTGTCGGTCGGCTTGTCGAAACCCAGCGCCCGCGCGGTGGCCTGCCGGTCGATCGGAAAGCCGGTCCCCGCCAGCGCCGCCGATCCCAGCGGGCATTCGTTCATCCGCGCGCGGGCATCGGCAAGGCGCGAACGGTCGCGCCGCACCATTTCGTAATAGGCCATGAGGTGATGGCCCAGCGTCACCGGCTGCGCGGTCTGCAAGTGGGTGAAGCCCGGCATGATGCTGTCCGCGTGTTCGCCCGCCCGCACCACCAGCGCTTGCTGGAGCGCCTTCAGCCCCGCGTCCGCCTGGTCCAGTGCCTCACGCACCCACAGTCGGAAGTCGGTCGCCACCTGATCGTTGCGGCTGCGCGCGGTATGCAGCCGCCCCGCCGCCGGGCCGATCAGTTCGGCAAGGCGGCTTTCGGTGGTCATGTGGATGTCTTCGAGATCCCAGTCCTCGGGCACGCCGTTCGCTTCGTATTCGGCGGCGACCTTGTCCAGCCCGTCCGCGATGGTCGCGGCATCCGCTGCCGAGACGATGCCCTTCGCGCCCAGCATTTCCACATGCGCCTTGCTTGCCGCGATGTCCTGCCGCCACAGAGCCTTGTCGAAGGGAATCGAGGCGTTTATCTCGCGCATGATCGCCGACGGACCCGCGGCGAACCTGCCGCCCCACATCTGGTTGGAGCCCGAATTGCCCATTTTATCGCCGCGATCCGCCAAAGTCCTGGTCCCTGCTGCCGCGCTCCTCGCGCTGGGCGGGTGCGATAGGCAAAGCCCCGCTCCCGTGCAACAGCAGAGCGAAAGCGGCCCGGATCAGGTGCCCGGCGCAAGCGCGGAGCAGAACGGCACGCTGGACATATCGCACCGCGGCGAAGCGATGCCCGACTTTACCTTTGCCGATCCGTCCGGTCGCACGCTGCGCCTGACCGAACTCGAAGGCAAACCGGTGCTGATCAACCTGTGGGCAACGTGGTGCGGGCCATGCGTGGTGGAAATGCCGATGCTGGACGAACTTGCCGGCAAATATGCGGGCAAGCTGCGCGTGGTGACCGTCAGCCAGGACATGCAGGGCGCCGCGAAGGTTGCTCCGTTCTTTTCCAGCCATCCGTTCAAGCACCTTGAACCGTGGATGGACCCCGACACCAACCTCAGCTTCCATTACAACACCGGCCTGCTGCCGACGACGGTGCTGTACGACGCGAAGGGCAAGGAAGTGTGGCGCATGATCGGCGCGCACGACTGGGCAGGCGCGCGAACCGACGCGATGCTGGCCGAAACACTGGCAGGCAAATAGCAGGGACCGGCTGCGGACTGAGAAGCGTTACGAGACGCTTCACCCCTTCGCCTAGGCTCGGGAATTTTCGCGCAAGTCGTCCCCCGGACGACTTGCGAGACGCGGAAATGGTGGGCGGTGACGGGCTCGAACCGCCGACCCTCTCGGTGTAAACGAGATGCTCTACCAACTGAGCTAACCGCCCGCATTCGCAGGAAGCGCGCTATTGGGGCGTTTTTCGCGGCGCGTCAATCCGGTCATGGTGCTGGCCGGTCATGTTGCTGGCCGGTCATGTTGCTGGCCGGTCATCCGCACTGGACCAGTCATCCGCACTGGAGACGTCGCGGCCGGACCACCGGGGCGATCCGGCCGCTTGCATGCCGGTCAGAACCACGCCCTAAGGCCGACCAGTGCGACGACCCTGTCGGCATTTCCGCCGTCGGCCCTGGTATAGTCCGCGGTGCGACCGAACTGCTTCTGCCATTCAACGCCCACATAGGGCGCGAATTCGCGCCGGAATTCGTAGCGCAGCCTGACCCCGGTCTGAAGCGAAGTAACACCCGCACCAAGGCCGATTTCCGGGACATCCTGCGCCGAAAGGTTCGCCTCGACACGCGGCTGCAGGATTAGTCGCTGGGTCAACCGCTGGTCGATTTCCGCGCCGATTTTCGCGGTAAATTCTCCCTGCGTGGAAACGAACGCTTCCGCCGAGATATCGAACATATAGGGCGCAAGCCCTTCCACTCCCACGGAAAGCTGCGTGCGGTCCGGACCGGGCATGAACTGCTGCCGCACACCGGCCTGAAGGTCGAACCAGGGGCCGATCGCATGGCCCCACAGCGCCTGAACTTCGGAATCGTCTATTCCCCCGTCAAGCTCGCCTTCGCCTTCGGTCTTGATCCACAGCCGGTCGATATCTCCGCCGGTGCGCAAGGCGCCCTCCCAGGCCCAGCTGCCGCCGCCTTTTCCGGTCTGCGCTTCCAGCCGGTCGACCATAACGACGGTCGTTTTCAGGCCGCCCATCTCATGCGTCACCATTTCGCGCGCATGGGCCATCTCGCCGTCCGGGTAGAAGGCATCCGCGGCGTGGGCGGGACCGGACTGCGCGGCGGGGGGCGGCGGCGATTGCGGAATTGCGCCGTCTGACTTCATCGGCATGGCGTGCATCGGGCTGGCATCCATCGTCATGGTGTGCCCCGAATGATCCATGCCCTGCATCGCATCGGGCTTCGCATCGGACGGTTCGGCAGCCGGACTGTCCTTCATGCCAGGCATGTCCATGCCCGACATGCCGTGCCCGTCATGACTGGGTGACTGGGCCAGTGCGGGCGTAAGCCAAAGCGCGGCGGCGAGTGCGGCGGGAATTGCGAGTGCCTGTTTCATGCCGCACCTCCATCGAGCGGGCGCACGGTCACGACGTTGAACATCCCCGACATCATGTGCAGCAGCAGGTGGCAGTGGAATGCCCAGTCCCCCGGCTCGTCCGCGGTAAGGTCGAACGCGACGAAGCCGCCCGGCAGCACATTGACGGTGTGCTTCTTCGGCAGCCGGTCCCCCTTGCCGTTGACGAGATCGAACAGGAACCCGTGCAAGTGGATCGGGTGGGTCATCATCGTCTCGTTGACCAGTTTGAAGCGCACCCGTTCATCGCGCGCGAGGCGGATCGGCTCGACGATTTCGGAAAAGCGCCTGCCGTCGAACGACCACATGTATCGCTCCATGTTGCCGGTCAGGTGGACAACGATCTCACGCGTAGGCGGGGATATGTCATGGCGCGGTTCGGGCGCTTCCAGATCGGTATAAACCAGCACGCGGTGCTTCACGCCGTCGAGCCCCAGGCCGCGGTCACCGGTACGGTCCACCGGCATTGGCGCGATCATGTCGACGCCGGGCGTAAGCGCGACACCGGGGGCATTGGCCGGATCGCGCATCGACATCGAACCGTGCATCTTCATGCCGCCGTCAGCACCGTGATTCATGGCATGATCCATGCCGGACATTCCCGCCATACCGGCCATTCCGCCCATGCCCATATCCTTCATGGTCAGCAGCGGCGGCTTGCGCAGCGGGGGGATCGGGGCGGTCATTCCCGCGCGCGGCGCCAGCGTGCCACGGGCATAGCCCGACCGGTCGACCGATTCGGCGAACAGCGTGTAGGCGCGATCGTCAGGCGTCACGATCAGGTCATAGGTTTCGGCAACCCCGATCTGGATCTCGTCCGTCTCCACCGGCTTCACATCGCTGCCGTCCGCTGCCACCACGGTGAGCGGCAGGCCGGGGATACGCAGGTTGAAGATCGTCATGGCCGAGGAATTGATAACGCGCAGGCGCACCCGCTCACCGGGACGGAACAGCCCGGTCCAGTTCGCGTCCGGCCCTTGTCCGTTGACGAGGTAGGTATAGGTCGCGCCGGTCACGTCCGCGATGTCCGACGGAGACATCCGCATGCGGCCCCACTTCAGCTTGTCGGCCACGCTCATCGGCTTGCCCGATGGCGCTTCGAACCAGGCCTGCTGCTGATAGTTGAAATAGTCGGGCTGCGCCTTCAGCTTCCGCAGAATTTCCATCGGCGTCATGAAGCTCCAGTCGGAGAGCATCACGATCATCTCGCGGTCGGCGTGCACGCGCTCGCCAGCGGCCGGATCGATCACGATAGGGCCGATCAGCCCGGTGCCTTCCTGCCCGCCCGAATGGCTGTGATACCAGTAGGTGCCCGATTGCCGGATCGGGAAGCCGTACCGGAAGGTTTCGTTCGGGCGAATGCCGGGGAAGGTCACGCCCGGCACGCCGTCCATCTGGAACGGAACGAGCAGCCCGTGCCAGTGGATCGAACTGTCGACATCGAGGTGGTTGGTTACCGAAAGCCGCACGTCCTGCCCTTCGCGCAGGCGAATCAGAGGGCCGGGAAGCGTGCCGTTGACGGTGGTGGCGCTGCCGGTGCGTCCACCCAGCGTAAAGGGTGTGCGGGCGATCGACAGTGCGATCTCCTCGCCCGTAAGCGCGTCCGCGCCGCCGGCCGGGAGATGCGCGGTCTGGGCACGCGCCCATTGGGGAAACAGGGCCGAGATGGCCGCGCCGCCGCCAGCGGCAAGGGCGCCGCCCAGCAGGGCGCGCCGGTGTAGCGTTGGATTGAGCATGATTGTCCTTCCGGCATCCGCCGGTCGCAGGAGCATTTCAGGTAAGGCGGCGGGGCACGCGGACAAAGAGTCCGCGCGTCCTGCCGTCGACCGATGCGGGTGCGGGTGTCAGTTGCCCTTTGGCTTTGCCTCGGGCTGGGGCGTGGGGCTCGCCTGGCACGGCATCATACCGCCGGACATGCCCATGTGGCCCGCCATCGCGGCCTGACCCTGTCCCATCATGGCGCCATGGCCGTTACCGGACATGCCACCCTGCATCGGCATTCCCTGCATCTTCTGGCCCTGCATCTTCTGGCCCTGCATCTTCTGGCCCTGCATCTGATGGCCCTGCATCTGCTGACCATTCATCTGGCCGTGCATTTGCCCTTGCATCTGGCCCTGCATGGGCATCTGCCCCTGCATCGCGCCTCCGCCTTTCACGCGACCCTGCATCGCACCCATCTGGTGCTGGCCCATCGGGTTGTGGGGCATTGCCGGACACGGCATGGCGGTCGCGTCGGGCTGGGGAGGCGCCGCCTCTGCGGCAAAAAGCGAAACGGGGGCGGCTGCGAGTGTCAGCGCGGCAAACATTGCAATGGTCTTCATGGTCTTACTCCTGAATCGGGTTGTTGACGGGGTAAACGTCGGCAACTCAGGAAAGGCGCGGCGGGGGCGGATCGACCGGCAGGGAGTGGGGTACGAGCGCATCGATGCCGCGCGCTTCGGGTAACCCCTGCAATACGGGGCGCGGCAAATTGGCGAATGGAACGACCGGGCTGGTTACGGCCATTGCCGCAAGACAACTGGCAAGGCAGTGCGCAGGCATCGCCCCGTCATGCGATGGGGCGTGGTGCTGCCCGGCTTCGGCGCAGGCATCGCCGTCCGCGTGCCCGGCATGAAACGGATGAACGGGGGCCGGAACACCCGCAGCGGGCATCGCCGCCAACGCGGGGGCGGCGGCCAGCATCAGGGCCGCCACCAACATCGCAAGCGCGGAACAGGCCCGGCGCACCGCGCGTTGAAGGAATCGGAGCCGGATCACCGCCCGACCTTTTCGAACAGGTCAACCAGTTCGCGGAACTTCTGGCGCTGGTCTTCAGTGTCGCCCGTCTTGATCGCATCCTCGATACAATGCGCGGCGTGGATCTCCAGCACCTTGGACTTGGTCGCGCGCACGGCGGATTCGATCGCGGAAAGCTGCTGGAGGATGTCGATGCAATACCGTTCGTCCTCCATCATCCGCACCACGCCGCGGGCCTGACCCTCGATCCGCTTCATGCGGGTGATTTCCCTGGAGAACTTCGCGTGCATTTTCCGATAGCCGTTTCAGCCTTGCGATGACGCACTGACCTATACCCTCATGGGGTATATTGCGCAATCGGAAAATACAGGGTAGGGGTATAGGCAATCGGGGGAACAGGGATGCGGCCGAGTCGCAATCCCGCCATCCCCCTTTCGCTGACGAGGAGATATCCGATGCGCATCTCTACGACCGGAAACGCACTTTCGCTCACCTTCGTCCTTGCCTACCTGCCGCTTGCGCTGCTGCGCCTGACGCACATGGCCGGCCCTGGCGGCTGGCACGGTCCGATGACCGGCGCGATGACGCAGGCAGGCGGCCGGGGCTGGATGATGAACGGCGCCGGGCCGGGAGGCTGGCACGCGGGCGGCTGGCAAATGGCCGGCTACGGCTATGGCGCTTACGGGGTGTGGCACGTCGTCTTCGGTGTCGCCGTTGCCTATGCGCTTGGCTGGTATGTCGCCGCCGTCTTCATCTCGCTCTACCGCTTTTTCGAACGACGCGCTTCGAACAAGCCCGACTGACACCGGGAACGGCCGCTTCGGCCCAAGGATTGCCACTTTATGGAACAGCACGCTCATTGCTGCGCGGGGGCGCACGACGATTCGGCACAGGGCACGGTTATCGACCCCGTTTGCGGGATGACGGTCGACCCCGAAAAGTCTCCGCATCACGCCGAACATGACGGCACGGACTATCACTTCTGTTCGGCGGGATGCCGCACGAAATTCGTTGCCGATCCCGCGAAATACCTCTCCCCGCGCGAGCCGGAACCGGTCGTGCCCGGCGCGATCTACACCTGCCCGATGCACCCCGAGGTGCGGCAGGAAGGCCCCGGAACCTGCCCGATCTGCGGCATGGCACTAGAGCCCGAGGAAGTGAGTCTTGATGACGGGCCGGACCCCGAACTGATCGATATGCGCCGACGCTTCTGGATCAGCGCGATCTTCACCGTGCCGCTGTTCCTCTATGCGATGGCCGAAATGCTGCCCGGCAACCCGCTTGGTGCACTGATCTCGCCGGGCTGGGCGCAATGGGTGCAGCTGGCGCTGGCGACGCCGGTGGTGTTCTGGGGCGCGGCGCCTTTCTTCGCGCGCGCTGTCGCGTCGGTACGCACGCGCAATCCCAACATGTTCACACTGATCGGGCTGGGCGTCGCCATCGCCTATGGCTTCAGCCTTGTCGCCACCGTCGCGCCGGACCTGTTCCCCTCTGCATTTCGCGACCATGCCGGGCGGGTGGGCGTCTATTTCGAAGCGGCGGCTGTCATCACGACGCTCGTCCTGCTGGGGCAAGTGCTGGAACTGAAGGCGCGCGGGCAAACGTCCGGCGCCCTGCGCGCGCTGCTGGAACTTGCGCCGCCGGTCGCTGTCCGGATCGGCGAGGATGGTGACAGTGAAGTGCCGCTGGCGGACGTTCATCCGGGCGACCGGCTGCGCGTGCGCCCCGGCGCGAAGATCCCGGTGGACGGCACGGTCGAAAGCGGATCGAGCCACGTCGACGAATCGATGGTAACCGGCGAACCGATGCCCGTGGCAAAGACCGCGGGCGACCGGCTGACCGGCGGCACCGTCAACGGAAACGGCAGCCTTGTGATGGTGGCCGAACATGTCGGGCGCGACACGCTGCTGTCGCGCATCGTGCAGATGGTCGCCGCCGCGCAGCGCAGCCGCGCCCCGATCCAGAACCTGGCAGACCGCGTGGCGGCGTGGTTCGTGCCGTCCGTCGTGGCCAGCGCCATCGTCGCTTTCATCGCATGGGCAATCTGGGGGCCGCCGCCCGCGCTCGCCTATGCGCTGGTCAACGCCATCGCCGTGCTGATCATTGCCTGCCCCTGCGCGCTGGGCCTTGCCACGCCGATGTCGATCATGGTCGGCACCGGCAAGGGCGCGCAGAACGGCATCCTGATCCGCGACGCCGAAGCGCTTCAGGCGCTGGAGACGATCGATACCGTGGTGGTGGACAAGACGGGCACGCTGACCGAAGGCAAGCCCCGGCTCGTCGCCGTGGAACCGATCGGCGACTTCCCCGAAGGCGACCTGCTGGCCCTTGCCGCAAGCGTAGAGCGCGGCAGCGAACATCCTCTCGGCGCCGCCATCGTCGCGGGTGCGACCGAACGCGGCGCTGCCTTGCAGGAGGCCGAAAACTTCGAATCGATCACCGGGCAAGGCGCGCGGGCCGAGGTGGGCGGACGCACGGTTGCCATAGGCAATGCGCGCCTGATGGAGAGCCTGGGAATCGCTGACGCAAATGCGGACAAGCAGGCAGAGGCCGGTCGCGCGAAGGGCCGAACGGTGATGTATGTCGCGGTCGATGGCGCACTGGCCGGCCTGCTATCGGTTGCAGACCCGATCAAGCAGAGCAGTGCCGAGGCGGTGAAGCGCCTGCACCACCAGAACGTGCGCGTGGTGATGCTGACAGGCGATGCCGCCGCCACGGCCCATGCCGTGGCCGGCGAACTGGGCATCGACGAAGTCCATGCGGACGTATCGCCCGAAGACAAGCACCGCATCGTCGGCGAGTTGAAATCCGCGGGTCGCAAGGTGGCCATGGCGGGCGACGGGATCAACGATGCCCCCGCCCTCGCCGCGGCGGACGTGGGGATCGCGATGGGCACGGGCACAGACGTGGCGATGGAAAGCGCGGGCGTAACGCTGGTCAGCGGGGATTTGCTGGGAATCGCCAAGGCGCGTCGCCTGTCGCGCCTGACGATGCGCAATATCCGACAGAACCTGTTGTTCGCGTTCGGTTACAACACCATCGGCGTGCCGGTGGCGGCGGGCGTGCTCTACCCGTTCTTCGGAATATTGCTGAGCCCGATGATCGCCGCCGCCGCGATGAGCATGTCGTCGGTTTCAGTCATCGGCAACGCCCTGCGGCTGCGCCGGGCGGAGCTTTGACGGCACCGGCGGGCGTGGCCACCCCACGCCTCCGGCGGGCGCGGCGGTGGGCGAATACACAGCCGGGCTGGCGCAGCACCGGCGTCTTTCAGACCCCGCCCTGGACGCCCGTGCCCACTTCGGCGAAATAGCGGGCCATCGCATCCGCCGCCTTGTCCGTAAGGTCTATGAAGGCGCGGCGACGGTCCGCTTCGTCGTCAACCCGCTGCAACAGGCCCCCTTCGGTCATCTGCCCGATCCAGCGCAGCGCGGTGGTGGGCGGAACGCCCGAGGCGATGCAGAGCGACGTAACCGAAACCCGCGTATGCTCCCCCCTCGCCGCCGTCAGATCCAGCAGGATGTCCCACGCGGGATCGGCAAACAGGTCCGCATCGAGAAAACGCGCGCGCAGCTGGCGCTGGCGGATTACGCGGCGCACCAGTCGCGGATCGGGTAACGCCGGGCGCAATCGCCTTATCGTGCCGCCTTCCCTCTCGCTTTCGGCCTTATAGCCCTGCTTCCTGTCGCTGACGCCGCCCTGCGTTGCATCGTCATCAGGTTGCGCGAACAGCAAGCCACCCGATTGCTGGCCGCCCTGCATCAGCCGATCCAGCCTGTGCGACAGGCGGGTAACTTCCTTCATCAGCGACCTGACAAGATCGTCCGACGTCTCGCTATCGTCGCGGACTTGGTCGCTTGGCTGCGGGCCGGCGCATCGGATCAGCGCCTGGGCGATTTCCGATCCGAACGGGTTCACCAGCACGTTCGCCTGCGAGGGATCGAATGCACGCCATGCGAGTTCGAGCAACTCCATCGGGACGAGCACCAGCGCCCGCAATGCCGGGCGCACGGCCATCGCCTGCTTCATCACCTCGGCCGCGGCCTCTGCCACGGTATCGACACGATCGAACGCAATCGTGATATGATCCAGTTCGTCCAGCAGGCCGGGCGCTGCGGCCAAGTCTTCAATGGAACAGGACATTTTCAGGTCCACCCCCACGTCGGACGATATCCGCGTGAGCAATTGAAGAGAGAATTCGTCGGACGCGAACAGGCCCACGGCCCGTTGCCGGCCGAATTGTTGGCCATCCCAGTGCTGAAACGACGTGCCGGGGCCGACCATTGCCCATCTCCCGAATTTTGCGTGACCACGCCATCATAGCGCGCGCGCAGCCATTTTTGCGGACACGATTAATCCGATTTGATCGTGAATACGGGAGATGTGCGGCGTTTGCCGCCCCTGACAGAGCAGCCCAGGCGGGCGGTTCAGGGCCTGATCTCAATCGGCGTACCGTCGCCCACCGTTTCCCAAAGCTGCTCTATCTGCGCGTTGCTCAGCGCAATGCAGCCATCGGTCCAGTCGCCCGGCGCACGCCCGGCAGCCCAGCCGTTCGGCTGCCCGTGGATCATGATCATTCCGCCGGGCGAGCGCCCATGCGCCCGCGCATAGGCGGTATCGCGCGGCGAGGGATAAGAGATGTGCAGCGAAAGGTGATAGGCGCTGTCGGGATTGCCATAATCGATCGTATAGCGCCCCTCGGGCGTGCGTTCGTCCCCTTCGAAATGCTTGGCGCCAACGGGCGCCCCGCCCAGCTGGATCGCGTTGTAAACGCGCACGGCGCGGCCCTGCGAATAGAGCGTCAGCCGACGCGCCGCCTTTTCGACCAGCACGAAATCGACATCGCCGGGGTCGCCTGCCTGCGCGGCGACGCTGCCCGCCTCTCCCACCGCAAGAAGCAACGTCAGGGGAAGGAAGAGGCGGGCGCGCATGGCGTCAGTCGATAAAGGGATCGCGCACAAGGATGGTATCCTCGCGCTCGGGGCTGGTGGAAACGAGCGCGACGGGCGTTTCGATCAGTTCCTGCACGCGCTGGATATACTTGATCGCCTGTGCCGGCAGGTCCGCCCACGACCGCGCGCCCGCCGTTGTCCCGCTCCAGCCTTCCATTTCCTCGTAGATCGGCTCGACCGCGGCCTGGTCTGCCGCGTGGCTGGGGAAATAGTCCAAGATGCGGCTCTTGCCGTCCTGCCCGCGCAGCCGATAGCCGGTGCAGATCTTCACCGTATCGAACCCGTCGAGCACGTCGAGCTTGGTAAGCGCGATCCCGGTCACGCCCGAAATCGCGCAGGACTGGCGCACCAGCACCGCGTCGAACCATCCGCAGCGGCGCTTGCGGCCGGTGACGGTGCCGAATTCATGCCCGCGTTCGCCAAGGCGCTGGCCGGTATCGTCGTCAAGCTCGGTCGGGAACGGACCCGATCCAACGCGCGTGGTGTAAGCCTTGACGATCCCCAGCACGAACCCGGTGGACGAGGGGCCAAGGCCAGACCCGCTTGCCGCCGTGCCGCTGACCGTGTTCGAGCTGGTGACGAAGGGATAGGTACCGTGATCGACATCCAGCAGCACGCCCTGCGCGCCTTCGAACAGGATGCGCGCGCCCGCCTTGCGCACTTTCTTCAACCGCTTCCACACCGGCTGGGCGAATTGCAGCACGAAGGGCGCTATTTCCTTCAGTTCCGCGATCAGCGCCTGGCGATCTACCGGCGGTTCCCCGAACCCGGCGCGCAACGCATCGTGATGCGCGCAAAGGCGATCAAGCTGCGCATCGAGCGCGTCGAGATGCGCCAGATCGCACACCCGGATCGCGCGGCGTCCCACCTTGTCTTCATAGGCTGGGCCGATGCCGCGACCCGTCGTGCCGATCTTGCCCGCCCCCGCCGCGGTTTCACGCAATCCGTCAAGGTCGCGGTGCAGCGGAAGGATCAACGGGCAGTTATCGGCGATGGCGAAGTTGTCCGCATTGATCTTGACGCCCTGCCCTTCCAGCTTCCCGATCTCCGCCTTCAGGTGCCAGGGGTCCAGCACCACGCCGTTGCCGATGATCGAAAGTGTGCCGGTGACGATGCCCGAGGGCAACAGGCTGAGCTTGTAGGTCTGGTCGCCGACCACCAGCGTATGGCCGGCATTGTGTCCGCCCTGGAAGCGCACGACGGCATCGGCGCGGCTCGCCAGCCAGTCGACGATCTTGCCCTTGCCTTCATCGCCCCACTGGGCGCCGATTACGGTTACGTTGGCCATGGATACAGGTTCTCCACCTGCCAGGGTGGATCCGTCAATCGCCCTTCGACAGGACTCGGCGATGCGGATGTCCGGTACGCGTGGCGATGTGCCGACGCGCGGATTTGCGGAGCGCGCCCTAATGGGAGGGGGAAGGGCGAGTCAAGCCACGGTTGGAATGCGACCCGAAAATTCCGGTTCACAGCGCACAGGGGAACAATGCCCAGATTCCGGCCAGAATCAGGCCGGAACTGGACCCGTGCGCGACGGGCGGCAAGGTTGACCTCGGCTGCTATTCGCGCGAAGGGCTGCGCGGCCACGCCGAAATCAATCGGCGTCCCGGTGCCCTATGGCCATGCAGCGATCGCCCATTCCGGTCGCAGGCTCGCCGAACTGTTCGGCGATTGAGCGGGGCATTTTCGGATCGATCCGGCCTTCCGGTCGTTGTCGTTTCGTATCCGGGTGTGCATCTCCCTGGTCCGCCTGCCGTTTGCAGCGTGCCAGCCTGTCTTCACGGCAGCTCCGGTCCCGGCCCCCTGGCCTTCGGATCGCAGGACTTGCACCGGCACAGCGATTGCGTTTGGCAACAAGGAGATAACATGCGCGCAGGAGTTCTCGTCCCCCAACCCGTCATCATACTCAACGACGGCCGCGAGATGCCCCAGTTCGGTTTCGGCACCTGGCAGGTGCCCGACAGTGACGCGGCGGAGTGTGTCCGCGATGCCGTGGACATCGGCTACAAACTGGTCGACACCGCCGCCATCTACGAGAACGAGGACGGCGTCGGCGAAGGCCTGCGCGGCCGCAACCAGGTCTGGCTGACGACCAAGGTGTGGAATCGCGACCAGGGCCACGAAGGCACGCGCGCCGCGCTCGACCGCTCGCTCGAAAGGCTGGGTCGCGACAACGTGGACCTTTTGCTGCTCCACTGGCCCTGCCCCGAACAGGACCTCTACGTCGAGAGCTGGAAGGCGATGATCGAGCTTCGCGACGAAGGCAAGGCGCTGTCGATCGGCGTTTCGAACTTCCTGCCCGAACACCTGGAACGGCTGGACAAGGAAACCGGCGTGGTCCCGGCGGTCAACCAGGTCGAACTCCATCCCACGTTCCAGCAACGCGAACTGCGCAAAGTCCACGCGGACATGGGCATCGCGACGCAAAGCTGGTCGCCGCTGGGCCAGGGCAAGGCCATGAACAACCCCGTGATCCGCGAGATCGCCGAGGAAACGGGCGCGACGCCTGCCGCCGTGGTGCTGCGCTGGCACCTGCAGAACGGCCTCGCGCCGATCCCCAAGGCGAGCAGCCACGCCCACGCGGCTGACAACTTCGCGGCGCTTTCCACGCACCTCAAGCGTGACCAGATGGGCCGGATCGAAATGCTCGACGATGCCAATGGCCGCATCGGGCCGGACCCGGCGACGTTCTCCGGACTCTGATCGAACCCCGCCCGAACGGATGGACTAACAGCGGGGCCGCAGCCGTCAGACCGGTTGTGGCCCTTCGCTTGTCAGCATGTGCGTACAGCCCAGAACGCCCGGCGCATCGCCTTCCGACAGCGCGGCCACCGTGCGCCAGCCGATGCTGCGCAGTCGCGCGGCCTCTTCCCGGTTGTGCCCCAGCGGCAGGAACAGCAGGTCTTCGCGCGCATCCGCCAGTGCGACGATATCGACCAGCGCATCGGGATAGAGCGAAAAGCCGGTTGCCGGCTCCCCCTTGCCCTCACCGGCGATCCTGTACGTCCCGCCGCGACCCAGCGCACCGCGCACGCCATCGGCATAGAGCGTGAAACCGAACCAGCTCTGATATTCGAAGCCGTGGCGCTCCGACGGGTCGAGTGTCAGCCGCACACGCCCGCCCAGCGATGCAGCAATCTCCTTCAGCCCCGCGATCCGGCTGGCAAGCGCGCCGCCGCCCGATCCGGTTGCCGCGTCAAAGGCCGCGAGCCGCTCTATCGCGGTATCGAATTCGCCGGTTGCATAGAGCAGCGGCAGGTAACCCTCGCCGCCGGCCTCCACCAGACCGCCCGCGTCCTTCGCGTCAAGCTCGCGCCGGACGGCCTCAATCCGTTCGGCGGGCAGCGGCATGGCGTCTGCCGCCAGCGTATCGACAAGGTCGGGCAGGGTGAAATCCACGCTGATGCCCGTCGCACCCGCGGTTTCGAGCGCCTCGATCGCCATCGTCACGATCTCGCTCGCGGCGGCGACATTGTCCGCGCCGACAAGCTCACCCCCGCACTGGAGCCATTCGCGCGCCGGATCGAGCCCTTCCGGCTTGATGGTCAGCACCTGGCCTGCATACCACAGGCGCAGCGGACGCGGCGCATCGGCCAGCCGGGTCTGTGCGATGCGCCCGATCTGCGGGGTATAGTCCGCGCGCAGCGCCATCATCCTGAGGCTGGACGGATCGACGAAGCGGAACATGCGCCGCGCGTTGATGCCCGCCATGCGCCCGGCCAGCGACCGTTCGTATTCGATCATCGGCGGCAGCACGCGGTCGTATCCGTGCGAGTGCATCACGTCCTGGATCGCGCGCATCACGCGCGTAGCTGCGGCGGCCTCTGGCGGGAGGCGGTCTTCCAGCCCTTCGGGCAACAGGTCGGGTGCGGCATCGTCCATCATCACGGCGCGCCCTTACCCCGAAGGTTACGCATTGTCGAACGGCGGATGACCGGATCTGGGGTGGGAACGCGAAATTCCGAAACGGCGCCGTCTTCGAGGCAACGGAATTTCGGCCCAATTGCCGGACACATCACGCACCGCGCCCGGTGGATTGATTCTGACATTTGTCGCTACCCAGCCGGCAGGGATGCAAATGTCAGAATCGGACCACTAGGATAACGCGGCGACCAGCGCGCGGACCTTCTTCTGGCGCCATTGCGGAAGCGGGGCGACCAGCCAGTATCCCTTGCGACAAGCCCGCTCTGCCGGAGACGCGGAAACAGCGCCCGTCGCGGTCGCGGCTTCGGCAAGCAGGGCGGGAACGCGCGCGCGGCCCAGCCCCGAACCGGCGGCGCTGATCGCCGTTCCGGCATCGGCCACGCTCATCGCCGGGTCCTGCCCCTCGCCCGCCGGAAAGGGATCGCCCGGCCAGCCTATCCACGGCACGTCGCCCGATGACCCCGGCGGCGAGACGACGACCATGTCCGGCCCACCCAGCGCGATGCCTTCCAGGTCGCCCGGCCCTTCGGACCAGCGAACCGCCAGGTCCAGGTTGGCTTCGGTGAAGTCCACCTCGCTCTCGCCGGCGACAAGCACGAAGCGCATCTGCGGATTTTCGCCGCGAAACGCCGCCAGCCGCGGCCCCAGCCATGCGGCGAAAAAGTCGCGCGGGCAGGCGATGGTATAGACATGGCTCGACTGGCCGGCCTGTATCGCCTGCACGCCTTCCTCGAACCGCAGGAAGCCTTCGCGCACAGCGTCGAGCCCGGCAGCGGCTTCGTCCGTCAGTTCCAGCCCCTTGGGCGTTCGGCGGAACAGCACGACGCCCAGCAGGTCTTCCAGCGCGCGGATCTGCTGCCCCACGGCGGCGGGGGTAACCGCAAGCTCGTCTGCCGCGCGGGTGAAGGACAGATGCCGGGCCGCGGCATCGAGCACGCGCAGCCCGTTCAGCGGGAGGTGCGTCCGCTTCATGGTTCCGGTCTTTGGTTCAGTCCGCCGTGGCCGGAGCCGCCAGCGGAAAGAAGGGAATCGCCACTTCGAACAGCGAACCGTCGTCGCGGCGCATGGTGTAGTGGCCTTCCATGCTGCCGTGCGATGTGCCGAGCGGGCAGCCGGAGACGTAATCGTGCGATTCGCCCGGCTCAAGCCGGGGCTGGTCGCCCACCACGCCTTCGCCGTCCACGAAGTTCACCACGCCGCGCCCGTCGGTGATCCGCCAGTGACGTGTGACAAGCGTAAAGGCTTCGTCAGAGGCGTTCTCGATACGGATATGATAGACCCAGAACCACTTGCCGGCTTCGACCCGCGATTGTTCGGGCAGGAAGTTCACGGCAACGCGCACGGTGACACCGTGCGTCATGGCAACGTGCTGGAAGAGCTCCTTCATATGGCAAGGGTATCCCAGATCGGCCCTGTTTTCCACGATGGATTGTTTTGCATGGCGGATTCGATTTTGGGCTATGAATTGCCGGGCTTGCCGATGTGCCGCCGCAGGTCCAAAGCCCACGGCAATGCTCATCCGCGCGTCCGCCATCCTGTGCGCAAGCCGTCCGCACGGCGAACACGGCGCTGTCGTGCGGTTGCTGACTGCCGGACACGGCCTGCTGGCCGCCTATGTCGCCGGGGCGCGCGGGCGACAGCTTCGCCCCCTGCTGATTCCCGGAAACGTGCTGGACGCCGAAATCAACGAGCGCGGCGACAACCGCCTGCCTTCGGCGCGCCTGGAGCTGGTGGAAAGCCGCGGGCCGTGGCTGGGCGAACCGCTGCCCAGCGCGGCCATCGGATGGGCTACCGCTCTGGCCGCGTCCGCCTTGCCCGAAGGCCACCCCTATCCCGCGCTCCACGAAGCGCTGTCGGCATTGCTCGATGCGATCTGCCACGCCCCGTCCGCGCGCGGCTGGGCAGTGGCGCTTGCCGCCTATGAGGCGCTGTTGCTGCGCGAGGTGGGATACGGCCTTGCCGCGCGCGCGGCGGCCGATGAGGACTGGACCAGCCTGATTGCCCGCCTGGACCGGCAGGGCCGCGCAATCGAATCGCACCTGCTTGCCGACAGGCGCGGCGATGTTATGGCGGCGCGCGCGATTCTGCTTGATCGGCTCAAGCGGATATCCGCCGACTGAACCCGACCGACCCCGAAGGGAAATGAAACCAATGAAGATCGCAGTCCTGCCCGGTGACGGGATCGGCCCCGAAGTGACGCATGAGGCAGTGCGCGTGATCGAAGCGCTGGACCTTCCCGGAATCGAGTTGAAGGAAGCCCCGGTCGGCGGCGCGGCATACAAGGCCTATGGCCACCCCCTTCCGCCCGACACGCTGGACGTCGCCCGCGCGGCGGACGGCATCCTGTTCGGCGCGGTGGGCGACCCCGATTGCGATTCGCTGGAGCGCAACCTGCGCCCGGAACAGGCGATCCTGGGCCTGCGCAAGGAACTGACGCTGTTCGCCAACTTGCGCCCCGCGCGCGTATTTGCCGGGCTTGAGGATTTTTCCGCGCTCAAGCCCGAGATCGCCGGCGCGATCGACCTGCTGATCGTGCGCGAGCTGAACGGCGACGTCTATTTCGGCGAAAAGGGCTTCCGCGAAACGGAAAGCGGAGAGCGCGAGGGATATGACATCATGTCCTATTCGGAAAGCGAAGTGCGCCGTATCGCCCACGTCGCGTTCCGCGCGGCGATGGGCCGGGGCAAGCGCCTGTGCTCCGTCGACAAGGCCAATGTGCTGGAAACCTCGCAACTGTGGCGCGACGTGGTGATCGAAGTAGCGAAGGAATACCCCGAAGTCGCGCTGGAACACATGTATGTCGATAACGCGGCGATGCAGCTGGTGCGCCGCCCCGGACAGTTCGACGTTGTCGTTACCGGCAACCTGTTCGGCGATATCCTGTCTGACCAGGCGAGCATGTGCGTCGGATCGATCGGCCTTCTCGCCTCGGCCTCGCTGGGCGAGCGCCAGACCGAATACGGCACGTTCGGCCTGTACGAGCCGATCCACGGCTCCGCACCGGACATCGCCGGACAGGGCCTGGCCAACCCGATGGCAACGATTCTTTCCGCCGCGATGCTGCTGCGCCATTCGCTGGGGCTGGACAGCCATGCCGACCGCATAGAGGCGGCCGTGGCCGGGGCACTGGCTGCCGGCGTGCGGGGCGGAGACCTGGGCGGAAAGGCCGGGACAAAGGAAATCGGTGACGCGGTGCTTTCAAGGTTGTAAGGGCGCGCGCTTGTCGCCCCCCGGAAAAACGGTCACAAACGAAACCGTCCAATGATCCAGCTTGCCGTAATCCTCCCCACGCTGAACGAACGCGCGAATATCGCGCCGGTTATCGACAGGCTCGATGCCGCGCTGCAGGGCGTGGCGTGGGAGGCCATTTTCGTTGACGACGATTCGAAAGACGGCACCGCCGACGAGGCGCGCCGGATTTCGCAAACCGATCCGCGCATCCGCGTGATCCAGCGGATCGGCCGGCGCGGGCTTGCCTCTGCCGCGATCGAAGGAATGATGGCCACCGCTGCACCATGCGTGGCGGTGATGGATGCGGACCTTCAGCACGATCCGAAGCTGCTGCCGCAAATGCTGGCCGCGGTGGAAAGCGGCGATTACGACATCGCGGTTGCCTCACGCTTCGCGGAAGGGGCAAGCACCGCCGAATGGAATGCGCCGAAGCGCGAAAAGGCCAGCGGCATCGCCAACCGCATCGCACGCAAGGTGACCGGCGTCGAACTTTCAGACCCGATGAGCGGGATGTTCCTGCTGCGCACCGAAACGCTGCGCGCCGATGCACACCGACTGTCCGGCGTCGGCTTCAAGATCCTGCTCGACATCATGGCAACGGTGGACGAACCGCTGCGCGTCAAGGAATTCCCGATGAACTTTTCCGCCCGCACGCACGGGGAAAGCAAGCTGGACCGCACGGTCGCCTTCGAATTCCTCGTCGGGCTTTACGACAAGTGGCTGGGCCGCATCATCCCCACCCGCTTTGCGCTGTTCGGCACGATCGGCGCGATGGGCGTGGTGGTGCACATGGCCGTGCTGGCCGCCGTGCTGCATATCCTGGGCGCGGACTTCGTGTTCAACCGCTATTCGAAGGAAGCCGCCTTCGTCGTCGGCCAGACAAGCGCCGCGGTCGTGGCGATGACCTTCAACTTCCTGCTCAACAACGAACTGACCTATTCGGACAAGCGCCTGCGCGGATTTTTCCCGGTGCTGCGCGGATGGGCACGTTTCGCGCTGACCTGTTCGGTGGGCCTGCTGGCCAACGTCGGCGTCGCCGCCGCGCTGGTGCGCATGGGGATGCACGACTATCCCGCCGCGATTGCCGGCATCGTGATCGGATCGGTCTGGAACTACGCGCTGTCCTCGCGCTTCGTGTGGGGGCGGTACTAGAGCGTTTTCCGACCAATCCGGATCGCCGTGATTGCGTGAGGGAGCCCGCTGGCAAGGCGCGGCGTGCAGCAGGGGCTGTCCCGCCCCTGCAAGCGGCGCAACGCTGTCCAGCGGGCTCCCTCACGCAACCGCTTCGCGGCGGGCCCCTTTTGGCCGATCGCAGCGTCGCTCGTCGCGCACGATGGCCCGCATCGCGCTGCTTCTCGCTCCTCGCGACCGGCCAAAATCGGCTCCGTCACGGTGACCCAGATTGATCGGAAAACGCTCTAAAGCCCCGCCTTCATCAGCCAGTCGTGGAACAATCGCACCGGCCGTGACTGCAGGGCGCGGGGGCGGCAGACGAACCAATAGCTGTAAGGGCTGGCAATCTCTGTGTCATAGAGCTTGGACAGCCGCGAATCGTGCGCGCGCACGTAATGGTCGTCATGCATGATCGCGATGCCCAGCCCTTGCGCCGCTGCTTCCAGGATAAGCTGCCCCGCATCGAAATGGTCGATTGCGGCAGGCTCAAGCCCCTCTAGCCCCAGCGCCCGTTTCCACGCCTCGAAACTGGCCGGAAGGTCGCTGTGCACAAGGAACGTCTGCTTCGCCAGCTTCTCCTTGTCGGGCACCGGCCCCAGTTCGGCCGCCAGTTCCTTCGACGTGATCGCATAGACGCGATTGTGGTCCAGCTGCACCGCGTGAAGTGCCGGGTCCGGCCCCTCGCTCAACACGATGGCGGCGTCGATCGTATCGCCCAGCTTGGCCGCGCCCTGGTGCGAGGAATCGATATCGATGTGCAGCTGCGGGTGCAGCTTGCGCAGTTCGCCCAGCCGCGGGAATAGGCGCTGGCTGCCAAACAGCGGCAATACGCCCAGACGCAGGCGCATGACCTTGCCGGTATCGACCAGCCGGTCGATCCGCTCTGTCATCTCGTCCATCAGCGGCGCGACCGCATCGTAAAGCGCCTGCCCGTCATCGGTCAGCTTCAGCGACTGGTGGCGCCGTTCGAACACCGGCTTGCCCACGAATTCTTCCAGCGCGCCCAGCCGGCGCGACAACGCCGAGGGGCTGAGCGCCAGTTCGGCCGCCGCCGTCTTGGCGGAGCCTGAGCGGACAACGCGGATGAACGCCTCAAGCGAACGCAGGGGCGGCAGGCGGCGGATCACTCGGCGTGGTCCTCTATCGCGGGCTCGGGCGCGTGGAGGCGCAGGCGGGTGAGCCGCCGGTCATCGCCGCCGGTCACTTCGATTTTCCAGCCGCTGGGATGTTCGACCACGCGGCCCACCTCGGGCACTTCGCCCGCCAGAACCACCGCAAGGCCGCCCACGGTATCCACGTCTTCCTCCACTTCGGCCAGGCGCCGGTCGATCGTTTCGGCCACGTCGTCAAGCTCGGCCCGAGCATCGGCGTCCCAAGTGCGCTCGTCGATCGGGGTCAGCATGACCTGCGGTGCATCGTCATGCTCGTCCTCGATCTCACCGACGATCTCCTCGACCAGATCCTCGATGGTGATGATGCCGTCAGTGCCCGAATACTCGTCGATCACCACCGCAAGGTGCGTGCGCTTCGCCCGCATGTCGGCCAGCACGTCCAACGCGCCGCGCGCCTGCGGCACGAACAGCGGCTGGCGCATAAGGCCGTTCCATTCCTTCGGCGGCGTCTTGTTGCCGATGGCCATGCCGGCGATGATCGGGAACACGTCCTTGATGTGGATCATGCCCACAACTTCGTCCAGCGATTCGCCATAGACCGGCAGGCGGCTGTGGCCGTGCTCGGCAAAGGCGGCGACAAGATCCTCGAACGGGGCGGATGCGCGGATCGCCACGATTTCCCCGCGCGGGATGGCCACGTCGTCTGCATCGTGTTCGCTGAAATGCAGCAGGTTGCGCAGCATCTGCCGCTCGGTCGGCGAAAGATCGCCGGCCAGGCTTCCGGCAAGGCCGGGTTCGCCCTCGTGCTCGTCGATCGCCTCCTCGATCTGCGCGCGCAGCGACTGGTCGCCGTCGTCGCGGCCGAACCACGCGCGAATCGCGCGCCACAGAGGGCTGCTACTGTCCGGTTCTCCGGCGTTCGAATCTGGAATGTGGCCGTTCGAGGCCATGGCTTTCTTTATCCCTGCTTGTCCACCGAACCGCCATATGGGTCCGGCAGGCCCAGAAGCGCAAGCGCCTTCGTTTCCAGCGCCTCCATCGCTTCGGCTTCGGCATCTCCGGTTTCGTGGTCGTAACCGGCCAGGTGGAGCAATCCGTGGACCACAAGGTGCACGGCGTGATCTTCCACCGCGATGCCCTTTTCCGTCGCTTCGCGCGCGCAGACGCCGTGGGCCAGGATCAGGTCGCCCAGCATCCCCGGCGCGCCCTCGTCACCCGCGGCATGGAGCACTTCGTCGCGGCTGAGCATCGGAAAGGACAACACGTTGGTGGGTTTGTCCTTCGCCCGCCACTGGCGATTGAGGCCGTGCACCTCGTCGTCGTCGGCGAAAACCACGCTGACCAGCAGGCTGGGATGCGCCAGTTCGGGAGCCACTCGCGCAGCGGCGGCAGCGGCCCTGTTGGCAAGCGCTTCCCAGTCGCTTTCCTGCCCCCAGACCGGATCGACATCGAGTTCGAGCGTGGGTGCGGTCAATGCCCGTGGCCCTCGCGCTTCCCTTCGTAAGCCTCGACGATGCGGCCGACGATCGGGTGGCGCACCACGTCCGCACTGGAAAAGCGCGTCACGTTGATGTCCTCCACCCCTTCCAGCCGGTTCACCGCGTCGATCAGGCCCGAATGCGAATCGCCGCCGGGGATGTCGACCTGCCGGGGGTCGCCGCAGATCACCATGCGGCTGTTCTGGCCGAAGCGGGTGAGGAACATCTTCATCTGTTCGCGCGTGGTGTTCTGCGCCTCGTCAAGGATAACGAAGGCGTCGGCCAGCGTGCGCCCGCGCATGAAGGCGATTGGCGCGATCTCTATCTCGCCGCTGGCGATGCGCCGCTCCACCTGTTCGGGCGGCATGCAATCATAAAGCGCATCGTAAAGCGGGCGCAGGTAGGGATCGACCTTGTCCTTCATGTCGCCGGGCAGGAAGCCCAGCCGCTCGCCCGCCTCAACCGCCGGGCGTGACAGGATCAGGCGCTGGACGCTGCCGGTTATCAACTGGCTGACCGCCTGCGCGACGGCAAGATAGGTCTTGCCCGTGCCCGCCGGGCCGAGCGCGAAGATGATGTCGTCCCGCGCCAGCGCCTTCATATAGTCGATCTGCATCGCCGAACGCGGCACGATCGTTTTCTTGCGAGTACGGATCATGATCGGCGGGGTGCCGTGCTGGTCCCCGGTGATGATCCCGTCCAGCGTGGGTTCGTTCGACATGGCGATCAGCGATTCCACCGCTCCGGCATCCGCCTCGTGTCCTTGTTGCAACCGCTGGTGCAGCCCGCGAAGCACATCGCGCGCGCGGGCGACGGCATCGTCCGGGCCTTCGATCTGGACGCGGTTGCCGCGCGCCGAGATGAATACGCCCAGCCGGTTCTCGATCTGAACAAGGTTCGTGTCGAACTGGCCGAACAGCGCGCCAAGAACGGCGGGCTCGTCAAAAATGACCTCAACCCTGGCCCTGCGGGGGGCTTCGGGACGAAGGATCTGCGCCTCTTCTTCGTGGGCGCGAGCTTGCTTGCGGGCCATGAGAGCGGGTGACTTGCTCCTTTCGTTCGGCCGCGCCACGTGCGTGGCCGTCACCGATCAAGATAGGCCGCATACCCCCGGGCGCAAGCGCGCGATGACGCGATTCGGCGTCATAAATGTCTCAATCCACAGCCTAGTGGTGAGATTCTGACATTTGCATTCCTGCCGGCCGGGTAGCGACAAATGTCAAAATCAATCCACTAGGCGCCGGCCAAGGCTCTAACCATGACACCGGACAGCGAATTCGGCCCCGCCTCCACCAGTTCCACACGTACCAGGTCGCCGATTGCAACCTCTCCGGTGAAATGCACCGATTGCAGCCAGGGGGACTTGCCGAGCCACTGGCCGGGATGGCGGCCCTTGCGCTCAACCAGAACGTCGCAGGTCTTGCCAACAGAAGCGCGGTTGAACGCCAATTGATCGCGATTGAGCGCGGCCTGAAGGCGCTGGAGCCGTTCGTCCATCACTTGCGGTGCCACCTGGCCATCCATCGTCGCGGCGGGGGTGCCGGGGCGGGCCGAATACTTGAAGCTGAAAGCCTGCGCATAGCCGACTGCATCGATCAGGCGCAGCGTGTCTTCGAATTCCGCGTCCGTCTCACCGGGGAAACCGACGATGAAATCGCCCGAAAGCGCGATGTCGGGCCGCGCCGCGCGAATGCGGTCGAGCAATTTCAGGTAGCTTTCGGCCGTATGGCTGCGGTTCATCGCCTTCAGCACGCGGTCGCTGCCAGCCTGGACCGGCAGGTGCAGGAACGGCATCAGCTTGGCGTTCGTGCCATGCGCCTCGATCAGCGCATCATCCATGTCCGCGGGGTGGCTGGTCGTATAGCGGATGCGCCTGAGCTCGGGGATTTCCGCCAGCGCTTCGGCCAGCCCAGCAAGTCCTGCGGAACGCCCTCTCGCGTCTTCGCCGCGCCACGCGTTGACGTTCTGGCCCAGCAGCGTGATTTCACGCGCGCCGCCTTCCACCAGCATCTTCGCCTCGTCCACAAGGTCGGCGAAGGGGCGCGAAAGCTCTGCCCCGCGGGTATAGGGCACCACGCAATAGGTGCAGAACTTGTCACACCCTTCCTGGATCGTCAGGAACGCGCTCGGCCCCGACTTGCGGCGGCGCGGAAGCGCGGCGAACTTGGCCTCCGCCGGCATATCGGTTTCGGTCGCGCGGCGGCCGGCGGCGGCTTCGGCCACCATGTCGGGCAGGCGGTGATAGGCCTGCGGGCCGACCACGACCTTTACGCTGGGTGCGCGCGCCATGATCTCTTCACCCTCGGCCTGGGCAACGCATCCGGCCACCGCGATCAGCGGGCTGGAACCGTCTTCCCGGCGCAGGCGGCCGATATCGGAATAGACCTTTTCGGTCGCCTTTTCGCGGATATGGCAGGTGTTGAGAACGACAAGGTCCGCCTCGTCGCCTTCGGACGTGGCGGTCATGCCTTGCGCGCCCAGCAGTTCGGCCATCCGTTCGCCATCATAGACGTTCATCTGGCAGCCGAAGCTCTTTACGCGATAGGTCTTGGGTTGATCGGTGGAACGCATGGCCCGCGCCCCTACGCCAAAACCGGGCACAGTTCAAAGCCGTTGCGCGTCCTTACCCCATCGGCGGTTCGGGGCGCGGCGGAACATAGCGCACGGGCGCCACGTCATGCGCAAAAGGGCGCAACGGCTTGCCCAGCGCGCCGACCAGCGCCTGTTCGATCCGACGGCGGCTCTCGGTCGCGATGCCCTTGCGCCCGCCATGCGGCTCGGGATCGAACGGATCGAGGAAGTGGATATGAAGGCGAAACGATCCGCGCCGGGCCAGCACGCGCTTTGCGTTGTCCAGTCCGCTTTCCACGCCGGTCCAGCCGATCCATTCCGCGATCTCTCCGTAATCGAGCATCACCGGCTGGACGAGCACGCCGGGCGGCGGCGGTTCGAGCACGCGCAGCATCGCGGTCTTGAACGGCAGCAGCGATTGTCCGTCGGTCGTCGTGCCTTCGGGAAACACGGTGACGGACCAGTTGTCCGCCAGCGCCTCTTTCAGCGCGTTGATCTGCGCGGCCACGGCCATCCGGTTCTCGCGGGAAACAAAAACCGTGCGGTTGAGCTTTGACAGCCAGCCGACAATCGGCGCGCGCTCCAGCTCCGCCTTGGCGACAAAGGCCGTGCCGCTTTCCCCGGCGATGGCCAGGATATCCACCCACGAAACGTGGTTCGAAATAAAGAAAACGTCGCGCCGCAGGGGCACCCCGTGCCGCGTGACGCGCGCACCGGCCAACCTTGTCGCGGTCCACAGGAACCATTTGGGGAAAGGCGAGCCGTAATGCACCGTGCGATAAAGGTAATGCAGCGGCACGCAGACCAGAAGCGCAAGCACAAGCCCCAACACGCGCAACACGATGCGGACCCAGCCTGCAACGGAAATCGGGGCCGGTCGCCCGGCGGCGGCCTCTGCGCGAAGGAAGGCGGGATCAGCCCTCGCGGTCAAGCCGGACGCCGTAAAGTTCCATGCGGTGATCGACCAGCCGGTAACCCAGCTTTTCCGCGATCTGCCGCTGGAGCGCCTCAAGCTCGGGATCGACGAACTCTATCACCTTGCCGCTTTCCACGTCGATCAGGTGGTCGTGATGCGCCTCGGGCGTCGCTTCATAGCGGGCGCGCCCGTCGCCGAAATCGTGGCGATCGAGGATACCCGCTTCCTCGAAAAGGCGAACGGTGCGGTAAACGGTCGCTATCGATATCCTGGGGTCGATGGCGGCCGCACGCTCGTGCAGCTTTTCCACATCGGGATGATCGTCGCTTTCCGACAGGACACGCGCGATCACGCGCCGCTGTTCGGTAATGCGCAGTCCCCGTTCCGCGCAAAGTGCTTCGATGTCGATCGCCTGGTGCAATGTCGGTCCCGCAAGTTGAATGGCCCGCCAATCATAGACCGGCGGGCCATTTCCTCAACATGTCAATTGACCGTTGCGCTTCAGGAAGAAGCCTTGCCCCGGCCACGCTTTGCCGAAGGCTTGCGGCCAAGACCGATCTTCTTCGCCAGTTCGCGGCGCTTTTCGGCATAGGCCGGCGCGACCATCGGATAATCGGCCGGAAGGTTCCAGCGGGCGCGGTACTGTTCCGGAGTCATGTTGTAACGCGTGGCAAGATGCCGTTTGAGCATCTTCAGCTTCTTCCCGTCTTCCAGGCAGACGATGTGATCGTTCTTTACCGAAGAACGGATCGAAACCGCAGGCTCAGGCGCGGGTTCTTCGGCCGGCTCATCCGCCGAAAGGCCGGCAAGGGAAGTATAGACGTTCGAAATCAACGTGGGAAGATCGCCAACCGCGACACTGTTGTTGCTCACGTGGGCAGCAACGATATCGGATGTAAGCGTGATCAACGTCTCACGCATGTCGTTTTCAGCTTCGCTCATTTTCGTGACCCTATCTTGCTTGATGGCCATTACATCGGCCGATTTAATGGAAAACAATCCGACGAGCTGTCATTAATGTCTATAAGGGCGATTTCCAAGGAAACAACCATTATGGCAGGAACTGTTCTGATTTTTTACCGAAAATTCCCAACGGGCTGTAAATTCATGGTAAATTATACCAGAACAAGCTCCTGACTGATCGCGTCAAGCCGCACACCGTCGGTGGTGCGATAATATCCGGGCCTTATTCCCACAGGGCGGAAACCGTGCGCGGCATAAAGCCCGGCAGCGGGGTTTCCGCGGCGCATTTCAAGGAAAAGCCTGTGCATGCCGCGGTTTCGCGCTGTTTCGATGAAGCGCCGCAACAGTATTCCGCCTAACCCCCTGCGCCGGAACGAGGGATGAATTGCGAAGAGAAGCAGTTCTTCTTCGTCGAGCACCGAGCGCGCCAGGAAAAAGCCCGCGACTTCGTCACCTTCGCGAACCGGTTCATCGCCTTCCGGCCCGATCAGGCCATAGCGGCAATTGCCGACGATCATGGCGTCTATCAATTGCCGGCGGTTCCACGCCTCCCCGAACTCCGGGGGAAAGGCCGCCTCCATGACCGCCATGATGCGGTCGATATCGTCTTCCGGCGCGATCATCCCCGCGCAGGCAGACGCGCATCGGGCGCGCGTCCATAGCTGGGGGAAACCCGTGCAGACAGGGCATCGGCCGGAAGCAACGCGAACTTGCGCGCATCCGGCAACATCTGCCGGGCGACCACGCCGCCGCCACGAAGCGCGGCGAGCGCCTCTGCCTGGCTGCCCACGACGAGCGGCGCCCCCGAACGCCGGGCGGCTTCTTCCGGCTTGAGCGAGACGAGTGCGCCAAGCGGCGCGGCGCCGGCATCGAACGACTGCACGAACCATTCGCCGTGCCCGCCCGTCATCGCCACGTCGATGTCCATGCCGGGATATTCCGCCGCGGCCATGGCGGCGACCAGTGCCAGGCTTTCATATCCCGCAAGCGGCGCGTTCCAGGCCAGCGACAGCGCCCGCGCGGCGGCAAGCCCCACGCGTATGCCTGTAAAGCTGCCGGGGCCGGTATCGACCGCGATCGTACCGGTCCTGCCTTTATCCAGCAGTTCGGCGATCATCGGGACGAGCCGTTCGGCATGGCCGCGGCCAAGCATTTCGAACGTTCCGGCAACGAGCGCGCCCGTCTCGTCGAACAGTGCGGCCGAACAGCCTTCGGTCGCGCAATCGATGACGAGCTTGCGCACCCCCGCCCTTCCTTCAGTCTATGCGGTTGAATTTCTCGAATTCGGGGCGCGGACTGCGCTCGAAGATGGTCGCGGGATCGCCATAGCCCAGCGTCGAGATGAAGTTGGACCGGACGCGCGGCTGGTCGGCGAAAAACGCCTTGTCCACCGCCTCGTTCGAAAAGCCGGACATCGGCCCGGTATCAAGCCCCAAGGCGCGCGCGGCCATGATGAAATAGGCGCCTTGCAGCGAGGAATTGCGGAACGCATGCGATTCGCGCAGCGCCTCGTTGCCTTCGAACCACGATTTCGCATCGGTGTGCGGGAACAGCCACGGCAGTTGCTCGTGAAAATCGAGGTCCATGCCGATGATCGCCGTTACCGGCGCCTTGCGGATCTTGTCGGGATTGGTCCCGCCCGCAAGCGCGGCAAGCTTTTCCTTCGCTTCCTGGCTTACGCACCACACCATGCGCACCGGCTGCTGGTTGGCGGACGTGGGGCCCATCTTCATCAGATCCCAGATCGCGCGCAACTGGTCTTCGCTGACCGGCTTGTCGAGGTATCCGTTATAAGTCCGCGCGGTGCGGAAAAGCTGATCGAGCGCGTGGGCGTCGAGCGGTTCGGCCATGTATCGATTCTCGCCTGTTGTTGCGCGCCACGCCGGTCAGGCGGCGCGGACTTCCGTGACTTCGGGAACGTAGTGCTTCAGCAGCGTCTCGATGCCGTGCTTCAGCGTCGCGGTCGACGAAGGACAGCCCGAACAGGCGCCCTGCATTTTCAGGAACACCACACCTTCGCGGAAACCGCGATAGACGATATCGCCGCCATCGTTGGCAACCGCCGGGCGCACGCGCGTATCGATCAGTTCGCGGATCTGGGCGACGACATCCGCGTCATTGGGATCGTCTTCCATCATGTCGTCCTCGCCCGGAACGGCGATCCCTTCGGCGCTTCCGCCGCTGAACAACGGCGCACCCGAAACGAAATGGTCGAGCAGGACCGAAGCGACTTGCGGCTTCAACGTGCTCCATTGCGTGCCCGGACCGGCCGTGACCGAAACGAAATCACGCCCGAAGAACACGCCCGTCACATCACCCAGTGCGAACAGGGCATCGGCCAGCGGACTGGCTTCCGCTTCCTCCGGCGTCGTGAATTCGCGGGTTCCGGCGGTCATCACCTGCTCGCCCGGCAGGAATTTGAGCGTGGCCGGATTGGGCGTGGTTTCGGTTTCTATGAACATGGTCTTCGTCATGTAGGCGGGCAGCGCACACGGTCAAGGGTCAGGCAGGGTCGCGTTTCGCTTTCGACATTTCGGAGATTGTCCGCATTTCCCTTTTCGCGGCCCCGCGCGGCCGCTATCAGCGCATGCGATGAAAACAATCTTCCGCGCGCCCCTGCGCCTCGCCGCCGGCCTTGCCCCGGTCCTTCTTGCCGCTCCCGCGATCGCCGCCGCTCCGGCGGGCAACGGCGGGATCATCCCGCTTCCGCTGGAACCGGTGGTGCCCGCCGCCCAGCGCGCCTGCACGCAAAAGACCGCGTCGGGCCTGGGTTATACCGAACTGAAAGCCGGCGAAGGCGCGAAGCCGGGCGCGCAGGATTACGTGCTCGTCAACTATATCGGCTATCTCGCGGCGGACGGTAAGGCGTTCGACCAGGACCAGCGCTCCGCCTTCCCGGTTGCCGGCGTGGTCAAAGGGTTCGGCGAAGGCGTGCAGTTGATGAACACCGGTTCGATCTACCGCTTCTGCGTCCCCGCCGCGCTTGGTTACGGCGAAAAGGCCGCGGGGCCGATCCCGGCGAATGCAAATCTTGTGTTCCAGGTTGAGCTGCTCGATTTCAAGACGGCAGCCGAAGTCGAGAAAATGCGCAAGCAGCAGGCGGCGGAAGAAGCGAAGTCGGGCGCGAACGAACCGCAACAGAAATAGCGGTCCCGGCGGGATTCGATGCGCGGGCCGGAAATCGGCCCGCCTATTCACTGGTCCTTCATCGCTTGCGCCCCTATATTCGCGCCCATGTCCCTGTTTCAGCGCGCCGCCCGGCGTTTCGGCTTTTTCCTTCTTCCCCTGATCGCGTTCGCCGCCCCGGCGGATGCGCAGCAGCAAGCGTCGGATAGCAGCCCCGCCGCCAGTACGGTTCCGCCGCAACCCGGCTCGGACTGGCTCTACAAGGGCAGCGACGTCCCGCAGGACAAGGCATGGATCTTCGGCACCCTGCCCAACGGGCTGCGCTATGCGGTGCGGCACAACGGCGTCCCGCCCGACCAGATGTCGGTCCGCGTCCTTGTCGACGCCGGATCGATGTACGAAACCGAAGCGCAGCGCGGTTATGCACACCTTCTCGAGCACCTGACCTTCCGCGAATCGAAATACCTCAAGGAAGGCGAGACGATTCCCACGTGGCAGCGCCTGGGCGCCACCTTCGGCAGCGACACCAACGCCGAAACCAGCCCGACGCAGACCGTTTACAAGCTGGACGTTCCGGACATGACGCCGGCCAAGCTGGACGAGACGTTCAAGCTGCTGTCCGGCATGATCATCTCTCCGATCTTCACCAATCACGGCGTGAAGACCGAAGTGCCCATCGTGCTGGCCGAAAAGCGCGAACGCGCAGGCGCGCAGGCGCGCGTCGCCGATGCGCAGCGTGAGCTTCTGTTCGAGGGCCAGCCGCTTGCCGATCGCGCACCGATCGGCACGGACGCGACGCTGGAGGCGGCGAGCGCAAAGTCGATCAAGACCTTCCACGACAAGTGGTACAGGCCCGACAATACCATCGTCATCGTCGCGGGGGATCAGGATCCCAACGCCATGATCGCGGAGATCAAGCAGTGGTTCGGCGGCTGGAAGGCAAAGGGGCCAAAGCCCGCCGCGCCCGATTTCGGTAAACCGCAGGCGCCCGCGAACGACGACGCGGGCCATCCCATCGGCACCGTCAAGGTGATGGTGGAACCGGAAATGCCGCGCATCCTGACCGTCGCGATCGAACGGCCCTGGCGCAAGAAGAACGATACCATCGTCTATAACCAGGGACTGATGATAGACCGGCTGGCGATGACGCTGATCAACCGCCGGCTGGAAGCCAAGGCGCGCGCGGGCGGCAGCTTCCTGTTCGCCTCGGTCGACAGCAGCGACGCCAGCCGATCGGCCAATATCACCACCATCAGCGTCACCCCGCTGGGCGACGACTGGAAGGCGGCCTTGCGCGATGTGCGCGAAGTGATCGCCGATGCGGTGGACACGCCGCCCAGCGAGGCGGAGATCAAGCGTGAGTTGGCCGAGTTCGACGTGGCCTTCAAGGTTCCGGTGGAAACGCAGGAAACGCTGGCGGCATCGACCGTGGCGGACAATCTGGTGCAGGCCGTGGACATCCGCGAAACGGTTGCCGCGCCCGACGCCGTTTACAGCATCTTCCGCAAGTCGATTCCGCTGTTCACTCCGCAGGCCGTGCTCGACCATACGCGCGACCTGTTCAAGGGCACGGTCGAACGCGCGATGTACGTAACGCCCAAGGACGGCGAAGCGACGTCCGCCGCGATCAAGGCGGCGCTTGTCGCGCCCGTCCGCGCGGATGGCGGCAGCCGTATCACGGCGCGCAACATCACGTTTTCCGAACTTCCCGCCATCGGCACACCGGGCAAACTGGCCTCCGCAAAGCCCGCCGGGCTGCTCGGTATCGAGACGGTCGATCTTTCGAACGGCGTGAAGGCGCTGTTGTGGCCCAACGATGCCGAACCCGGCCGCGTCATCGTGCGCGTCCGCTTTGGCGGAGGATACGCGGCGATCCCGGTGAAGGATGCTGTCTACGCCCAGCTTGGCGACGCGGCGCTGATCGATGCCGGGCTGGCATCGCTGAACCGCGAAGACCTCGACCAGCTTTCAACCGGCCGCAAGCTGGGACTGGATTTCTCTATCGACGATACCGCCTTCGTGCTGTCGGGCGATACGCGCGAAGCCGACCTGGCCGACGAACTTTATCTGATGGCCGCCAAGATCGCCCTGCCCGACTGGGACCCCAATCCCGTCAAGCGGGCAATCGCCGCTGCGAAGATCCAGTACGATACCTATAACGGTTCGGCGCAGGGCATGCTCAACCGCGACCTGCAGTGGCTTTTGCATGACCGCGATCCGCGCTGGCAGACGCCGACGCCGACAGAGCTGGACAAGGCGACGCCCGAAGGCTTCAAGGACGCGTGGGCGCCGCTTCTGAAGCAGGGGCCGGTCGAGGTCGACATCTTCGGCGATTTCGATCGCGACAAGACAATCGCCGCGCTGGAAAAGACGTTCGGCGCGCTTGCGCCGCGCGATCCGCTGCCCACGGCCACGCTTTCCCCCAACATCCCGGCCCATAACGAGCAACCCGTTCTGTTGACCCATCGCGGCGACGCGAACCAGGCCGCGGCGGTGATCGCCTGGCCCACCGGCGGCGGGGAAAAGGGCGTCCACATCTCGCGTCAATTGCAGGTTCTGGCCCAGATCATGAACAACCGCCTGTTCGACGCGATGCGTGAAAAGGTCGGCGCAAGCTATGCCCCGCAGGTTGCCAGCACCTGGCCGCTGGACCTGCCTTCGGGCGGGTTCGTCGCCGCGACGGTGCAATTGCGCCCGCAGGACATGGACACGTTCTTCAACGCCGCGGACAAGATCGCGGCAGACCTGGCCGCCACGCCGCCGTCGAAGGACGAGCTGGAACGCGTGACGGAGCCGCTGAAGCAGTTGATCACACGCGCCAGCACCGGCAACGGCTTTTACATGTACCAGCTGACGGGCGGCGCGCTCGACCCGCGCAAGTTGACGGATATCCGCTCCATCCTCAGCGATTTCACCAGGATCACGCCCGAGCAGGTGCAGGTCCTTGCGGAAACGTTCCTGGTGAAGGACCGCAGCTGGCGGCTGGAAGTGATGCCCGCAAAAAAATGATCCCGGCGGCGGCCCGCACGCCATAAAATTGCTATATCGATTACTCTGGGCGCAATCCCTGCTTTGCAATTGCGCGCGCGGGCGCGTATGGGCGCGCCTTCTTGAAAGGAAGGACAAGTGGCAAGCAACTGGAATGCATCGACGTGGCGCGGGTTCGAGGCGCGGCATCTGCCGGCCTATCCCGACGCGGACAAGCTGGACGCGGTCGAAAAGACCCTCGCAAGCTATCCGCCGCTCGTCTTTGCGGGCGAAGCACGCGCACTAAAGGCAGAATTGGCCGAAGTGGCGGCGGGCAAGGGTTTCCTGCTTCAGGGTGGGGACTGCGCTGAATCCTTTGCGGAATTCCACCCCAACAACATCCGCGACACGTTCCGCGTGCTGCTGCAGATGGCGGTCGTGCTGACATTCGCGACCAAGCAGCCGGTGGTGAAGGTGGGCCGCATGGCCGGCCAGTTCGCCAAGCCGCGCTCCTCGCCGGTCGAGAAGCAGGGCGACGTGGAACTGCCCAGCTATCTGGGCGACAACATCAACGGAATCGATTTCAGCCCCGAATCGCGCATTCCCGATCCCGACCGGATGCTGCGCGCCTATAGCCAGGCGGCAGCCACGCTGAACCTGCTGCGCGCCTTCGCGGGCGGCGGCTATGCCAACTTGCGCCAGGTGCACCAGTGGACACTGGACTTCATGGGCCGCAGCCCTTGGGCCGACAAGTTCACCGACCTGGCGGATCGCATCGGCGAATCGCTGGATTTCATGGAAGCATGCGGCGTCGATCCGTCGACCGTCCCGCAACTGCAGGGCACCAGCTTCTTCACCAGCCACGAAGCCTTGCTGCTGCCTTACGAACAGGCGCTGACGCGGCAGGATTCGCTGACCGGCGACTGGTATGACACCAGCGCGCACATGCTGTGGATCGGTGACCGCACGCGCTTTGACGGTTCGGCGCATGTCGAATTCCTGCGCGGCGTGGGCAACCCGATCGGCGTGAAGTGCGGCCCCTCGCTTGAGCCGGACCTGCTGCTTAAGCTGCTCGATACGCTGAACCCCTCGCGCGAGGCGGGGCGGATCACGCTGATCAGCCGCTTTGGCCACGAAAAGGTGGAAGCCGGCCTGCCGCCGCTGGTCCGCGCGGTGGAACGCGAAGGCCATCCGGTGGTGTGGAGCTGCGATCCGATGCACGGCAACGTCGTGAAATCGGACAGCGGCTTCAAGACGCGCCCGTTCGACCGAATCCTTTCCGAAGTGAAGGGCTTTTTCGCGGTCCACCGCGCCGAAGGGACGCACGCGGGGGGCATCCATATAGAGATGACCGGACAGGACGTGACCGAATGCACCGGCGGCGCGGTGGCGATCACGGACGAGCGCCTGGCGGACCGCTATCACACCCATTGCGATCCGCGCCTCAACGCCGCGCAATCGCTGGAACTGGCGTTCCTGCTGGCCGAGCGGCTCAACCTTGAGCGCGCGGGCGACAAGGCCGAAGCCGCCTGATCTACTGGTAGAGGCCGGGCAGGCAGGGCCGCCGCTCAGGCGGCCTCTCCTCCCGGCCGAGCGCCCGGCGCGTGGTCGGGGTGGCGGTATTCAGGGATCGCCAGGACAATGATCGCCGCCAGCATCACGCAGGCCGGAACGGTTGCCAGCGCCAGTGCGAAGTTGCCGCCTGCGCGGTCTGCCAGCCAGCCGACCAGCGGCTGGAACACCAGCGCGCCGGCGATGCCGATCATGTTGACGAAGGCGACCACCGTGCCGGTCACCTCTCCGGGCTGGCCTTCCTTGGCCATCGTGAAGGTCAGCATCTGGCCGCCGCCGAAGAAGCCCGCCGCAAACAGCAATGCGCCTTCGGCATAGGCGGACATCGGCAGGTAGAGCACAACGGCATAGGCCAGCGCGGTCAGGATCGCGCCGCCGAAGACCAGGTATTTCCGGTGGCCAAGCAGGTCCGAAATCCAGCCGCCCGCTATGCTGCCGGCGGCCATGCCCCAGAAGATCATCGAAATGGCCGCTTCGGCGGCAACGCGGCTGCGGTGGTGATCGTGGACCAGCTCGGTCGGACCCCACAGCCCGCCATATACGTTGACGGGCATGTAATAGAGCAGCCCGACCACGGCCAAGGCCCAGATCCGCCTGTCTCCCAGCACGGCGGCCAGGCTGTCGCGCACATGTTCGACCGCTCCGCTGTCGGCGGTTGCGGCAGGAGACGCGGGTTCCCTCAGCCACAGCCAGGCAATCGCGAAAATGCCCAGTCCGGCAAGGCCCGTGCCGGTGAAGACCGGTCGCCAGCCGACCGTATCGATCAGGTCCGACAAGGCTACCGCGCCGATGGCCGACCCCAGCATGCCGACCGCGTTCACCGTTCCGGACAAGACCGCAAAGCGTTCCGGCGCGAACCAGTGATTTGCCAGCCACATTCCCGAAACGAACGCGAATGAGGCGCCGAACCCCGTCAACAACCGCCCGAAACCGCCGATCGCCACGTTGTCCGTTGCGGTAAAAACCAGCACGCCGCTGGCACAGGCCAGGCTGCCGAGCAGGATGAAGCGCCGCGCACCATATCGGTCGAGCGCCAGCCCGACCACGATCTGCATCGGCGCATAAATCCAGAAGAACAGGCTTGAAAGCGTGCCGAAGCCCGAATCCGAAATGTGATAGAACGCGGCGATGGCCTGCGCGTCGAGGCTCGGTTCGATCCGCGTGACGAATTCGAACAGGAAGAAGACCGCGCCAATGGCGAAAGCGATCCAGGCGTCGCGCATGCCGGTTCGACTAACCGCTTAACCGCCTGTTTTCAACGCAATCGCATCCAATCCGGTCGCGTCAGCGCCACGAATGGAGCCAGGTATAGGTCGCGAAACTGTCCTTGGCAGGCAGCGCGCCAGCCGAAAGGATCGGATAGAACCATGCAAACATGCCGATCGCCAGCGCAAGCGAAGCCCAGCCCGGCCAGCGGACACCCTTTTCCCACCATTCGCCCAGCACCACGGCCAGCGCGGCGATCGCGAAACCGGCGGCGAGCATGTAGTGGTAATAGAATTGCACCGGCTTGCCGTTGAGCGCCCAGAAACCCACCGCGAACGCATAGAGCAGCACCAGCCCCAGCTTCAGGCGATTGCCGCGCAGCCCGCCCCACAGGCACAGCACCAGCGCGGGCAGCACGGCCAGCATCGTGAAGGGATTGCCCACCATAAGAACGCCACGCTGCGCGCCGTCCACGTTTTCATAGAGGAACCAGATCGGGCGGATGTTGAACATCCATTGCCACCACCGGCTCATATAGGTGTGCGGCTTCACCACGCTGTCCTGCAATTGCAGCATGTATTGCTGGAACGGCACCAGCTTTCGCAGCGTCAGCGGGTCCTGCGCATAGAAAAAGGCGGGCGCGAAGGTCGCGAAATAGACCAGCACCGGGAACAGGCCGAGCCAGACGAATGCCTCCATCAGCGAAACGCCGGGCACTGGCCCCGCATTGCGCGCCCACAGGACATGGACGCGCCGCCCTTTCAGCGCCATCAGACGGTCCCACGCGAACAGCAGGCCGGGAATAATCATCAGCGGCGCCGCATTCCACTTTGCACCCAGCGAAAGCCCCATGAAAAGGCCGGTCAGCACCAGGTGCCTGCGCCCTTTCGCGGAATCCTGCCACGCGAGCACCCATTGCCATACCGCCAGCGCAAAAAAGGCCCCCATCGCCATGTCCAGCATCGCGATGCGCGCGATCATGAACCAGACGAAGTTGGTGGCGAACAGGATGCCGAACAGGATCGTCGCCATGCGCGACCGGCTGGCCCACCACACCGCGCGCGTCGCCCCGAACAGGCCGATCGCGCCAAGGATCGCGCTGGGCAGGCGCCAGCCCCACGAATTGTCACCCGCCAGCACCATGCCCAGCGCCATGAATTCCTTGCCTACCAGCGGATGTTCGGGATTGAGCCGGCTGGTCAGGTCGATCAGCCGCCGCGCCGCGGGAAGGTAGTGGATTTCGTCGAACATCGGCATCGACGGGGTGCCGAGCCGGTTCAGCGTGACGAGGAAGAAAACCGCGACAATCAGCAGAACCCAGCCGAGCGGGTCGCGTTCGAGCGGAACGGGCCGGTGTGCAAAGGCGGGGCGCTCGATCATCAACGCGCCGTCCTTTAGGACCTCGTCCCAAACCGCGCAACGCCCCATCTCGCTTGCGCCTGCCCGCCGGCGCGCATAGAGCGCAGCCCATGAAGAAGACTGCCGGCCAGGACCGTTCGATCACCGCCAAGTGGCGCCCCGCAACCCGCGCGATCCGCGGCGGCACATGGCGGTCCGACATGGGAGAGACCAGCGAGGCCATCTTCATGACCTCCGGCTATTCCTATGACGATGCGGCATCGGTGGCCGCGCGCTTCGCGGGCGAAGAACAGGGCATGACCTATTCGCGCCTGCAAAACCCGACCGTGCAGATGCTGGAAGAACGCATCGCCTTGCTGGAAGGCGCGCCGGCCTGCCGCGTGCAGGCATCGGGCATGGCGGCGATGACGGCGGCCCTGCTCTGCCAGCTTTCGGCGGGCGATCACGTTGTCGCGGCAAAGGCCGCGTTCGGTTCGTGCCGCTGGCTGGTCGACAACCTGCTGCCGCGTTTCGGAATCGAAGGCACCGTTGTCGATTCGCGCGACGTTGACGCGTGGGACCGCGCGATCAAGCCGAACACCAAGGTGTTCTTCTTCGAAACGCCGGCCAATCCCACACTCGACATCGTGGACCTTGAGCGCGTTTGCGCAATCGCCAAGCAGGAAGCGATCACCACGGTGGTGGACAACGCCTTCGCCACCAGCGCGCTGCAACGCCCGATGGACTTCGGCGCCGACGTTGTCGCCTATTCGGCCACCAAGATGATGGACGGCCAGGGCCGCGTGCTGGCGGGCGCCGTCTGCGGATCGGAAGATTTCATCAACAACAAGCTGCTGCCATTCCAGCGCAATACCGGCCCGAACCTTTCGCCCTTCAACGCATGGGTGGTGCTGAAAGGCATGGAAACACTGGACCTTCGCATCCGGCGCCAGAGCGAAAACGCGATGACGGTCGGCCGTTTCCTTGAAGGCCGCGTACCGAAGATGCTGCACCCCGGCCTTGAAAGCCACCCGCAGCACGCGCTGGCGATGAAGCAGATGAAGGATTGCGGCCCGATCTTCTCCATCGTGCTGGATGGCGGACGCGAACAGGCGCATGCCCTGCTCGACGGGCTGGAACTGATCGACATTTCGAACAACATCGGCGATTCGCGGTCGCTGATGTGCCACCCGGCCTCTACCACGCACCATTCGGTCGGCGCGGAAGCGCGCGAGGACATGGGCGTTCCGGAAGGAATGCTTCGCCTGAACGTGGGGCTGGAAGATCCAGACGATCTGATCGAGGACCTCGACCGGGCGCTCACCGCCGCCGGGCTCTGACGCGAAAGCACCTGCCGAGTCGCTGGTTCGCTTGTGGCAAGCGATTGATTCGCAAGGCATGATCGCGCGTGACAGGTGCGCACTTCAGGCGCAATCTCCCGTCCAGGTCGCATCGTGATTTCACGAGTTGGGGGAGTCTTGCGATGAAGGCCTTTGCACGGGCGGCGGCAGCCGCGTTCGTATGCTGCATTCCGGCGTTCGCCATTCCGGGGCCGGCACTGGCCGGATCGAGCGACGCGGCGATCCTGAAACCGATCCACCAGTTTACCGACGGCTTCAACGCCGGGAGTGCCAACACCGCCTTACAGGCGGTCAGTCCCGACGGTTCGGTGGTCATCGACGAATTCGCGCCGCACGTGTGGCAGGGGAAGACCGCGATCGCCGACTGGATGAACGAATGGGACATGGATGCTCAGGATAGGGGCATCACCGGCGCGAAAGTGACACTGGGCGATCCGCTGCGCGTGCAGTCCGACGGCAAGACCGCCTATGTCGTCCTCCCGGTCACCTATGACTACGTGGAAAAGGGCGTGGCCATGCACGAAGATGCGACGATGACCTGCACGCTGTCGAAAGCGTCAGGCACGTGGCTGATCAACGGCTGGGCGTGGAACGGACAGGTGCCGGTGAAGGCCGCGCCCTGATTGGCCCGGACCAAACTGACCCGGCGGGCGCAAACGAACCTTTGCTTTTCCCCGCCGGTCCTGCCCATAGTGGATGAATGACATCGACCTTGACGCCGCCGGACGCAGCGGCACACCTTGCCGCTCTGGTGGAGAGCAGTGACGACGCCATCATTTCCAAGCGGCTCGACGGAACGATCATCACCTGGAACAGCGGCGCGCGGAAAATCTTCGGATACGAGCCCGGCGAGATGGTTGGCCAGTCTATCCGCAGGCTGATCCCGTCCGACCGGCAGGGCGAGGAAGACGAAGTAATCGCCAAGGTGCTGTCCGGACAGCGCGTGGACGCCTTCCTGACGGAACGGTTGCACAAGGACGGTTCGATCGTGCGCGTATCGATCACCGTTTCGCCGATCCTCGACGATGAGGGCCGCATCGTCGCGGCGAGCACGATCCTGCGCGATGCCGGGCCGATCCTGGACCAGCAGGAAGCCGCCATGGAAGCAGAGCACCGCTTTCGCGTGCTGGCAGACAACATGAGCCAGCTGGCATGGATCGCAGACAGCAAGGGCTGGATCTTCTGGTACAACAAGCGCTGGCACGATTTTACCGGCACGACGCTGGAAGACATGGAAGGATGGGGCTGGAAAACGGTCCACCATCCCGATCACGTCGATCGCGTGGTCACCCGCATCCAGCATTCGTGGGACACCGGCGAGCCGTGGGAAGACACCTTTCCGTTACGCGGCGCCGATGGCGAATATCGCTGGTTCCTCTCGCGCGCGATGCCGATCCGCGACGAATCGGGGAATATCTGCAGCTGGTTCGGCACCAACACCGACATCACCGACCTGCGCGACAAGGAAGAACAGATCCGTCTCCTGCTGATGGAGGTCAACCACAGGTCGAAGAACATGCTGGCCGTCGTCCAGTCGCTTCTGCGCAGGTCCGCAACCGGCGATGGCGATTTCGTGGGCCGGTTCGAACAGAGACTGACCAGCCTTGCCGCGAACCAGGACCTACTGACGCGGCGCGGATGGAAGGCGATCCCGGTCGGGGAACTGGTAGAGGCGCAACTCGCGTTCCTGGGCCAGTCGGCGCTGAGGCAGGTCGAGATCGACGGGCCGGTGTTCAAGCTGTCGCCGCGCGCAGCCGAAACGCTGGGCATGGCGCTACACGAAATGGCGACCAACGCGCTGAAATACGGCGCGCTGGCCGAAGCCGGCGGACACATCGCCATCCGGTGGTCCGTGGCGGACGGGCGATTCACGATAGGCTGGCGTGAAAGCGGCGGTCCGGCGGCGCGGGAGCCTGAGCGCGCGGGTTTCGGCACGACGCTGATCCGCGACGTGCCGGCCAGATCGCTTCGTGCGGACGTGACGCTCGATTTCAGTCCGGGCGGCTTCGCCTGGAAACTGGAATGCGATACCGCGGCAATCGCCAGCGACGAAAACTAATGGTCCGATTCTGACATTTGCAACCTCACTATCCGGCTGGGGGGAAGCAAATGTCAAAATCAATCCACTAGGCTGAAGCTCAGCTTCCAGACTTGCGCGTGGTGCCGGCGGCCTTGCCGCCCTTCGCCTGGAGCGCGGATTCGAGCGCGGCAATGCGTTCCTTCAGGGCATCGGCTTCTTCGCGCGCGGCCACGGCCATGTCCTTGACCGCCTCGAATTCCTCGCGGCTCACGAAGTCCACGCCGCCCAGCGCCTCGCGCATGCGCTCACGCGCGCTTTCGCCCGCTTCGCGGCCCATGCCGGCAATGGTGCCAGCCGCGCTGTTAAGCAGCTTCACGAAGTCGGAGATCACGGGGTTTTCGCTTTGCATCGCAATTCTGGCCTTGAATGGAACGTGAAGTCTGGAACGGTCAGGCGCTAGATGGCCCCTGCGGCGTTTGCCTGCAAGGGGATCACAGGTCCATGCGCACAGCGGCGCCCGATTCCTGTTGCACATCCGCACCCGGATTCAACTGGTGGATCTGCCAGTTCAGCACCGCCGCGAAACAGACCCATGCCAGATAGGGCGCCAAAAGCCAGGCCGCCAGCGGACGGATCCGCGCGAACACGGCCATCGTCGCCGCGACCAGAACGGCCAGCGCCACGATGATGCCGAAGGCCAGCGTGACCTTGTGCAACGCGAAGAACACGGGCGACCAAGCAAGGTTGAGGATGAACTGCGCGGCGAATACGGCAAATGCGGCCTCGCGCCCGCTTGCCCCGCGCGCGCTCAACACCATGGCAAGCGCGATGCCCATCAGCAGGTAAAGCAGCGTCCAGACCACGGGGAACGCAATCGGCGGCGGATAGATAGACGGCATGGCCAGCCCCGCGAACCAGGGATTGCGCGGACCGCTGCCGGAAAGCATTCCGGAAAGGAAACCCAGTCCCAGAACGACGGGAACGATAAACAGCGACCAGCGCAGCAGGCTGGCTCGAAGCTGGGCGGGCGAGGCAAGAAGCTGCATGGGTTCCGATGCTTGCGCCCGTTCCGGGCCGATTCGCCACGAATATTGGCGAGGCTTGGGCGTGCTGGCAACGTGTGGACAGCACTTCAGCGTGCCAAATCAGGACCGGCTTCGTTGCAAACGGGCGATATGGCCTTGGCAGACCCCGCCAAGGGTCATTCGCGCATGGCCGATATCAGGAATTCCACATTGCCTTCCGGCCCGGTTATCGGGCTTTTCTCGATACCCTGCACCGTCCACCCTTCGCCTTCCAGCCAGTGGCGCACTTCACCGCAAACGCGTTCGTGAAGCGCCGGATCGCGCACCACGCCGCCCTTGCCGACTTCCTGTTTCCCCACCTCGAACTGCGGCTTGATCAGGGCAACCAGCCGCGTTGGCCGCGCGGCAAGCGCCAGCGGCACTTCCAGAACCTTTGCCAGCCCGATGAAGCTGGCATCGCAAACCACCCACGTGGCTGGCCGGTCAATCAACGCGGACGTCAGGATGCGGGCGCTGGTCTTTTCCAGCACCGTCACGCGCGGGTCCTGCCGCAGCTTCCACGCAAGCTGGTTGGTGCCCGAATCGACCGCGAAGACATGATCGGCCCCGTTCTGGAGCAAAACGTCGGTAAATCCCCCGGTGGATGAACCGATGTCCATCGCGGTAACGCCCGCCGGGTCCAGTCCGAAATGTTCGATGGCGTGCGCCAGCTTTATCCCGCCGCGCGAAACCCACGGGTGATCGCGCCCGCGCACCTCCAGTGGCGCGTCCGACGCCAGCTGTTGGCCCGCCTTGGCGATCTTCGTTTCGCCCGAAAACACCAGTCCCGCAAGGATCAGCGCCTGCGCGCGGGCGCGGCTTTCGGCAAGCCCGCGCTCTGCAAGCATCTGATCGACGCGGGATTTCGATTTGCGGGGCGGGCTTGAGGTCACGCCGGCTTCCTTCCATACCCGCGCCATGGAGATCAACCGCAAGCTGACGTTTCGGGCGCTTTTGCCACTGGGACTGGTCATTTTCGTGGCGGGGTGCGTTTCAAGCCCCGCGCCGCCGCCTCCACCGCCGCCCACGCCCAAACCTGTCCGCACCGCTGCGCCTCCTCCGCCGCCGCCCGCGCCGCAAGTCGACTGGCGCGATGCGCCGCTGACCGCGGGGGACTGGTCCTATCGCCCGGACGGCACCGGCTCTGTCGCCGCATATGGCGAACCGGGATCGAACCCGCTGTTGCTGCTGCGTTGCGACCGGGCGCGCCGCCAGGTGATGCTGGATCGCGCGGGATCGGCGCCCGCCGCGCTGCCGATGACCTTGCTCACCACCAGCATGGTGCGCCCGCTGGATGCCGTGCCGTTGCCCGGTGCCTTGCCCATGCTTCGCGCGACGTTCGCGGCCAGCGATCCCGCTCTCGACGCAATGGCGTTCAGCCGCGGACGCATCGCCGTAGAGGTGAACGGGCTTCACACGCTGATCGTCCCCGCGTGGGAAGAGATCGACCGCGTGATAGAGGACTGCCGCTAGGGCCGTGGCCCGGAAACCGTTTGACCCGGCTTTCAGCGATGCCATGAAAAACGCGCCCGTGGATAACCGGCGCGAAGCACTGATTCTGACGTGAAAAAAATTGATTGCAAGTCTTGTCCTTGCGACTCCGATGATTCACAACTTGGGACAAGGTCGGAACGGACCTGCGGTCCTTTCGGCTCAGCCGCCTGAAAAAGCGGTGCTTTTGGCTCTAACAGCGCGAAAGGAGGTGATCCGATGTCTCATGGTTCAGCAGAGAGGTCGGCAACCCGCAGCGCGGAGCATTATCGCTGAAATTTCGGGCAAGTAAGCGATAAAGGCTTCGTGAGCGGCGCTTCCGGCCGCTGACCATGCGAAGGGCCGCCTCCGGTTTGCCGGGGCGGCCCTTCACATTTGCACCCATTCTTGCCGTTTCGGCGTCCTGCCCTTTGCATCAGCGCGAAAATCTGCCTAGGCAGCGCCTTGGCGAAGCCGCGCCGCGCCTTCCCATAAATTTCATGGCGCTTGCCTTGTGCGCAATAATCGTTCAAGGCGCGCGCTTCACGATTCTTGAGGAACCCAACGCCATGGCGACGACCGCCGATACCGCCCTATCGTTCACCCGGATGCCCCACCCGGCGCCGGTACCGGACGCGCGGCGAATAGAGGCGTTGGCCAATCCCGGTTTCGGCACGCTGTTTTCGGATCACATGGTCTCTATCGACTGGGACGATGGCCGGGGCTGGCACGATGCAACGGTCGGCCCGCGCGGCCCGCTTACGCTCGACCCGGCGACCGCGGTGCTGCACTATGCGCAGGAAATTTTCGAAGGTCTGAAGGCCTATCGCCTGGCGGACGGTGCGATGGCGCTGTTCCGGCCCGAGGCCAACGCCGCGCGTTTCAACGCTTCGGCCGCGCGGCTTGCCATGCCGGCGCTGCCCGAAGAGACATTCGTCGAAGCCTGTCGCCAGCTGGTGCTGACCGACCGCGAATGGTTCCCCAGCGTCGAAGGCGGCTCGCTCTACTTGCGCCCCTTCATGTTCGCGACCGAAGCGTTCCTGGGCGTGCGCCCGGCCAAGAGCTACAAGTTCATGGTAATCGCCAGCCCCGCGGGCAACTATTTCAAGTCCGGCGCGCCTGCCGTGTCAATCTGGCTGGCCGAGGATTATACCCGCGCCGCGCCCGGCGGTACCGGCGCGGCGAAGTGCGGCGGCAACTATGCGGCAAGCCTTGTCCCGCAGGCCGAAGCAATCGCCAAGGGGCACGACCAGGTCGTGTTCCTCGACGCGGCGGAGCGCAAGTGGATCGAGGAACTGGGCGGCATGAACCTGTTCTTCGTGTTCGACGACGGCTCCATGGTCACCCCGCCGCTGGGCGGCACGATCCTTCCCGGCATCACGCGCGACAGCCTGATCCGGCTTGCCCGCGAAGAAGGGTTGACGGTGCGCGAGGAACGCTATGCCTTCGAAGACTGGAAGGCGGATGCGCAATCGGGCAGGCTGGTCGAAACCTTCGCCTGCGGCACCGCCGCCGTTGTGACCGCGGTGGGCCGCGTGGCGGGCCACTTCGGCGAGTTCACGATCGGTTCGGGCGGACCGGGCCAGCTGACCCAGAAGATGCGCAACCGGCTGGTCGCGATCCAGCGCGGCGAAGCCGCCGACCCGGACGGCTGGGTCAAGCGGCTGGGATAACCCGAAATCGTCATCCCCGTGAAAGCAGGGATGACGAAATGAAGCCCTACTCCCGTTCTGCCGCCGTCTTGTCGCGGATCGCCTTGAATTCGCTGCCCGGCTTCCACTGCGGCCACGTGTCCGAATTGGCCAGTTCCTCGCCGATCGTGCCGATCAGGTCGATGTCCTGCACCGCACCGTCGAGGTTCCAGTCCGCGCTCCACTGGTCGCACGCCTGATGGTAGCAATGACCGGTATACTGGTCGATCCACGCCTGCCCGGCCTTCACGCCGCCCTGCTTCAGGTCCGATGCCCCGGCGATGCCCATCAGCAGCAGCACCGGCACGCCGCGCTTGGCGAAGCTGAAATGATCGGCGCGATAGAACAGCCCGCGTTCCGGCAAGCCTTCGGGGGTGACGGTGCGGCCCTGCGTTGCCGCGACGCGCGCCATGTCGTCCTCCAGCGTGTCCTGCCCCTTGCCGACAAGGATCACATCCTTCGCCGCCCCTGCGGTCTGCAAGATATCGATATCGAGATTGGCCACGGTCTTCGCCATCGGGAATACGGGGTTCGACGCATAGTATTCCGAACCCAGCAGCCCCCGCTCTTCCGCCGTCCACGCGGCGAACAGCACGGTGCGCTGCGGCGGCGGCGCGGCCTTCATCGCCCGCGCGATTTCCATGATCCCCGCGATGCCCAGAGCATCGTCGTTGGCGCCGGCGCGATAGATCTTGCCGTTCTCATCCGGCGGCCCCTTGCCATAGGCATCCCAGTGCGCGCCGTACATCACCACCTCGTCGGGCCGCGTCTTGCCGGGTATCTTGGCGAGTACGTTATGGCTCTCCACCGTTTCGTGCGTGACGGGGGCGTCGGCTGAAAAGGTCACGCCCTTGAGCGTGACCGGGCGGAACTTCGGCGAACGCGCCGCGACCTGCAGCTTCGCAAGGTCGAGTCCGGCAGACGCGAACAGCTTCTTTGCCGCATCGCCCGCGATCCAGCCCTGCAAGGCAAGCGTCGTCAGATCGGCTGGCTTGCGCACGATGTCGTAGTTTTCGCCGCCGGGGCTGATCACCACGTTCCAGCCATATCCCGCCGCGGGCGTATCGTGGATCACCAGCGCGCCGACCGCGCCCTGCCTTGCCGCTTCCTCGAACTTGTAGGTCCAGCGGCCGTAGTAGGTCATCGTCCGGCGGCCGAACTTGCCATAGGCGGGCTCTCCGGGCTTCGCGTAGTAATCGGGATCGTTGACAAGGAAGACCACAACCTTGCCCTTGAGGTCCACTCCCTTGAAATCGTCCCAGCCGCGCTCGGGCGCGTCCACGCCATAGCCGACGAAGACCACGGGCGCGTCCGCGATTTTCGCTTCGTCGTCGGGGCGGACGGTCGAGACATAGACCTGCTTCGACTGTTCGACCGGCATGGCGCCCTTCGGGCCGTCGAACACCATTTTCGCCGGGCCGAGTGTGGTATGGAGCAAGGGCACTTTCTGCACCCAGCTTCCGTCCGGCCCTGCCGGTTCAAGCCCCAGGTCCTGGAACCTGGCGATGAGATAGCCGATCGTGCGGTCTTCGCCCGCAGTGCCGGGCGCGCGGCCTTCGAATGTGTCGGACGCCATCGTCTTCACCGTCTGCGTGATCCTGCCGGGATCGACGGATACCTTGGCAATGGCGGGTTGGCATGTGCCGGCCAGCAGTATGGCGGCGGCGGTAAGACCCATATGGATGTTTTTCATGGCGCGGCACCTTAATCCTCGACGCCCGCGCGGCAACCCCGCTTCCCGAAATCGCGGCCCGGCCGGTCAGTTGACCAGCACCTTGCCCTCGCCCGCCCGCCGGACGCTGCCATTGCGCCGCCATTCGAGCACTTTCTGGGTCAGCGGCCAATAGGCGCAACCGCCGTCCGACCCAGTTGCCATAAGATAGTCGCGCTGGACGATCTGCACCGCGCCGCTGGCCGGATCGGTTACTTCGCTTTCAAGCGTCCAGAGCCTTCCGCCCGCGTCCCGATGACCCACTGCCTGCACACCCCACAGCAACAATTTCGCGCGCTGGGCGCCGAAGCTGCCTGCCTCTGCCCGCGCCAGCCGCGCAGCGACATCGCGCGCCTTGCCCGAACAGTCGACGCGCGGTGCCCCGGCCGGCGGATCGGCCAGCATCGCCACGTCATGCAAGGTCAGGGCCGCCGGATCGGTAAGCGGCTGCAAGCCGGACCGGTCAGGCTCATGACGTTTCGAGCAGGCGCTGCAAGCCATCAGAAGCGCGCAAAGCGCGGTGCAGAGTGGCGGGTTTCGCATCGCCCGCTCGTAACATGGTTGCGACCAGCAAGAAGCCCATTACACATGCGGCAAAACCAGCCGGACAAACGGGGGAGACGGGGCGCATGCGTTTCATTGATGATTTCAGGGCCTTATCGCGCCCGCAGCGCACGGCCGTATGGGCCGGTTACCTGGGCTGGACGCTGGATGCCTTCGATTTCTTCCTGATGGTCTTCCTTCTGCCGGAAATCGCCACGACCTTCGGCACCAATGTGAAATCGGTGGCGGTTGCGATCATGCTTACGCTGGCCGCGCGGCCGGTGGGCGCACTGGTGTTCGGCCTGCTGGCCGAACGGATCGGTCGCCGTCCGGTGCTGGTGATGGTGGTTCTGGGCTTCTCCGTCCTTTCCGCCCTTTCGGGCGCGGCGCAAACGCTGACGCAGCTGCTGGTCGTCCGCACGGTGTTCGGCTTTGCGATGGGCGGCGAATGGGGCGTGGGCGCAAGCCTGGCGATGGAAACCATTCCGCCGAAGGTGCGCGGGATCGTTTCGGGGCTGATCCAGTCCGGCTATCCTTCGGGCTATCTGCTGGCGAGCGCGGTCTATTACCTGTTCTTCGATTCGATCGGTTGGCGCTGGATGTTCGTGCTGGGCCTTGCACCGGCCATGTTCGTGCTGTTCGTGCGGCTCCACGTAGAGGAAAGCCCCGTCTTCGCAGAGCGCGAGCATGCGCCCGGCAGCTCACCTTTCGCCCCGCTGGCCGACCTTGGCCGATACTGGAAGCTGGCGCTCTACCTCGTGGTGCTGATGGCGGCGTTCAATGCGTTCAGTCACGGCACGCAGGATCTTTATCCCACGTTCCTGAAAGTCCAGCGCGGGTTCGATACGCAGACCACCGGCACGATCGCCATCGTGATGAATATCGGCGCGATTACAGGCGCGATGCTGTTCGGCCCGCTTTCGGACCGGATCGGGCGGCGGCGCGCGATCGTTTTCGCCAGCCTGCTTGCACTGCCGCTGATTCCGCTTTGGGTGTTCACCACGGGCGCAATCGTCCTCGCCATCGGCGGGTTCCTGATGCAGGTGTCGGTCCAGGGTGCCTGGGCCATCGTGCCCGCGCACCTGAACGAGCTTTCTCCGCCCGCGATCCGCGCGATGTTCCCCGGCTTCGTTTACCAGTTGGGCAACCTTGCCGCGTCTGGCAACGACGTGTGGCAGGCCGGCTTTGCAGAAGCGCACGGCAACGATTATGCGCTGGCACTCGCGCTGTTCGGTGGGGTTACCGCGGTGATTCTGGCGATATGGGTGATGTTCGGCCCCGAACGCAGCGGCGAGGCTCTCCACGGAGGAAAGCCCTGACGCGCATTGCGAAGTGGACGAACCGGCGGCTGCAAGTAGGTGGTTGCAAGCCGCGGGCCTCACACGCTATTGGTAAGTAACACATACAAACTTCAGGAGATGTCGATGTCGGAGGAGAATTACGTCCCGCCCAAGGTGTGGACCTGGGACCAGCCGTCCGGCGGCGCCTTCGCCAACATCAACCGGCCGATCGCCGGCCCCACGCATGAAAAGGAGCTGCCGGTCGGCAAGCACCCGTTCCAGCTCTATTCGCTCGCCACGCCGAACGGCCAGAAGGTGACGATGCTGTTCGAGGAACTGCTTGAAGCAGGCTTCGGCGATGCCGAATACGATGCCTGGCTGATCAACATCGGCGAAGGCGACCAGTTCGGATCGGGGTTCGTCTCGCTCAATCCCAATTCGAAGATTCCCACGATGCAGGACCGCAGCGGCCCCGAACCGTTCCGCGTGTTCGAAAGCGGCGCGATCATGCTGCACCTTGCCGAAAAGTTCGGCGCCTTCATCCCAACGGACGTGAAGGGCCGGGCAGAGTGCCTTTCGTGGCTGATGTGGCAGATGGGCTCCGCTCCGTTCATCGGCGGCGGTTTCGGGCATTTCTATAACTATGCCCCGGTGAAGATCGAATATGCGATCAACCGCTATTCGATGGAAACCAAGCGGCTTTACGACGTTGCCAACCGCCGCCTTGCCGAAACGCGCTTTCTGGCCGGAGACGATTTCACCATCGCCGACATCGCCGCCTATGCCTGGCTGGGCAATATCTATCGCGGCGAAGCCTATGGCGAGGCGGCCCAGTTCCTTTCGATGCACGAATATGAAAACGTGGGCCGCTGGGTGGCAGAGATCGACGCGCGGCCCGGCGTGCGCCGCGGGCGGCTGGTAAACAACCGCAAGGGCCTGCTCGAACGTCATGACGCGAGCGACTTCGATACGCTGCCCAGCGACGTGCTCGAAGGCGTGACGCGCGGCTTCTGACCAGGGCCGCAGCCTGTTGGGGACCGGGGGCAAACGCCCCCTTCCCATTACGCGTTCGAACGCTATAAGCGCGCCTTCCTGCTGGGGCGTCGCCAAGTGGTAAGGCACCGGTTTTTGGTACCGGCATTCGCAGGTTCGAATCCTGCCGCCCCAGCCAGCCGCCAAAACGGCCATTCCGGAACAATCGGCAAGACCGGCATCGGCGATTTCTTCGGGCATCTTGCCATCGCGACAACCGGAGTCCATCTATCGGGCGAAGGGATATGCGATGACCGATAACACCGCCACCGAAGCGCGCCTGCGCGCGATGTTGAAAGACCTGCTGGCCCGCGCCGAAGTGGTTGAGGACGACTTGCGTCATCCCCTGGACGACGATCTTCCCGAACAGGCGATAGACCTTGCCGACGACGAGGCGCTGACCGGGATCGACGACGTGCTGCGCCACGAAATCGCAGACGTTCGCCAGGCGCTGCTCCGCATCGAACGCGGCACTTATGGCACCTGTGCATCCTGCGGGGCGGAGATTGGCGAGAAGCGGCTGGAAGTGCTGCCCACCGCGACGCTTTGCATAGAATGCGCGCGCAAGGCGGACGCCTGACCTAGAGCGCTTTTCGACCACACCGGCAGAACGCGGCAAGCCAGCCTGTGGCGGTCTCGTCGTTGAACGATTCCGCCGCTTCGCCGATCACAACTTCACCGATGCTCTGCCCATCGAACGGGCTTTGCGTGAAGACGTTGAACAGCCAGACGCCGTGCTGTTCGGCGAATGCGCGATTGCGCGCCTTTAGGTCCGCCGGCGTACCCGCCATGTGAATCTGGAACGCGTTGGTCATCGGCGCAGAGGGATGGACCACGGCCTGAATCCGCCCGTTCAGCGCCGATGCGAGAGAGCGGGCGCGGGCGACATAGGCGGGCATCTTGGGCAAGTGACGGTCCATCCCGTCAAGCGCGGTGATCGCTTGCGGAAAGCTGGTGAACACATTGCCGGCAAAGCGCGTTTTCCACGGAGCGAGCGCGGCAACGTGTTCTTCGCCGCCGGCAAGGACGGCACCGCCGATCCCGCCCAACCCCTTGTAAAAAGACACATAAACCGTATCCGCCAGCGCGGCGAGCTCTGCCAGGTCCACGCCGTAACCGGCCGCCGCTTCCCACAAGCGCGCACCGTCGAAATGCAGCGGAACGCCGTTTTCGCGGCACCATCCTGAAATGTCCCTAAGGGCACCAAGAGGGGGCAGAAGATACCCTGAACGGCGCAGGGGCAGCTCTACGACCACGGCGGCGAGCCGGTCCCGGCAGGCCACCAGATCGTCAACCGTGAACGGGCGATACCGGCCAAGCCGGACGGGCGCGATTCCCCCCACCCGCTCGATCGATCCGGCCTCGTCCACGTCCATGTGTCCTTGCGGATGGATCGCGATGTTGGAGACGCCCGCCACTTCGGCATGGGTGCGCAAGCTGGCGAGCTGCGCGGTCATGCCTTTCACGAAAAACGCCGCCGCCGGTTTGCCGAGCAGCGCGGCCACGCGGGCTTCGAGCGCGGCGACCGCGCCGCCCGCGCCGTACATATCGGGTTCCGCCAGCGCATGGGGCGATTGCGCCATCGCGCGCAGCACGTCCGCCGTGGCCGCCGGGGGGTGGCCCGACAGGACGTGATTGCAACGCAGCTTCAGATCGAAATCCGATTCACTCACCGGCGGCCTTCCCGTCCGTCCTGTACTTGTCGAACCACGCGAGGATTGCCGAAGCCTTCGCCGCGGCTTGCGATGGCCGGCCCGCCAGCCCGTGGTGGCTGGCGCCCGGCACTTTCACGAACACCGTGGGAACGCCGCGAATCTGCAGCGCGGCATAGTACTGTTCGGCTTCGCTGTCCGGCGTGCGATAATCCTCGCTGCCGACAACCACCATCGTCGGCGTCTTGACGTTGCCGACCAGCGAAAGCGGCGACCGCTTCCAGTAGGCCATCGGATCTTCCCAGGGCCGCTTGTCGAACCAATAGCGCGAGGTGAAGGGCGTTGCGTCCATCGTCAGCGATTCGGATATCCAGTTGATCACCGGCTTTTGCGTGGCCGCCGCCTTGAACCGATCGGTCTTGCCCACGATCCACGCGGTCAGCACGCCGCCGCCGGAACCGCCGGTGACGAACAGGTTGTCTGGGTCCGCCACGCCATCCGCGATCGCGGCGTCAACCGCGGCCATCAGGTCGTCATAGTCCTTGCCCGGATAGGCCCGGTCGATCAGGTTCGCGAACTCTTCCCCGTAAGAGGTCGATCCGCGCGGATTGGTATAGAGCACCGCATAGCCGTGCGCCGCATAAAGCTGCACGTCGGTGGCGAAGGCCGGGCCATAGGCGGCATTGGGTCCGCCGTGGATTTCAAGGATCAGCGGCAGGCGCTTGCCCGGCTGCGCCCCCGGCGGCGTTGCCAGCCACGCATCGATCTGCCGCCCGTCGGGCGCGGTCACGGGAATCTTGCGCACCGGCGCCATCGCCTTGCCCGCCAGCCACGTTCCGTTGAGGTCCGTCAGCTTCCTGGGGCTGCCCTTGCCCGCGACCCAAAGGTCCGCCGGCGCGGTGGGCGGGTTCGAGGTATAGGCGATCACGCCGTTGGCGCTGACCGAATAGCTGCCGCCGGTATAGGGGCGGTCGAGGTCGCTCCCCGGCTCGACATTGTCGACCAGCGTGCGCATCGACCCGTCCAGCCCCACGCGGGCAACCTTTTTCCGGCCGTGATCGTCATAGGAGACGACAATCGCGTTGTTGCCCTGCCAGTCCAGCCCGTCGATGCTGCGGTCGAGCTTTGCGGTCAGCGCGCGCGATCCGCTGCCGTCGATGTTCATCACGTAAAGCTCTGCATTTTCATAGCTGCGGTGATGATCGTCGAAGCCGACATAGGCGACGCGGCGCCCGTCGGGCGATACGGCGGGCCCGGCATCGGGGCCATAGCGGCTGGTGAGCGCGGTGAGCGCACCCGATGCGACATCGAGGGCATAGACCTCGCTGTTCATGATCTCTCGCTCCCAGTCTTTGGACCGGTTGGCGCTGAACAGTATCTTGCGCCCGTCGGCCGTCCAGCTGAGCGGTCCGCCGTCATCGAAGTTGCCGAAGGTCAACTGGCGCGGCGCCCCGCCATCGGCGGAAACGAGGAACAGGTGATCGAAGCCCGGCTTGGCATATCCCGCATCGTCGAAGCGATAGGTTACGCGGTCTATCACCTGCAGCGGATCGGCCCATTTCGCGCCTTCGGGCCTGGCCGGCGGCTTGCCCAGCGTCATCCCCTGGCCGGGCACGTTCATCACATAGGCGATCTGCGTTCCATCGGGCGACCAGGCCAGCGAACGCGGCCCGGTGGGCAGGTTGGTGATTTTCGCATCGGCCCCGCTATCCACCCAGCGCACATGGATTTCCGGGCTGCCCGCGCCGTCGCCGGAGACATAGGCGATGCGCTTTCCGTCGGGCGACCAGCGCGGCGAATAGTGCGCGCCCTTGCCCGTGGCGAAAGGCCGTTCGCGCCCGCTCGCCACATCGACCAGCCAGATTGATGGCACGTTTCGATCGGTCATCACGTCCGCCGCCATGCGCACATAGGCGATCTGGCGGCCATCCGGACTGATCTGCGGATCGGCCGCGCCCTGCACCTTGAACAGGTCTTCTCCGGTAAAGGATCGCTCCGGCCCGGATGCTGCCGCAGCGGCGGGGTGGGGGACGGCGGCGGGCTGGGCGGCAAGGGCAGGCGCGGCGGCCACGGGAAGCGCGGCCGCGGCAAGCAGCGCGGCAAGGATCACAGGACGCATAATTTCGATTCCCCCGGTTGGTTTCCGTCGCAATCATGCGCGAGACGGCCGCACCACGCCAGAGGCGGTTCGACGAACGGCGAATGCACGCGGACCAGCGGCGCGGCCTTGCGCCGTGATTTCCGCGCGTCGCGCTTTCTATGGCCCAAGAATGACGAACGTCGAAAAGTGGCTTGAACACCGCAGCACCCGCGGATCGAAAGGCCTGCCCCCCGGAAGGGTAATGCGGGCAGGCAGCAGCCCTTTCGCCGGTCAGACTGCCCTGACGGCAAGATGCGGATATGGCGACGGATTTTGCCGCAGCCTCGCGAAACTGCCATTTCAGGGCCAATTCCGGACTAATCCGCATGGCCGCCCGGGCCAGATGCGAACCTAGTCCTACGGGTTACTATACGGCGAATGCACCGTTGAGTTCGGACCGGGTCTGATCCATCGATTTACCCTACCGCGATTTCTCGAAAATTCTGCGCAGAGACTGCATGACGATGACGGCAGACCAAGTAATCGACAGCATGAAGGGCAGCATATTCGCACAATATCCGGGGTATGTCTTCGCCCCTGTCATGCTGATCGCCGCATCGTTCATCGTCCTGTCCTTAAAGGCGATCAGGGGCGAAAAGCAGGACTTCACGATCTGGGCGCTGTTCAATCACACCTTCGCCGTGGAAAGGTGGCGCTGCAGATCCGCGATAGTCGACGTATTCCTCTATCTGGCCAATCGCCTGATTCCGGCGTTCTCGACCAGTGTAATCGTGTTCTTCATTGCGGGAATCCTGCTTTGGGGCCTGTCGGGCACCGGCTGGAATGCGGACGCGGCGAATCCCGGCCCCGGCGCCATCGTGACGATGGCGGTGCTTCTGGTCGTCCTGCTGGATTTCGGCGATTACCTTGCGCATCGCGCGCTCCACCGGATTCCGGTACTGTGGGAACTGCACAAGGTTCACCATTCCGCCACGTTCCTCTCGCCGGTCACGTCGTTCCGCGTCCATCCCCTGGAATCGCTTGTCTACACGGTCTGTCACAGCGTGGTCCTGGCGCCCGCGGTGGGTGTGCTTTCGTTCTTCTACAGGATCGGCCCTGTCACCCTGATCGACCTGATGTTCACGACGAACATCATCGTCATAGTGCTCACGCTGAATCACCTGAAGCACAGCCATTTCCAGATCAGCCTGGGCTATCTGGATTATGTGATTATCAGCCCGCACATGCACCAGTTGCATCACAGCGTTCGGCTGGAACACTGGGACAAGAACCTGGGCGTGATCTTTTCGCTTTGGGATTGGGCCTTCGGCACCGCCGTGCGCGAAGACACGGCGATACCCGTGGTCTATGGCATCGGCCGTGGACCGGTTGAGGATGCGCGCTACCTTACCTTTTACGGCGTGTTCCTGCGGCCGCTGGTCAACATGGGCCTGCTGGCGACGGGCCGCATCTCCGCTGAAAAGAAGCCCGGAGCCGAAAACGAACCGCCACCGGCCCAACCCGCGATGCCCTTGCGATTACGCGCAGAGGACACGCCATAGCCCCGCCGGTCGATGTGCCGACGGGGCGCGGCACGGGGATCACCCCGTGGTCAGGTGGTCGAACACCGCCTGGTGCAGAAGATCGTCGAACAGCACGCCCATGCGGCCGTCCTCTATCCACAGCACCTTGGCGGCCACGTTGGACAGCGTGGGGAAGCTGACCAGCACGCGCTGGCCTTCCTTTAGCGCCCAGCCTTCCCATTCCACCATGCAGCCCGCCAGCGTCAGTTCCAGAACCACGACGTCGGGCGTCTCGAGCGGGCCTTTGCGGACCTTTATCAGAAGCGGCGGACGGCCACCCTTGCCCGCATCCGCTCCGTCGAAACGCATTGCCTGTCTCCATTCCTGTCCGCTTCGGACAGGTTTTGCCGTTCATGGCCATAAGCCAGCCTGAAGACAAACGGATAACGGCGCATCAACCCTGTTGCCAGATAGGGTGAAGTCCTATCGATCGCACCCTCGCCCCTTATGGCTGCGCGCCCGAGGATTCCACCACCGGCAGCAGGACCGAACTTTTGCCCGCGCCGCTTTCCACGCTGATCGTCGCCTTCGCGTAATCGCCCTTCTTCGCGAAGAACACGTTGGGCACGTAAGTCTGCGGATTGCGGTCATAAAGCGGGAACAGCGTGGACTGGACCTGCACCATGATCCGGTGGCCGGGCAGGAAGGTCCAGTTGGCGGTGGGCAGGCGGAACCTGTATTCCTGCACCTCGCCCGCCGGGATCGGCGACGGGTCGGAAAAGCTCTTGCGATACCGGCCGCGCAGGATGTCCATGCTTACCGGCAACTGGTAACCGCCCATCTTCGGATCGTGCGGCGTCATGCCGGGATAGACGTCTATCAGCTTGACCACGAAGTCCCCGTCGGTGCCGGTCGTCTTCGCGAAGATATCCGCGAACGGCGCGCCTTCGATCCGCACCGCCTTGGTCAGCACCGGTGTCTGGAAGGTCAGCACGTCAGGGCGGCTGGCGGCAAAGCGCTGGTCGTGCGTCAGCCAGCCGCGCCACTGGCCCTGATCGCCGTTCACCACCGGACGCGGGGTGAACGGCACCGGATGCGCCGGATCGGAAACATAGCTGTCCTCTCCCGCATCGGGTGCGCCGAAGGTAAGGCCGCCGCCTGCCGAGGTATAAAGCGGCACGCGCTTCTGCTCCTTGGCGGAAGGCCAGTCCGCAAAGCTGTCCCACTTGTTGGCCACCGCGTCATAGATCACCGCGCGCGGCATCGGCTGCGGCATGGGCTTCCCGGTCAGGTAATGATCGAAAAAGGGGATCTGCCATTTCTGGCGGAACTGCGCGGCGGTATCCCCCGCCCACTTGAACGGTCCCAGGCCCCGGCCCCAGCGGTTTACCTGGCTGTGGAACCAAGGCCCGATGGCCAGATAGTTGTTCGCGCCATGGCCCGCATCCTTCAGCGCGTCATAGCTGTGCACCGCGCCATAGATGTCTTCCTGGTCCCACAGCCCCTGCAGCCAGATCGTCGGCACGTCGGATGGATGTTTCGCCACCAGCTTGTCGAGCGCCTGGCCCTGCCAGAACGCGTCATAGGCGGGATGCGTGGTAAGCCGGTGCCACCAAGGCAACTGGTCCAGCCCGGCGGCCTTCGCGTAATCGCCCGCCGATCCCGCGTTCAGGAAGCCGGTGTAATCGTCGCGCTCTGTCCGCGCGATGCCTTCGCCCGAGCCGGCCCTGGTCATCTGTTCGGGGAAATAGTCCAGCCCGAACTGGCGGAACGCGCCAAGGTGGAACCAGTCGTCCCCCATCCAGCCGTCGATCATCGGGCTTTCGGGAGAGGCCACCACCAGCGCCGGATGCGGATCGAGCAACGCCATGACCACGGTCCACCCGTCATACGACGATCCGATCATGCCCACCTTGCCGTTCGATTCGGGCACGTGCTTCACCAGCCAGTCGATCGTGTCCCAGGCATCGGTGGTGTCGTCGGTTTTCGTGGGGTTGAGCGGCCCGCGCGGCGGGCGGGTCATCACGTAATCGCCCTGCGACTTGTACTTGCCGCGAATGTCCTGCCAGACAAGGATGTGCGCGCCATCGGCCCAGTCGCGGTCACCCGACCAGACCGCGTCGCGCATCTTCGGGCTGTTGTTGGGCATGAACCCGTCCGCCTCATACGGCGTGCGCTCCAGCACCATGGGCAGGTTCTTCGCGCCCTTGGGGATCATGATGACGGTGTGCAGCTTCACCCCGTCGCGCATGGGGATCATCACCTCTTTCCGGACGTAATCGTAATCCGCCGTGGGCTGGACGAAATGCCGGGGGATGTCGCTTCCGGTCTGGACCGTATCGGGAAAAGGTTGCGCGGGTGCGGCGGCGGTCAGCAACATGGCAAGCGCGGCAAGCGGCGCGGCAAAGTGGCGGTGATTCATCGAAAGGTGCGGCCCCTGTTGTTCCGGTGGTGCGGCACGTTAGGGCGGGCGTTCGTGCAGGGAAAGGGTGCAATCGTAACTATCGGGACGCGCGGTCACGAAAATCGGCCCGCCGCACCAGGGTGCGACGGGCCGCGCTTTCCTCCCCAGGAAAGTTCGCAAAAAGGATATGGCAATCCTCTCCCTCCGCGGCTTGCCTGCCGCGTGTATGGTTGGGTTCCGCCGCCCTGTTGACGGTCGGTAAGGGCGGGAACCGGTCCGGGGTGTGGTCGCCCGGTTCCCGCCGTGCGCCGCGTTATGCGGCGAACTGGTTCCCCCAGCCGCCTATGCGGCGAACTGGTTCATCGTGTTGTGCTCGCCGCCGGCCTTCAGGGCCGCTTCGCCGGCGAAGTATTCCTTGTGGTCGTCCCCGATGTCGGAACCGGCCATGTTCTGGTGCTTCACGCAGGCGATGCCCTGGCGGATTTCCTGACGCTGCACGTTCTTCACGTAACCCAGCATGCCCGCGTCGCCGAAGTATTCCTTCGCCAGGTTATCGGTGCTGAGCGCCGCGGTGTGATAGGTCGGCAGCGTGATCAGGTGGTGGAAGATGCCCGCTTCGCGCGCCGCGTCCTTCTGGAAGGTGCGGATGCGTTCGTCGGCTTCGGCGGCCAGTTCGCTACCGTCGTAGTCCACGCTCATCAGCTTCGCCCGGTCATAGGCGGACACGTCCTTCCCGGCCTCGGCCCAGGCATCATAGACCTGCTGGCGGAAGTTGAGCGTCCAGTTGAAGCTGGGCGAGTTGTTATAGACCAGCTTGGCGCCCGGCACGACCTCGCGGATGCGGTTCACCATGCCGCCGATCTGGCCGACGTGGGGCTTTTCCGTCTCGATCCACAGCAGGTCCGCGCCGTTTTGCAGCGCGGTGATGCAATCCAGCACGCAGCGGTCTTCTCCGGTTCCCTTGCGGAACTGGAACAGGTTGGAGCGCAGGCGCTTGGGCTTCACCAGCTTGCCGTCGCGGCTGATCAGCACGTCGCCGTGGCCCAGCGTGGCCGGATCGACATCGTCGCAGTCGAGGAAGCTGTTGTACTGGTCGCCAAGATCGCCCTTTTCGGCGGTGAAGGCGATCTGCTTGGTCAGCCCCGCGCCCAGCGAATCGGTGCGCGCAACGATGATCCCGTCGGGCACGCCCAGTTCAAGGAAAGCGTAACGCAGCGCGCGGATCTTCGCGAGGAAGTCTTCATGCGGCACCGTCACCTTGCCGTCCTGGTGGCCGCACTGCTTTTCGTCCGACACCTGGTTTTCGATCTGGAGCGCGCAGGCGCCCGCCTCGATCATCTTCTTGGCAAGCAGGTAGGTCGCCTCGGCATTGCCGAAGCCCGCGTCGATATCCGCAATGATCGGCACGACGTGCGTTTCATGGTTGTCGATCGCCTGGCTGATGCGCTGGGCTTCCACGTCGTTGCCGGCAGCGCGCGCGGCATCCAGATCGCGGAACATGCCGCCCAGCTCACGCGCGTCGGCCTGGCGCAGGAAGGTGTAGAGCTCCTCGATCAGCGCGGGAACGCTGGTCTTCTCATGCATCGACTGGTCGGGCAGCGGACCAAACTCGCTGCGCAGCGCGGCAACCATCCAGCCCGAAAGGTAGAGGTAGCGGCGCTTGGTGTTGCCGAAGTGCTTCTTGATGGAAATCATCTTCTGCTGGCCGATGAAACCGTGCCAGCAACCCAGCGACTGGGTGTAGTTCGCGGGATCGGCGTCATAGGCGGCCATGTCCTCGCGCATGATCTTCGCGGTGTAACGCGCGATATCCAGCCCGGTGCGGAAGCGGTTCTGCAGACGCATCCGGGCAACCGACTCGGCGTCGATCCCGTCCCAGGTCTGGCGGAACTGGCCGATCTCGCCGTCGGCCTCGGTGATGGTCTGCTGATAGGTCATGGCACTCTCACGGGTTGGTTATTGCGTGGGGCCGGACTACGGGTCATTTCGCACTTGCGGAACCGCTGGCAGGGTCACGCTGTCAAACTTTACAGCTTTTCCTTGTAAAGTTGTGCGATTGTGACAAGGTGCCCGTCATGAGCACGTCGCGCCCCCTCTACCTCGGCCCGCGCCTCAAGCGCCTGCGCCGCGAACTTGGCCTTACCCAGCAGGCGATGGCATCCGACCTGGAAGTTTCGCCCAGCTATATCGCGCTGCTGGAACGCAACCAGCGCCCGCTGACCGCCGAGCTGCTGCTGCGCCTTGCCAAAAGCTACAAGCTGGAAATCTCCGACCTCGCGAGCGAGGATGCTGACGATTATGCGCGGCGGCTGACCGATGTGCTGCGCGACCCGATCTTTTCGGACATAGACCTGCCCGCGCTGGAAGTGGCGGACCTTGCCACCAACTTCCCCGGCGTTTCCGAAGCGCTGCTGCGCCTTCACGGTGCCTATTCGCGAGAGCAGAACGCGCTGGCCGAACAGCGCGTGGCGGGCGAAGCGGCGGCGATCACCGATCCGGTGGGCGAGGCGCGGCGCTTCTTCGCGGCGCGGCGCAACTGGTTCCCCGCTCTCGACGCGCGCGCGGAGGAATTTTCGGCGGAAGTGGCCAAGGCCGGATCGATCGCCGCGTGGCTGAAATCGCGCGGGGTGCGCGTGCGCTTCCTGCCGCCCGACGTGATGATGGGATCGATCCGCCGGTTCGACCGGCATGGCGACCAGTTGCTGATCGACGATACGCTGGACGCGCCCAGCCGCAATTACCAGGTCGCGCTCCACGCCGCATACTCCGAATTGCGCGCCGAAATCGCCGAGATCGTGCGGTCCGAACGCTTCGCCACGCCCACCGCCGCAAACCTGGTGCGCCGCGCGCTGGCCGGATATGGCGCGGCGGCGATGATGATGCCCTATGACCGGTTCGCCCGCGCGGTGGACCAGCGGCATTACGACATAGAAGCCCTGTCGCGCGCCTTCGGGGCGAGCTTCGAACAGGTCGCCCACCGGCTTACCACGCTGGGCAAGCCGGGGCATGAACGGGTGCCGTTCTTCTTCATCCGCGTGGACCAGGCGGGCAATGTCTCGAAACGGCTGGACGGTGCGGGCTTCCCCTTCGCCGCGCATGGCGGCGGATGCCCGCTGTGGAGCGTGCATTCGGTGTTCCGGCGCCCGAACGAGATCGTCACGCAATGGCTCGAACTGCCCGACGGGCAGCGATTCTTCTCCATCGCGCGCACCGTGGCGGCGGGCGGGGGAAGCTGGGACCGTCCGCGCCACTACCGCGCGGTGGCGCTCACCTGCGCGGCGGAACACGCGCCCAGGCTGATCTATGCGGCGGGTATGGACCCGAAGGAGGCCCAGGCCACCCCGATCGGTGTGACCTGCCGGTTATGCCACCGCAGCCAGTGCACCGCCCGCTCCGCCCCGCCGATCGGCCGCGAAATCCTGCCCGACGACTATCGCCGCGCGGCGGAGCCGTTTGCGTTTACGGAGAGCTAAAGCGTTTTCCGGACGAGCATGACCGGCGGCTCTTGGGGAGACTGGCGACGTGCGGTGAATGACCGCCATTGCGGGGATAGTTGCCGTTGTAGCTTTATCCAGTCCATCGTCACCCCGGGCTTGACCCGGGGCCCCACTTACTTTGACATCGCGCGATGGTTCGGGGACGAAATGACTGCTGGGTCTATGTCATGGCCAACCGCTATCGCGGGACCATGTATGTTGGCGTGACAGCCGATCTGGCCGCCCGTATCTTCCAACACAAACAGGGAACCGGATCGGAATTCTGCGCGCGCTACAAATTGAATCGGCTTGTCTGGGCTGAGCGCGGAGAGTCAATCGAGGAATGCATCGCGCATGAAAAGCGATTGAAGCGCTGGCGGCGCGAATGGAAATTCGACCTGATCGAAGGTGTCAATCCGGACTGGGATGACCTCTATGACTCGCTTGTTTGAGCCGAAGTTGCGTGAGAAGTGGAGCGGGCCCCCGGGTCAAGCCCGGGGTGACGTGGATTTGTGGATGCAATGCAGTCGTTCCCGGTATGTCTGAAATCCGGACAAAAGCCGCCGGAGCGGCCCCCGCATCCGTCGGCGCTACCTTAAGGCGCCATCCGGTATTCGCTCGCCTCGGCCAGGATTAGAGAAAAGCGGCCATCCGCGTCGGTCCAGTCGGCCAGCGGGGTCCACCCCCCGGCCAGCAGCAACGCGGCGGAGCTGCGCGGATCGTACTTGTGGCTGTTTTCGGTATGGATCGTCTCGCCGGCCTTCATCGTGAAGCGACGGCCCGCAACGGTGAACGCCACGTCGCGGGTCGCGCGAAGGTGCATTTCGATCCGCGCGATCAGGTCGTTCCAGCGGGCGAGGTGTTCGAAGGCGTCGACCGGGATATCGCCCCCAAGCTCACGATTTATGCGCGTCAGCAGGTTTCGATTGAACTGCGCGGTCACCCCTGCGGCATCGTCATAGGCCGCTTCCAGCACGCTTTCGTCCTTGATCCTGTCCATGCCGATCAGAAGCTGCGAATCCGGCCCCAGCGTCTCACGCATGGAACGCAGCAGGTCGACCGCGGTGCGCGGTACGAGGTTGCCGATGGTCGAACCGGGGAAGAACCCCAGCATCGCCATGCCCTGCACTTCGTCGGGCAGCGCAACCGGCTTGGTGAAATCGGCCTCTACCGGGAACACCGGCAGGCCGGGAAACCGGACCGAAAGCGCGGCGGCGGATTCGCGCAGGAACTCGCCCGAAATGTCGATCGGCACATAGGCGCCGGGCGAAATCGCGCGCAGCAGGTGCGGCGTCTTGACGCTGCTGCCCGATCCGAACTCGACAACCGCGCGGCCCGCGCCGGTCAGCGCCGCGAACTCCGCCCCGCGCGTGGAGAGGATCTCCGTCTCGGCGCGGGTGGGATAATATTCGGGCTGCTGCGTAATATCCTCGAACAGCTGCGATCCGCGTTCGTCATAGAACCAGCGCGCGGGAATTGCCTTCTGGCGCTGCGAGAGCCCTGCCAGCACGTCGGCGCGGAAGGCCTTGTCTATGCCGCTGTCGTCCTCTTCGACAATCCTGATCCCGGTCTCGACCGCCATTACATATCCTTCGCGAGCCGCAGGCCGGTGAATTGCCAGCGCTGGTGAGGGTAGAAAAAGTTGCGATAGCTGGCGCGCACGTGCCCGCGCGGCGTGGCGCAGCTTCCGCCGCGCAGCACGGCCTGTCCGCTCATGAACTTGCCGTTGTATTCGCCCACCGCGCCCTGCGCCGCCGTGAAGCGGGGATAGGGAAGATAGGCGGAACGGGTCCATTGCCACACGTTGCCGAACAGGTGCGGCGCGGCTTCGGCCACCGGATCGGCGGGTCCGGCGGTATCGAGCAGCACGCCGCTGCTCGCATCGCCGCCTTGCGCAAGCCCTTCCCATTCCGCCTCTTCGGGCAGGCGCGCACCGGCCCACGCGGCAAAAGCGTCCGCCTCGTATTGGGAGATATGCGTTACCGGCGCCTGCGGATCGACGGGCCGCCAGCCCGAAAACGTGAAACGCTCCCACCCGTTCGCGCCTTCGTGCCAGTACAGCGGGGCACGGATGCCGTCCCGGTTCACCCAGGCCCATCCGTCGGACAGCCACAGCGCGGGTGTCGCGTATCCGCCGCTTGCCATGAATTCCAGCCATTCGCCGTTGGTGACAAGCGCTCGCGACAGCGCGAAGGGCTGCAACAGCACGTCATGGCGCGGGCCTTCGCAATCGAACGCGAAACCGTCTCCCGCATGGCCGATGGCCACCCGGCCGCCGGGGTGCGCCAGCCATTCGCCCGTTGTAGCCGGCGCGGAAGAGGACGCGGCGGACGCATCGCGCATCGCCGGCCACATCGCCGGGCCAAGCGGGTTCTGGAACAATGCGTGCTTGATATCGGTCTGCAACAGCTCCTGGTGCTGCTGTTCGTGTGAAAGGCCCAGGCCCACCAGCGGGGCGGCGCCCTCGTCGCGTGCCAGCAAACGCTCCATCGCTTCGTCCACGTGCGCGCGATAGGCGAGCACCCGATCCAGCGGCGGACGCGACAGCATCCCGCGTGAAAAGCGCGCGATGCGGGCGCCTTCGGCCTCGTAATAGGAATTGAACAGGAACGGCCAGTCATCGTCGAACAGCCGGTATCCCGGCATCCTGTCACGCAGCAGAAAGGTTTCGAAAAACCATGTCGTATGCGCCAGGTGCCACTTGGCGGGGCTGGCATCCTCCATCGACTGGATCGTCGCGTCGGCATCGGAAAGCGGCGCGGCAAGCGCTTCGGTCAGCGCGCGCACCGCACGATAGCGACCGGCCAGGCCGGCTTGCTTTTCCCCGGACATGATACGGCTTGCGGTGGCGATTGTCCTTCCCCCCGTTTGCGCGTCTTTGCGCCAGAATGCGCGAAACGGCGCGGCGTTCCAAGCTTGCGGTTCGCGCCAGCCCCCTATATGCGCCCGCCCTCACGACTCGGTTACCGGCGGGGCACTTTTCCTTGTCCACGATCATTCCCCTTGGCGACGTCGACCCGCAACTGGTCGAAGACCTGCTTGACCGGGCGTTCGAGCCCGAGCGCAAACAGCGCACGGCCTACAAGGTGCGCGAAGGCGCGCACTGGCTGGAAACGCTCAGCTTCGCGGCGCTTGACGATAACGAAATGCTGGCGGGTACGATCCAGTGCTGGCCGGTCGCGCTGACCGATCCCGATGGCCGCGCCCACCCGATGATCATGGTCGGTCCGGTCGCCGTGCTGCCGCACCTTCAGAAGGTGGGGTATGGGCAGGCGCTGATGCACGCGATGATCGGCGCGCTGAACCCGATGGCGCCGCTGCCGCTGGTGCTGATCGGTGACCCGGAATATTACGAACGCTTCTTCGGCTTCAGCGCCGCGCACACCGGCGGGTGGACGTTGCCCGGCCCCTATGAGCAGCATCGCCTGCTCTGCCGGTGCGACAATCCCGCCGTCCTGCCCGCCGAAGGCACGCTCGGCCCTTGGCGCGGGTGATCGCATCTGGCATCGGCTTTCCGGACGATGCCTTATGAACCGCCCCCAGACCTTGCCGGACTATCGCTTGAGCAGATTGCCGAGGCGGTTGCCGCGCGCAAGCTGCCACCGGTGGAAACGTGGCAACCCGATGCGGCGGCCGACAGCCTGATGCGCATCGATGCCGGCGGGCGCTGGTTCCACGACGGCGGAGAGATCCGGCGTCCGGCGATGGTCCGCGCCTTCGCCAGCCTGCTGCGGCGCGATGCGGACGGTTCGCACTGGCTGGTCCTTCCTCATGAGAAGCAGTCGATAGAGGTAGAGGACGCGGCGCTGGTCGCCATCGACATGCAGGAGCGCACGGATGGCGCGGGCCGTCCCGCGCTCGCCTTTCGGCTCAATACGGATGACCTGGTGATCGCGGGGCCGGATCACCCGATCGCCGCGCGCGGCGATGCCGACGTGCCGGGGATCTATGTAACCGCGCAAAACGGCGTGGAAGCGAAGCTGAACCGCAGCACCTATGCCCAGCTGGTCGACCATGCGCTTGCCGTTTCGCCGCCCGGCGCGCTGGCGGTGGAAAGCGGCGGCATGCGATTTGCGCTGGTGCCCGGCGCATGACGTCCCCACTGCTCGACAGGCTCGGCGCGCTCTATGCCGAAGGCCACGCGCGGCCGGTGGGCCGCTTGCTGGACGACTGGCGCGACCTGCCCGACGAACGCCTGCGGCCGGCGGCCGTGCTGATGGCGGTTACCGATCGCGGCGACCATCCCGAAGGGCCGGGCGTGCTGTTGATCCACCGCCCTTCCCATATGCGCGCGCATCCGGGACAGGCGGCCTTTCCCGGCGGCAAGCTGGAACCCGGCGAAACGCCGACGGAGGCCGCGCTGCGCGAAGCGGAAGAGGAACTGGGCATCCGCGCGGCCGACGTGCAGGTGATCGGCGAGACGGACAGGTTCCGCACCGGCACCGGGTATGACGTGACGCCGGTGCTCGCCCGCGTTCCGCCCGACCTGCCGCTGGAGCCAAATCCCGCCGAAGTGGCCGACTGGTTCGAACCGCCGTTCGGCTTCGTGCTCGACACCGCGAACCACGAACGCAAAAGTGCGGTTTTCCGGGGGGCGGAACGGTCCTACATCGAAATCATGTGGAACGGGCATCGCATCTGGGGCGTGACCGCGGCGATCATCGCCAACCTTGCCAAAAGGATCGACTGGCATGGCCCTGCTGCCTGAGGCGGACTGGACCCGGCGGGCGGACCTGCTCGCGCTGGTCGACGCGCTCGATCCCGAAGGCGACAGCGCGCGCCACGTGGGTGGCGCGGTGCGCGACACGCTGCTGGGCATCGCGGTTGCGGACATAGACATTGCGACGAAGCACGAACCGCAAGAGGTGATCGCGCGGCTGAAGGGGGCAGGCATCCGCACTGTGCCGACCGGGCTGGCGCACGGCACGGTTACCGCCCTGCTGGACAGCGGAAACGTTGAGATCACCACGCTGCGGCGCGATGTCTCCACCGACGGGCGGCACGCGACAATCGCGTTTTCGACCGCGTGGGAAGAAGACGCCGCGCGGCGCGATTTCACGATCAACGCGCTCTATGCCGATCCGCGCACGCTTGAGGTTTTCGACTGGTTCGGCGGGCTGGCCGACCTGGAGGCGCACCACGTTCGCTTCATCGGCGATGCGCGCCAGCGCATCCGCGAGGATTACCTGCGCATCCTGCGCTATTTCCGCTTTCAGGCGCGCTTCGGTTCCTTGCCGGCGGATACCGGGGCGGAACAGGCGGTGGCCGAACTGGCCCCCGGCATGAAGGGCTTATCGCGCGAACGCGTGGCGTGGGAACTGGTCAACCTGCTCTCGCTGCCCGATCCCGCGCCCACCGTGGCGCGCATGGCCGACCTTGGCGTGCTGCGCGAAGTTCTGCCCGAAGTCGATGCAAAGGGCATTGCCGCGCTTTCCGAACTGGTTGCCCGCGAAGGCCGCCAGCAGGTTGCGCCCGATCCGATCCGCCGCTTTGCCGCGCTACTGCCCCCGCAGCCGCAAGTGGCAAGCGACGTCGCATCGCGGCTTCGTCTTTCGACCGCGCAGAGAAAGCGCCTGGCATCCGCCGCCGCGCGGGTGGACGGGCCGGAGGATGCCCGCGCTCTCGCCTACCGGCTGGGGCGCGAACAGGCGATCGACCGGCTGCTGCTGGCCGGCGCGCCGATAACGCCGCTGGACGGCTGGGAAATCCCCCGCCTGCCGCTGAAGGGCGGAGAGATCGTCGCGCGCGGCGTGGGCAAAGGCCCCGAAGTCGCCCGCATCCTGCGCGCGGTGGAAGACCGCTGGGTGGCCGAAGGCTTCCCCGGAGAGGCGCGCGTGCATGAACTGCTGGACGCGGAACTGGATCGCGCCGGTTAAAACGACCGGCCGCGCAAATACAAACCGATCCGGGTATATTCCCGTGGCGCTTTGGACGCTGCGAAATTGAACCGCGCGGCGCTTGCTGGCATGGCCGATGCGGGAGCGCGAAGCCCGGCCTGCCGGTAACCGGGCCGGGCAATTGGGGGATACCGATGAGCGTGCGCAGCACCTGGAACCGATTCGATCACTATGCCTATGGCGCCATCGCCGTTGCGGGAACGGCCGGGGCCATCGTGGTGCTGGCGTGGGCGATGACCCTGCCTGCATGGACCGGCCTCGTCCCTGCCATGCAGCAGATCGCGTCCCCGTTCCTCAACATACTGGGCGTTCTGTTCGGCCTGACGCTGGCCTTCCTGGCGAACGACACGTGGAGCGCCCATACACAGGCGCGCAACGCCGTGCTGCGCGAAGCCGATGCAATCCGGGGGCTGGAAATCCTGCTGCGCAAGGCGGGCGAAAGCGGCCGGGGATTGCGCGCCGCCGTCCATCTCTATGCGGCAGCGGCGGCCGGCGAGTGGCGTGCGCTGGCGCGCTGCGAAACATCGGGGGAAGCGGCGAACGCGGCGGACCTGATGCTGGACAGGTCCGCCGATCCGGATCTTGCCGACACGGCGGGACCGGTAGTGCACAAGGCGATTCTCGATCTCATCGGCGAAATTCGCAGCAACCGTTGGCTGCGCGTCGGCCTCAGCCGCGCGCACATCAACCCGCTCAAATGGCTGAGCATGGCGTTCCTCGGCTTCCTTACCCTGCTGTCCATCGCGGTGATCCATGCGGGCGCGCCGATGGCCGCGCTGATCGGCATGGGTCTGTTCGGGCTGGCTGCCGCGCCCACCGCCGCCATCGTGCTGGTGCACGGAAATCCGTTCCAGCCGCCCTATGCGGTTTCTCCCGCCGAACTGCGGGACGCGTTGACGGGCATCGCCTCCGCCCCGGCGGATCGGCCAGATCAGCCTACGTAGGCGAATGCATATCCGTGCGATTGCGCGCGCTCTACCGCCAGGATGCCCGCCGCGACCATCGTCGCGCCCGGCACCAGCCCGGCGCTCAATTCCGCGTCGATGTCCTTGGCCGAACCGCCCGTTTCCTTGGCCAGCATCCCGGCGATGAAGGTGGTCGCCAGGCCGCAGACCGCGAAGCGCGCGCCTGTCTTTGCCAGCGTTGCAACCGAAGCGTCGCCCGCCGGTCCGGACATCGCCACGCGCCCCGGAACCAGCAGGGGGTTCACCGTTTTGGCAAGTTCCGCCTCCTTGCCTTCCAGCCCCGCGACCTTGGCGAAGGCCGCACCGTACTTCGCCCAGATCGCATCGGTATAGGCGAACGGCGTGCCCATGTGCCGCGCGATCAGGATCACGCCCAGCGTGTCCGGCGAAAGGCCGTATCCCGCCTTGTTCGCGAAATAATAGTTGGAGGCATAGAACAACGCCTCGGCAAAACCCTGCGGACTGTTCGAATCGTAAACCATCCGGTGGCGCGTGCCGGGAATGTCCATCCACGCGTCCTGCGGCTCTTGCGCCGCCTTCCAGCCACCCGCGTCTTCCGCCCGCGCCGGAGCCGATGCCAGCACTCCTGCCCCGGCCACGCCAGCCACAAGCGCGCCCGCGCCGATCACGCCGCGCCGGTCCGTTCTCGTTTCCGTCATCTGCCCTCTCCCCTTCATGGTCCGCGCGTGCCGCGACTCGGCCATGCGGTGTTCCACGGGTGCGGCCAGCCTGTGCCGGCCCGCACCGGATTGGACCATTTTATGCGAATATGCGCAAGAACGCAGGCCGGGGCCGGGCCGGGAGAGCCCCTACCCCTTCCACTCGCGCCGTTCCTCGGCGGCGCGCAGCACTTCGTAGGCCAGTTGCAGCGTCTGGAAGGCCTTGGCGGCTTCCGCGTCTCCCGGTCGCACGTCGGGGTGGACTTCCTTGGCCTTCGTGCGCCACGCCTTGCGCACGTCGTCGAACGTCGCGTCCGCTTCCAGGCCGAGCACGTCCAGCGCGCGCATCTCGTCACGGCTGCGCGTGCCGTCGCCCGATCCGGCCCAGCCGTAGTGCGAAGCCTCGCTATAGCCCGCGCTTTCGGCCCGCTCGCTCTGTTCGCGCGCGGCGGCCTCTTCCTTGTCGAGCCCTTCGAAATAGTTCCAGCCGCGGTTGTATTCCGCCGCGTGCTTTTCGCAGAAATACCAGCGTTCGCGGCTGTTGGGAGACTTCGGCGCGGGGCAATCGCCCGGCTCGTCACACCCCACCTTGTCGCACAGGCGCACCTGCGTGGCTTCGCGCCCCGCGCCATAGCCGCGCCAGCGGGGGAAACCCCAGTCCATCGACCGTCCCTGACGCGCCATTACATCGCCCCTGCAATGCATCTGGCCGGCGCGCGCGCATGGACCGCGCATGGCGCGAAGTTGACAGGGAAAGGCATCGGGCAGGCCAAGGGATCACCGCTTGTCGAAATGGAACGGGCATTTTCGGGTGCCGGGGCACACGGCCCTATTGTGGCCCAAACAGGCGCGCGGGGGAAGCGGGACAGGCACGAAAGCCCGAACCGCGTCCCCCGCGCCGCGTCAGGGCGTGAAACCGCCTACTGGATCGTGACGGTCACCGCACGGCGGTTCTGCGCCCATGCCGCCGGATTGGAACCGAGCGCGATCGGCCGCTCCTTCCCGTAGCTGACGGTGTTGATCCGCGAGGCGGCGATACCCAGGCTGACAAGATAGTTCTTCGCCGCATTGGCGCGGCGTTCACCCAGGGCAAGGTTGTATTCGCGCGTGCCGCGCTCGTCGCAATGCCCTTCGACGGTGATCCTCTTGCCGGGATAGCGCGCCAGCCATTGCGCCTGGCTGGACAGGATCTGCTGGCTGGCCGGATCGATGTTGTACATGTCGGTATCGAAGTGGATCGTATCCGACATCACCGAGGCGACGAAATCGGCCTGGCTGCCCGGTGTCGGGCCGGAAGGCGTGGTATCGGGCGTGGTCGTGGTCGTCGTTGCGCCGGGCTCGGGCGGCAGCGCCTTGGGCGGCTTGGGCGAACAGGCGGCCAGCCCCATGCTGGCGGCGGCTGCCGATGCGAGCAGGATCAGGCGGCGATTGGGCAGGTTAGGCATGGTGATCTCCTTTCGCGCGTCAAAGTCTATGGCCGGGGGGCACCATCAGGCAACGCCTTCAGGGTAGAACGGGTCCCCAGGCAGGGTCGGAAGCGTCTACGGGTGTGGGCAGGCGGCGCAGGTTGCGCCCGGTCAGGTCCACCTGCCAGATGGACGTGTCGCCCGTGTTCTTCTGGGTGCGGAAGAACTGGATGATCCGGCCGTTGGGGGACCAGGTGGGCGCTTCGTCCTGCCAGGAATTGGTCAGCATCCGCACATCCCCGCCGGTGGGCGTCATCACGCCGATGCGGAAGCTGGCGGTGTTGGTGAACGCGATCAGGTCTCCGCGCGGGCTCCATTCGGGCGTCGCGCAGCGGCCGCCGAAAAAGCTGATGCGGTGCTGGTTCGATCCGTCCGCGTTCATCACATAGCACTGCTGGCTGCCCGACCGGTCGCTTTCGAACACGATCTTGCTGCCATCGGGCGAGAAGCTGCCGCCCACGTTGATGCCCGGCGTGTTGGTCAGTTGCACCGGCTGTCCCGCGCCCGACGACGGCATCTTGTAGATGTTGGTGTTGCCGTTGCTCGACATGGAGAACAGCACCGTCTTGCCATCGGGCGACCAGCGCGGCGCGATGGTTTCGTTGTGCGTGCGATAGAGCAGGCGCTGGTGGCCGGTGCCGATGTCATAGACATAGATGCTGGGCGATCCGGCCAGATAGCTGAGATACATGATAGACTTGTAGTCGGGCGAATAGCGCGGGGTAAGCGCGATGGCCTGGCCGTTGGTGATGAAGCGGTGGTTGGCGCCGTCCGAATCCATCACCGCCAGCTGCTTGCGCCGGTGCCCCTTCGGCCCGGTTTCCGCGATATAGGCGATGCGGCTATCGAAAAACGGGCTTTCGCCGGTCAGCCGCGAATAGACCATGTCGGCGCACTTGTGCGCGGCGCGGCGCCAGTCCGCCGGCTTTACCACATAGCCTTCGCGCGCCAGTTCCTGTCCCAGTTGCACATCGTAGAGATAGCAGCCCACGGTCAGGTTGCCGTCGGCCCCGCCCTTCACGAAGCCCTGCACCAGCATGTCTGCCCCGCGCGCGCGCCACCCGTCGAACTGCGGGAAAGTGACCGTAGCAAAGCCGATCGCAGGCAAACGATCCGGTCCGACGGGCTTGAACAGGCCGTTGTTCTTCAGATCGTCGTAAACCACGTTCGCAAGATTGCGGCCCAGCACCTGCGTGTTGCCGCCCGCCGCGGCGGTGGGCACGGACTGGTTGGTAGGGAACGCGGGAATGGCGATGCCGATATCGTCCCACGCGTTCTCGTCAGAGACGGACCCGGTAAGCCCGCCCGCCGTTTCGGCCGGTTGCTGCGCGGCGGGCGCCTGCGATGCGGGCACCGTTGTCGATTGCGCCATCGCGGCGGCGGGAAGCAGCGCAAAAATCGCGGCTGCGGCGGATAGAGCGGTTCGGGCCATCATTGGGACAACTTCCTGTCGAATCGGAATTCGGCGACGCGCTTCCACGCATCATAGTACTTTGGCGGCAGATTGAACGGGGCCGCCAGTTCGACCGCGCGGATCGCCAGTTCGGCGTGGCGCGCGGCCTGTGCGCGGTTGGACGGCGTGATGCCGAACTGGCGCACCACGCGCGGCCTTCCGGCAAGCGAGCCGTCGCTGTTCATGCTCCAGGCCAGCACGGTAACCAGCTTGTCCGCATCCACGCCCTGCGGCGCGTTCCAGTGCGGTTTCAACTGGCGTGCGATGGCGCTGGACAACGAAGCCGCAACGGCGGGACCGATCGCGTCGGCCGGCGGGTTCTTCGAAGTGCCGGGCGCGTTCGTGCCGGGCACGCCCTGAAGGAAATCGTTGCCGATCAGGCTGCCGCCCTCTGGCGCATCGGGGCGGCGGCGCGGGCGCTCGTCCTTCTTCTTCGGCGGCGCGGGCTTGCTTTGCGGCCTCGGCTTCGGCGCGGCCGCATGGGTCGGCGCGGGCCGGGGGAGCGGCGGGACCGGCTGCGGCTTCGCATCGGGTTGCGGCCGGGTCATGGGCAGCGGCGGTTCGGGTTCGGGCGGAACCTCGCCGCGCTGGGGCGCGACATCGGGCATCGATTGCGCATCGGGTTCGGGGCTGGTCGATTTCAGCTGCACGTTATCCGAAAACGTCACCGTCATGCGCTGTGGCGGCTTGATCGGCCCGCTGGCCCGCGCGCCCAGCGCAAGCGCCACCACCAGCGCAACGTGCGCTGCGATGGCGATCGCCAGCGCGATACGCTCTTCTCGGGAAAAGGTCGGGGCCGCCCGGTCGCGCATTCAGTGAACGCTATTGGGCCGGGGATGAACCGCTGGTGACCAGCGAGATGGAGGTGATGCCCGCCGCGTTCAGCTCTCCCATCACCGCCATGACGCGGCCATAGTCGAGCGCGCGGTCCGCGCGCAGCGTGACAAGCGGCGGCTTGCCCCCGGTGGCCAGCGCGGCGATGCGATCGCCCAGCACGCCGGGCGCCAGTTCCTCGTCGTCGAGATAGACCTTGCCCGAAGCATCGAGGCTGATCGTCACCTGGTCCTGCTGCTGTTCCAGCGGCTTCGCCTTGCTGTCGGGCAGGTCGATCGGCACCGCCGCGGTCAGCAACGGGGCGGTGACCATGAAGATGATCAGCAGCACCAGCATCACGTCGACCAGCGGCGTCACGTTGATTTCGGACATCGGCCCGCCCGCGCCGCGTCCGCGCCGCCCGCGCCGGCCGCCACCGCTTCCTGCCAGGTTCATCGCCACGCGATCAGGCCTCCAGCTCGCGGCTCAGCATCGACTGGACGCGGTCCGCAAAACGGAACAGCCGCGTTTCAAAGCGCGTCACGCGGTGCGAATAGCGGTTGTAGGCTATGACAGAGGGGATCGCCGCGAACAGGCCGATGGCCGTTGCAAACAGCGCCTCCGAAATGCCCGGCGCCACGATCGCCAGCGAAGAATTCTGCTGCGCCCCGATATTGAAGAACGCTTCCATGATGCCCCAGACCGTGCCGAACAGGCCGACGAACGGCGCGACGGAACCGACCGTGGCAAGAAAGTTCAGCCGGCTTCCCAGTCGGTCGCCCTCTTCCACCACCGCGCCTTCCAGCGCGGTGTTCAGCCGCGCGCGCGTGCCTTCGCGGTCGATCGTCTGGCCAGAGGTCGAACGGCGCCACTCTGCAAGCGCGGCGCCGACCACGCGGGCCGATGGCACGTCTTTCCCGCCGTTGTCGTTCTGGAAGGCGTCGATATCCTTCGCCTGCCAGAACGCGCTTTCGTATTTCGCGCAGCGGCGCTGGACGCTGCCCATCTTAAGCCAGAAGCTGACGATGATCGTCCATACCCAGACACTGGCAAGCACCAGGCCGGCCATGACCACCTGCACCACGATATCGGCATCGAGGAACAGCTGGACGGGGTTGAGGCGGGTTGGCGCAGAGCTTGCGCCTTCGGCAAGCATGGCAAGGATGGTCATGCGGGGGGCGGGCTTTCTGTTTCGGCGGGGTTGGCTGTTTCGGCGGGGTTGGCTGTTTCGGCGGGGTTGGCCAGGTCGGCAGGATCGGCAAGGACGGAGCGGAAGGCCTCCACCCACGCGCCGGGCTGGCGGCGGGGTCGGCCCGAAGGGGCAACGAACGCGGCGCGCACGTTCGCTTCGGCAAGAAGCACGCCGTCCCTGAACGCACGCTGGCGGATGCGGCACGAAGCGGCGGCGATTTCGGTGGTTACGCTTTCGATGCCCACCGCGTCATCCAGCCTGGCCGGGCGCAGATAGCGGATCGCAAGTTCGGTAACCGCATAGGCGCCCTCGCCCGCTTCCTGCGCGGCGCGCTGGTCAATGCCCAGCAGGCGCAGCATGTCGGACCGCGCGCGTTCGAACCAGCGAAGGTAGTTGGCGTGATAGACGACGCCGGACAGGTCGGTATCCTCGAAATAGGCGCGCACCGGGAACAGGTGGCGGGCGCCGTCGAACCGGCCGCTGGGAGGATCGGGAAACTGCATCGGCGGCGACTTCTAGCCGCGCGGGGACTCACCGGGCAAGCGCGCGATCACGCTTTCCCCCACGTGCGAAGCGTTTCATCCCATGGATGGCCCGCGTGAGCCCGCGCGGGCCGTCCGGTTCAGCGCGCGAGCATCGGGCCGAGCGGCCTTCCGGCAAAGATATGGACGTGCAGGTGCGGCACTTCCTGGTGGCTGTCCGGCCCGGTGTTGGCAAGCAGGCGATAGCCGGGGTTCACGTGTCCGGCGTCGCGCGCGACCTTGCCCACCGCGCGCACGAACCCGGCGATTTCCGCATCGCCGGCCCTGGCCGAAAAATCGTCCCAGCTGACATAGGCGCCCTTGGGGATCACCAGGATATGCGTGGGCGCCTGGGGGTTGATGTCATGGAAGGCGAGCGCCCATTCGTCTTCGTAAACGGTCTTGTTGGGAATCTCGCCGCGCAGGATTTTCGCGAAAATGTTCTGGTCGTCATAGGGCAGCGTCGCGTCGACGGGCATGGTCCTTGCGCCTTTCCTTTGCAGTTCAGTCCTTGGGACGGGCCGCCTTTTCGGCAATCCCGCTGGTCCCTTCGCGGCGTTCGAGTTCGGCCAGCACGGCATCGAAGGGCACGCCCTTTTCGCCAAGCAGCACCATCAGGTGGAACACAAGGTCCGCCGCTTCGCACGCCAGGTCCGCCTCTGTGCCGGAAAGCGCGGCGATCACCGTTTCCACCGCTTCCTCACCCACCTTCTGCGCGATCTTGCCCACGCCCTTCGCGTGGAGCTTCGCGACATAACTGGTGGAAGGGTCCGCCTTCAGCCGCTCTGCTATCGTGGCTTCCAGACGGGAAAGGGTGGCCGCGTGATCCATGCGGCGCGGCATGGCCCGCAGCGCTGGCGCGGTCAAGTCAATCGCGCCTGGTTGCGAAGCGCCGCCCCACGATCAGCCCGATCACGCCAAGGGCGAACAGCGCAAGGTCGGTGGGTTCGGGCACCGCAATGCTGCCGCCCGTCCCCGCCAGAGCCGGCACGGCAAGAAGCGCAAGAGCCATAGCGAAGAAAGCAGCAATTGTGCGCGCGACCATGATGTGCATCCGGCTTATTGCAGGTTATGCAAAGGGTTAAGCAAACGCGGTGCCAACGCGCTGTGACGGGCCGCACAGACGCGACAGCATGGTTAACGCAAGGCGTGAAATCACTGACTTTGTAAGGTTTTCCGACTCCCGACCCCGGACTCGTCGCCCCAACAGCCGGTCATCGCGTCAGCCGCGCGCGGATATTCCCGCCGCGCGCAGGGCCGCGTGCGCATCGGCAATCGAATGCGTGCCGAAATGGAAGATCGATGCGGCCAGAACCGCGCTGGCGTGCCCCTTGCTCACCCCTTCGACAAGGTGCTGCAGGTTGCCGACCCCGCCGCTGGCGATCACCGGCACGGAAACCGCGTCGGCAATGGTGCGGGTAAGGTCCAGATCGTATCCGCCCTGCGTTCCGTCGCCGTCCATCGAGGTGACGAGCAGTTCGCCCGCGCCAAGCTCGGCCAGCTTCCTCGCGTGTTCCAGCGCATCGACGCCCGTGGGCTTGCGCCCGCCGTGGGTGAAGATTTCCCACTTCCCCTCGCCGGTGCGCCGCGCGTCGACCGAACCGACCACGCACTGGCTGCCGAAGCGCGCGGCGATATCGCCCACCAGTTCGGGCCGGGCGACCGCGGCGCTGTTCACCGCCACCTTGTCCGCACCTGCCAGCAGCAACGTACGCGCATCTTCCGCGCTGCGCACACCGCCGCCGACGGTAAGCGGCATGAAGCACACCTCTGCCGTGCGCGCGACCACATCCAGCAGCGTGCCGCGCGCTTCGTGGCTGGCGGTAATGTCAAGGAAACACAACTCGTCCGCGCCCGCCGCGTCATAGGCGCGCGCCTGCTCCACAGGATCGCCCGCGTCCTTCAGGTCGACGAAGTTCACGCCCTTCACCACGCGGCCATTGGCGACGTCGAGACAGGGGATGACGCGGACGCGGACGGTCATGATCCCTCCGCCATCGCAATCGCCGCCGCAAGGTCCAGCCGCCCGTCATAGAGCGCGCGGCCCGTTATCACGCCTTCGATCCCCTCTTCCGCGTGGAGCGCCAGCATACGGATGTCGGACAGGCCCTTTACCCCGCCGCTGGCGATCACCGGCAGGTCGGTCTGCCGGGCGAGGTCCACCGTCGCATCGATGTTCACGCCTTTCAGCAACCCGTCGCGCCCGATGTCGGTGAACAGCAGGCTGGCGACGCCCGCATCCTCGAACCGGCGGGCAAGGTCGACCACCGAAACGTCCGATACGTCGGCCCAGCCTTCGGTCGCCACCATGCCGTCTTTCGCGTCGACCGCCACCACGATCCCGCCGGGAAAAGCCGCAGCCATGTCTTTCACGAACTGCGGGTCTTTCAGCGCGGCGGTGCCCATCACGACGCGCGAAACGCCAAGGTCGAACCAGCCTTCCACCGCTTCCGGGGTGCGGATGCCGCCGCCAAGCTGCACGTGGCCGGGGAATGCCTGCAGGATCGCTTCCACCGCCTCGCGGTTTTCGGCCTTGCCGGCGAACGAACCGTCCAGATCGACCACGTGGAGGAACTGCGATCCGGCCTGCGAGAACAGCATGGCCTGTTCAGCGGGGTTATCGCCATAGACGGTGGCCCGCGCCATATCGCCTTCGGCAAGGCGCACGACCTGGCCGCCCTTAAGGTCAATGGCCGGGAAAACGATCATCTAGGGTTTCCATTCAAGGAAGCGGGAGAGCAGCGACAGGCCGTATTCCTGGCTCTTCTCCGGATGGAACTGAACGCCCAGCACGTTGTCGCGCGCCACCGCCGCGACAAGCCCGCCGCCGTGGTCGGTCATCGCGGCGACATGGTGCCCGTCTTCGGCGACGAAGTGATAGGAATGGAGGAAATAGGCCTCGCCCGGTTCAATCAGCCGCGCGCCGTCCGAATGGTGCATCGGCGCCACGTCGTTCCAGCCCATGTGCGGAATCTTGATCGCCGGGTCGGTGCGCTCGATCGCCTGCACCTCGCCGCCGATCCAGCCGAGCCCTTCGGTCACGCCATGTTCCAGCCCGCGATCCGCCAGAAGCTGCATCCCCACGCAGACGCCAAGGAACGGCGCGCCGCCCACGAACACCCGCTCTTCCATCGCATCGACCATGTGCGGGATCGCGCGCAGCGCATCGATGCACGCCTTGAACGCGCCGACGCCGGGCAACACGACGCGGTCCGCCGCGCGCACCACACCCGGGTCGCTTGTGACCGCCACGCTGCGCGCACCCGCCACGCGCAGCGCATTGGCGACAGAGCGCAAGTTGCCCGCGCCATAGTCTATCAGGGCAACCGTTTCGGTCATGTCAGCCGCCAAGCTGCCCCTTGGTGGATGGCACCGCATCCGCCTTGCGCGGATCGATCTCCACCGCCTGGCGCATCGCGCGGGCGAAGCCCTTGTAGATGCCCTCAATCATGTGGTGGTTGTTCTGGCCATAGAGCGTTTCGATGTGCAGCGTGATGCCGGCGGCCTGGGCGACCGACTGGAACCAGTGTTCGAACAGCTCCGTATCCATCTCGCCAAGGCGCGGCTGGGTGAATTCCATCTTCCACACCAGGATCGGACGGCCCGATATGTCGAGCGCGACGCGCGCCAGCGCCTCGTCCATCGGCGAATAGGCGCTGCCGTACCGCACGATGCCGCGCTTGTCGCCCAACGCCTGCGCAATCGCCTGGCCGATGGCGATGGCGCTGTCTTCGGTGGTGTGATGCTGGTCCACGTGGAGGTCGCCGTTCACCCGGCATTCGATATCGATCAGCGAATGGCGGCTGAACTGTTCGATCATGTGATCGAGGAACCCGATCCCGGTAGAGACCGAATAGGTTCCGGTTCCATCCAGGTTGACCGACACCGCGATGTCGGTTTCGGCGGTCTTGCGAGTGATCGTGCCGGTGCGCATGGAATGCGCCTATACGCTCAAGCCGCGTGCGTGCAAGCGGCGGTGCGCTGGCCGTGGCACCGGGAACGCCGCTTCCCCCTTGACCGTTCCGCGCGGCTCGGCCAATCGTTCAACCGATGGATGATACAACGCCCGACAGCCTGATCCCTTATGACGAGATCGTGCAGGAAGCCCTGCGCGCGGTGGTCGGCCGCGTGCTGGGAGAGGTTCAAACCTCGGGCGGCACGCTTCCCGGCAACCACCATTTCTACATAACCTTCAAGACGGGCGCGCCCGGCGTGGACATTCCCGCATCGCTGCGCGAAAGGTTCCCGGACGAGATGACCATCGTCCTGCAGAACAAGTTCTGGGATCTGAAGGTGGACGAAGAAGGCTTTTCGGTGGGGCTGAGCTTCAACCAGAAGGCCGAAACGCTGGTGATTCCCTTCTCCGCGATCACCGCCTTCGTCGATCCGGCGGTGGACTTCGGGCTGCAATTCCAGGCCGTTTCCGCAGAGGGTGAGCCCGAACCACACGACGATGCGGAAAACGATTCCCCGGAACAGCGCGAACGCCCGAACGTTGAAAGCGAGGACGGGTCGAACGTCGTCACGGTCGATTTCGGCCGCAAGAAGTAACGCCGGGCGCGCGAATCCGGGCCGGTTCCGGCCGGAAGGGGGCTTTGGACAATGGCCAGAAGCGGCAAGAAGGCAGGCAAGGCGCTTCGTTCCACCCAGGATCGCATCGGCGCGGTGCGCCAGCGGCTGCATGAGCGGGCGAAAACAGTCCCCGGCCCCAGCACCAACCCGATCACCAACATCATCATTGCCGACATCGCGCTGCGCGGCGGATCGATGCTGCTGCGCAAGGCGGTGGAAAAAAGCCTGCTGACCCCGCGAGCCGAAAAGCCGGCCGATCCGAAGGCGCCTGCAAAAAGCGCCAGGCGCGCGCGCGCGAAAAAGATCGCGAACAACCGTTCGTTCACGCAGAACATCGTGTCGGGCACGGTGGCCAAACTGGCGACGCGGTCGGTTCCCGGCGCGATCGTGGTGGGCGGCGGCCTGCTTGCCAAGACGCTTTACGACCGGGCGAAAGGTGCGGAGAAACCCGGCGCGACCGGACAGAAGCTGTTGAAGAAGCCGGCCGAGGGCGACGACTGACGCCGCAGCGCGCCGATTCGCCTGAAACCCCGGCCCGATCCGGCCGCTTGACCGCGCCCCCCGCGATGCGCCACTAGCGCGCATGGCCGACACCACCCCGCAAACATCCTCCGCCACGTCAGACGCGCTGCACCGGCGCGGGTTGATGCTGATCCTTTCCTCGCCATCGGGCGCGGGCAAGACCACCATCGCGCGGATGCTGCTGGACCGCGACGACGAGATCCGGATGTCGGTTTCAGCCACCACCCGGCCGATGCGGCCCGGCGAAGTGGACGGCACGCATTATCACTTCGTGAGCCAGCCCGAATTCGACCGTATGGTGGAAGCGGACGAGTTCTATGAATGGGCAACCGTGTTCGGCCATTCCTATGGTACGCCCAAGGCGCAGATCCGCGCCGGGCTGAAGGACGGGCAGGATTTCCTGTTCGATATCGACTGGCAGGGCACGCAGCAGCTTTACCAGAAGGACCAGCAGGACGTGGTGCGCGTGTTCATCCTGCCGCCCAGCCTTGCCGAACTGCACCGCCGCCTGAAAGGTCGCGGAACCGACAGTGCGGACGTGATCGACAGCCGCATGGCTCGCGCGCAGGCCGAAATCAGCCACTGGGACGGTTACGATTACGTCGTTATCAACGACGACGTGGAAACCTGCTATGCCAAGGTGCGCGAAATCCTCCACGCCGAACGCATGAAGCGCGCACGCCAGACGGGCCTTATCGGCTTTGTCCGCGGATTGATGGGCGCATAATCGTCAGGGCCAGCCGGCCCGCGCATCGTCCACTTCGCAGACCAGCACCTTGCCAAGCGGGGCCTCTGCCGCCTTGGCGTGGTCCGAACTGGGCGCGACAAGCATGAACAGGTGCTTTCCTTCCGGCCCGCCCAGCATGCAGGCGAAGCATGGAAGGTCGCCCGTTTCGACAACCTCCAGCACTTCACCGCCTTGCGCGATCAGCGCGCATTCGGGGGCAATCGGGTTGGCGATCCACACCGCGCCGCCTTCATCCAGGCAAATGCCGTCGGGCATGCGCGGCCAGGTCTCGGCCCAGACGCGGCGGTTGGAAAGCGCGCCGCCTGCCCCGATGTCGAAGGCGGTCAGACGGCCACCCAGCGATTCGCCGACGATCAGCGTCTTGCCGTCGGGCGTGATGACGGTGCCGTTGGGAAAGCCCAGTCCGTCGGCCGCGACCGATACGCTGCCATCCGGGTCGACGCGCACCAGCGTGGCGGTCGGGTGGTCGGCAATCACGCTTTCCGCCCCGCGCGCGGCGATTTCCGCATCGAGGTCGAAGCCGAAGTTGCCGACATAGGCCCGGCCCTCACCATCCACGACCATGTCGTTGCACAGATGCTTCGAAACGTCCGAAAGGTCGGCGTGCATCGCAAGCCGACCGTCGGGCCACTTGCGCCAGACCTGCCGCCGCTTCATCGACACGACGAGCAGCGACCCGTCGGGCATCCAGCCAAGCCCCGATGGCTGGTCGTCGAATTCCAGTTCGGTCTCAAGTTCGCCATCGAGGCCGAGCGACAGCACCTTGTGCTGGTAGAAGTCGCTCAGCCACAGGCGCCCGTCATGCCAGCGCGGACCTTCGCCGAAATAAATCCCTTCGCGCAGGGTTACGACGGTCCTGTTCCCCGGCCCCGCCATCGGATCAATGCCCGGACGGATCGACGAAATCACGCGGGACGGAAGCGTTGACCACGCCGCCGTCTATCGGCAGCGCGGTGCCCACCACATAATCGCCCGCGCGGCTGGCAAGATAGATCGCGCCGCCGGCCATGTCCTCCACATCGCCCACGCGCCGCGCCGGAATACCCCGCGCCACCGTTTCGGTGTTATGCGCGGCGGCCTTGTTCATTTCCGACGGGAACGCGCCCGGCGCAATCGCGCTGACCACGATGTTGTCGCTAATCAGCCGCGCCGCCATGCGCTTGGTCAGGTGCAGGATCGCCGCTTTCGATGCGTGATAGCTGTAGGTGTCCCACGGGTTCAGCTTCATCCCGTCGATCGACCCGATGTTGATCACCTTGGCCGGACGCTCGAAACTTGCCGCGGATTTCAGCAGCGGCAGGAACTTCTGGGTAAGGAAGAAGGGCGTCTTGACGTTGAGGTTCATCACCTTGTCCCAGCCCATCTCGGGAAATTCCTCGAACGGCGCGCCCCATGCCGCGCCCGCGTTGTTCACGAGGATGTCGAGCCGGCCTTCGCGCCCCGCCACTTCGGCAACAAGATCGTCCATGCCCTGCATCGACGAAATGTCGCCGGGCAGCGGAATGCACTTGTCGCCCAGTTCGTTCGCGGTTTCCTCAACCGCCTGCGCCTTGCGCGCGGTGATATAGACCCGCGCGCAACCGGCGGCGATATAGCCTTCCGCGATCATCCTGCCGATGCCGCGCGATCCGCCGGTAACAACCGCAACCCGGCCTTCGAGGCTGAACAGCTTGCCGAAATCCATCTTGTCTCCCCTCCCGCTTGCGGGAGGGGCCGGGGGTTGGCCGCATCCCGAGATGTGTTCGGGTGGACAGGCCCACCCGTTCGCGGAGTCACTTGCCTCAGCTCCACCCCTCCCGCAAGCGGAAGGGGGACCGGTTATCAATACCCGCTCAACTTAGCGACGCGTTCGGCGTGGTAATAGTGATCGCCCATGAACTCGCTCAGCGCGCGGTCGCGCTTCATGTAAAGCCCGATGTCGAACTCGTCGGTCATGCCCACGCCGCCGTGCATCTGCACGCCTTCGCGCACGGCCAGCCCGGCGACCTTGCCCGCCTTGGCCTTGGCGACCGAGACCATAAGGTCCGCCTTTTCCGATCCTTCGTCCAGCAGTTGCTGCGCCTTGATCGCCGCTGCCTCTGCAATCTGAAGCTCGGAATAAAGGTGCGCGGCGCGGTGCTGGAGCGCCTGGAACTCACCGATCAGCTTGCCGAACTGCTTGCGCGTGCGCAGGTATTCGGTGGTGATGCCGAACGCGCCCGATGCCACGCCCACCTGTTCGGCGGCGGCGCCCACGCGGCCCGCGTTGAGCACCCTGCCGAGCAGTTCGCGGCCGCCGTCGACTTCGCCGATCACCGCATCGCCGGCCAGTTCCACGTTATCGAACGTCACGTGGCTGGCCATCGCGCTGTCGACCAGGCGCACGCTGTCCTGGCTCATGCCGCTTGCGTCCTTCGGCACGGCGAAAAGGGTGATGCCGTCTGCGTCCGATTCGCTGCCCGAGGTGCGCGCGGCGACGATCAGCGCGTCGGCCGATGCGCCGTGGATCACAAAGTCCTTGCGGCCCGACAAACGGAAACCGTTGCCCGATTTTTCCGCCTTGCAGACAATGCGTTCGGGCCGGTGCTTTGCGCCTTCGTCGATCGCGATCGCCAGCACCGTTTCGCCCGCGACGATACCGGGGACATAGCGCCCGCGCAGCTCATCCGACGCACCGTTCAGCGCGGTCACGCCCATGACCGCGGTGGTCAGGAAAGGCGACGGGGTAAGGTTGCGGCCGATTTCGGACAGCACGATGCCCGCTTCGACATGGCCCATGCCAAGCCCGCCGTCGGCTTCGCCGGCCAGTATGCCCGTCAGCCCCAGTTCGGAAAACTGCTTCCAAAGCGCGTGGCCGAAGCCGTCCTTGCAGTTCTCGTCACGCCAGCGGCGCAGCTGGTTCTTGATCGACCCTTCCTCGGCCATGAAGCCCGAAACGGTCTCGGCCAGCATCGCCTGGTCTTCGTTGTGGTAGAGCGGCATTTCTCTCTCCAGTCCGCCTCCCGCTTGCGAGAGGGGTTAGGGGTGGGTCTGTTCATGGGATGGCGTCGCATTCTGCGCCCACCCCCGGCCCTTCCCGCAAACGGGAAGGGAGAATGGGATCACGCGCCCGGAAGGTCCAGGATGCGCTTCGAGATCACGTTGAGCATCACCTCGCTGGTGCCGCCCTCGATCGAATTGGCCTTCGTGCGCAGCCATGAACGGGCCTTGGCGCCATCGTTCGATGCCTGGCTTTCCCATTCCAGCGCGGCGCTGCCGCCTGCCCCCATGACCAGTTCGTGACGACGCTTGTTCAGTTCCGTTCCGGCGTATTTCATCATGTTGGGCTGCGCGGGATGACCCTTGCCGACCTTTACCTCGTCCATGAACTTCTCGCTCATCGCCGTGAAGGCGAGCGAATCGACATCGAATTGCGCGATTTCGGCGCGCAGCACCGGGTCTTCCAGACCGTGGCGGGCCAGCATCGCGCCCAGCGCACCGGCCCTGTCGCCGCCGCCGGTGGCCGAAATCATCTCGCGCTCGTGCCCCAGAAGGTATTTCGCCACGTCCCAGCCGCGGTTCAACTCACCCACGATCTGGTCCCTGGGCACCTTCACGTTGTCGAAAAAGGTTTCGCAGAACGGGGAAGAGCCGCTGATCAGCAGGATCGGCTTGGTCGAAACGCCTTCGCTTTCCATGTCGAACAGCAGGAAGGAAATGCCCTGGTACTTGTTCGTCTTGTCGGTGCGGACAAGGCAGAAGATCCAGTCCGCCTTGTCGGCATAGCTGGTCCAGATCTTCTGGCCGTTGACCACCCAGTGATCGCCCCCCACCGGATCGTGAACTTCCTCTCCGAAGGTCTGCAAGCTGACGAGGTCGGACCCGCTGCCCGGTTCGGAATAACCCTGGCACCAGCGGATTTCGCCGCGCGCGATCTGGTTGAGATAATGGACCTTCTGCTCTTCGGTGCCGAACTTCAGCAGCGCCGGGCCAAGCATCCATATCCCGAAGCTGGAAAGCGGCGGGCGCGCACCGATGCGCGCCATCTCGTCACGCAGCACTTTCGCTTCGGCCGCGGAGAGGCCGGCGCCGCCGTATTGCTTCGGCCACGCGGGCACGGTGTAGCCCTTGGCGATGCAGCGATCGAGCCAGTCCTTCTGGGCCTGGTTCTTGAACGTGAAATGGCGGCCGCCCCAGCAAACATCGTCTTCATCGCGGACGGGTTCGCGCATTTCCGGCGGGCAGTTCTCCTCAAGCCAGGCACGGACTTCCCGGCGGAAGACATCAAGGTCCGACATCGTAATCTCCTCTTCCGACTCGAAGATTAGGTCGAAGCGCGGCGCGCGCGCAAGCGTCGATTTTCCGCCATTTCGGAAACGCAGTATGCCGTAGCGTCAAGCCTTCGGGCGTTGACGCGGACAGCCGCCAACCTATCCTGCGGCACGAACAAACAATGGCAGGAGAGGCCAGTCATGCGATTCTCTGGAAAGTGCGCGGTGGTTACGGGTGCGGCATCGGGCATCGGGCGGGAAACCGCCCTGCTCTTCGCGCGTGAAGGCGCGCACGTCTTCGCGTCCGACATCGACATGGACGGGCTGGACAAGCTCGCATCCGAAGCATCGGGCATAACCCCGGTCCGTTGCGACGTTTGCCAGCCCGGCGAGATCAAGGCGCTGATGGACGGCGCCGCGGCGGCCGAAGGCGGGATCGATATCGTGTTCAACAATGCCGGCGCGGGAGGCGACCGCGCGTCGATCGACGAGATCGAAGCCGATGGCTGGGACCGGACGATGGACCTGCTGCTGCGCTCCGTCGCGATGGGCATCCGCTATGCCGCCCCGCACATGAAGGGCCGCGCCTCAACGCGGACCGGCGGCGCGGCGATCGTCAACACCTCTTCCGTCGCGGCGGTCGGGCCGGGCTATTCGCCCACCGCCTATGCCGTGGCCAAGGCGGGCGTGCTGCACCTGACCAAGTGCGCGGCGACCGACCTTGCGCAATACGGCATCCGCGTGAATGCCGTGCAGCCGGGCTTCATCAACACCAACATCTTTTCCAGCACGCTTGAACTGACGGGCGAAGCGCGCACCACCGCCAATGCAATCATCGCGCAGATGTCTTCGCAGGCGCAACCGGTGGCGCGTGGCGGCCAGCCGATCGATATCGCCGAAGCGGTGGCATTTCTCGCGAGCGAGAAGGCGGGCTTCATGACCGGCGCTTCCATGATCGTCGACGGCGGGATAACCGTTGGTCCGCGCCATTCCTGGGATCCAGAGGCTCCCGGCCTGTTCGATTCGCTGGAAGCGATGGCGGCGGAGACATCGACGCCTTCTTAATTGACCGGTTAAATTAGGCCTTGGCGCACGCGCCACGGTCTGCCAAACACCCGCACCGGGACAGGACAGTATAAGGAAAGGACACCGCGCCATGGATTTCGATCCGACCGAAAGGCAGACCTACTGGCGCGATCGCGTGCGCCAGTTCATCGAGAACCACATTCGCCCGCGCGATCACGAATACAAGCAGCAGATGGCCGAAGGCGAACGCTGGAAGATCATTCCGGTGATCGAGGAAGAAAAGGCGCGCGCCAAGGCGCAGGGCATCTGGAACCTGTTCATGCCGCCCCAGTCTGGACGTCCGCACGTGGACGACAGCTTCGAATTCGAAGGTCCGGGGCTGACCAACCTCGAATACGCGCTCTGCGCCGAAGAGATGGGCCGCTCGGGCTGGGCCAGCGAAGTGTTCAACTGCTCCGCTCCCGATACCGGCAACATGGAAGTGCTGCACCGCTACGGCACGCTGGAACAGAAGGAACGCTGGCTCAGGCCGCTGATGAACGGCGATATCCGGTCCGCCTTCCTGATGACGGAGCCCGCGGTCGCTTCTTCCGATGCGACCAACATCGAATGCTCGATCACGCGTGACGGCGACGAATACGTGATCAACGGCCGCAAGTGGTGGTCTTCGGGCGCGGGCGATCCGCGCTGCGAGATCGCGATCGTCATGGGCAAGACCGACTTCGAGGCCAAGCGCCACCAGCAGCAGTCGATGGTGCTGATGCCGCTCGACGCCAAGGGCGTGATCATCGAGCGTCACCTGCCGGTGTTCGGCTATGACGACGCGCCGCACGGCCACATGGAGATCAAGCTGGATAACGTGCGCGTTCCGGCATCCAACATGCTGCTGGGCGAAGGCCGCGGGTTCGAGATCGCGCAGGGCCGCCTCGGGCCGGGCCGCATCCACCACTGCATGCGCACCATCGGCGTGGCGGAAGAAGCCATCGCCAAGATGGCCCGCCGCCTGCAGTCGCGCGTCGCCTTTCGCAAGACCCTTTCGGAACACTCGATCTGGGAACAGCGCATCGCGCAGGCCCGCACCGATATCGAAATGACGCGCCTGCTGTGCCTGAAGGCGGCAGACATGATGGACAAGGTGGGCAACAAGGCCGCCGCGCTGGAAATCGCGATGATCAAGGTGCAGGCGCCCAACATGGCGCTGCGCATCATCGACGATGCGATCCAGGCCCATGGCGGCGGCGGCGTGTCCGAAGACTTCGGCCTCGCCAAGGCCTATGCCGGCATGCGCACGCTGCGCCTGGCGGACGGTCCGGACGAAGTGCACAACCGCGCCATCGCCCGCATCGAGTTCGCCCGACACGCGCCAAAGCCCGATGACGGCGATGCGGCGTTCAGCTCTGGCGATATCGGCGTCACGCGCTGACGAAACCTTCCCTCCCGCTTGCGGGAGGGACCGGCGGCGGGCCGCTGTGCCCGCCCCGGAAATGCCCACCCCCGACTTCCGCCGCAAGCGGGAGGGGAATCGGAGAAAGCCATGAAAGCCGCCGTCCTCGTAGAGCCGGGCAAGCCGCTCGAAATAGAAAATCTCAACATTTCGAAGCCCGGCCCGCACGAAGTGCTGATTCGCACGGTAGCCTGCGGGCTGTGCCATTCGGACCTGCACTTCATTGACGGCGCCTATCCGCACCCTCTTCCCGCCGTTCCCGGTCACGAAGCGGCGGGCATCGTCGAGGCGGTGGGCAGCGAAGTGCGCACGGTGAAGCCCGGCGACGCGGTGGTAACCTGCCTTTCCGCGTTCTGCGGCCACTGCGAATTCTGCGTGACCGGCCGCATGGCATTGTGCCTGGGCGGCGAAACGCGGCGCGGCAAGGGCGAAGACCCGCGCCTGACGCGTGAGGACGGAACGCCCGTCAACCAGATGCTCAACCTTTCGGCCTTTGCCGAAATGATGCTGATCCATGAACACGCCTGCACCGCGATCGATCCGGAAATGCCGCTCGACCGCGCGGCGGTTATCGGCTGCGCGGTGACGACCGGCGCGGGCACCGTGTTCAACGCCTGCAAGGTTACGCCGGGCGAAACGGTGGCCGTGGTCGGCTGCGGCGGCGTGGGGCTTGCAACCATCAACGCGGCGAAGATCGCCGGCGCGGGCCGGATCATCGCCGCCGATCCCCTGCCCGAAAAGCGCGAACTGGCGATGAAGATGGGCGCGACCGACACCGTCGATGCGCTGGCCAACGATGCGGCCGCGCAGATCGTGGAAATGACGAAGGGCGGCGTGGACTTTGCCATCGAAGCGGTCGGCCGCCCCGCTTCGGCGCAGCTTGCGGTCGATTCGCTGCGTCGCGGCGGTACGGCCACCGTGCTGGGCATGATGCCGCTGACCGAAAAGGTGGGCCTGTCGGCGATGGACCTGCTTTCGGGAAAGAAGCTGCAAGGCGCGATCATGGGCATGAACCACTTCCCGGTCGATATGCCGCGCCTGGTCGATTTCTATATGCGCGGCCTGCTCGATCTCGACACGATGATCGCCGAACGCATCCCGATCGAGCAGATCAACGACGGTTTCGACAAGATGCGCGCAGGCCACACCGCGCGTTCGGTTATCGTTTTCGACCAGTAAGGCATGAACCCCGGCCGGTTCGTCCCCTGGCTTCGGGCGGACACCGGCAAGAGCGGGAATAGATAGATGGCTCTGCCGCAAGCGCAGGGTGAACGGGGAATTTGACATGAGTACAGGACCGGCCCTCAACGCCCAGGAAGCCTTTGTCGGCACCGTTGTGCCCGAAGGCGCGGACCAGCTGGACGAAGCGAAGCTGACCCAATGGTTCGAAGCGAACGTCGAAGGCTTCGAAGGGCCGCTTGCCGTGCGCAAGTTCAAGGGCGGGCAATCGAACCCGACCTACAAGATCGAAGCGCCCAGCGGTCCCTATGTGCTGCGCCGCAAGCCGTTCGGCCCGCTGCTGCCCTCCGCCCACGCGGTCGACCGCGAATACAAGGTGCAGAAGGCGCTCAACGGAACCGGCTTTCCGGTGGCCAGGCAATACGGGCTGTGCACCGACGAGGACGTGGTCGGATCGTGGTTCTATGTGATGGGCATGGTCGATGGCCGGTCGATCTGGGACGGGGCCATGCCCGGATCGAACCCGGAGGAACGCCGCGCGGTCTATAACACGATGATCGACACGTTGGCGAAACTTCACGCGGTGGATGTCGATGCGGTGGGCCTGTCGGACTTCGGCAAGCCGGGCAACTATTTCGGCCGCCAGGTCCAGCGCTGGACCAAGCAATACAAGCTGTCCGAAACCGAACATATGGAGCCGATGGAGCGGCTGATCGAATGGCTGTCCGCGACGCTTCCCGAACAGACGCGCACCAGCGTGGTCCACGGCGACTATCGCATAGACAACATGATCTTCGCGAAGGACCGCGCCGAAGTGCTGGCCGTGCTTGACTGGGAGCTTTCGACGCTGGGCGACCCGCTGGCCGATTTCACCTATGTCTGCATGGCGTGGGTGACGGAAAACGGCGGACGTTCAGGCGTGATGGACCTTGATCGCAAGGCGCTGGGCATCCCCGAACTGGAAGACGTGGTCGAACGCTATTGTGCGGCCACCGGGCGCGACGGGGTGCCCGACATGAACTGGTATTTCGCCTACAACTTCTTCCGCCTTGCCGGGATCATGCAGGGCATCAAGAAGCGCGTGATAGACGGCACCGCCAGTTCCGCGCATGCCAGGGCGATGTCCGAACGCGTGACGCCGCTGGCCGACAAGGCGTGGGAGTTCGCGAAGCTGGCCGGGGCGTAAGTCGAATCCCCATATCCCCCGTTCTGAGACTGCCCAAGGGCGCTACTTAACGAAGCTGAAGCGCCGCCGCCTATTCCGCCGGCTGCACCTGCATTCCGCGCGGGCGCAGCAGCCTTCCCGCCTTGTGCATCCAGCGCGTCAGCGGGGCGTTGTGCGTCATCCAAGCGTGGTATTCGCGATATTTGGCGTCTTCGGCCAGCAGGTGCGCTTCTTCTGTCTTAGCACGCCAGAAATAGATCGCGCTGACCCCTGCCAGCGCCACCGTGTTGCGCACTGCGTCACCCATCGAATGGCTGGTGACGAGGAACGGCAGCGTCTCCATCCACCAGAACAGGTTCTTGGCGAGATAGGCCGGGTGGCGCGTTAACGCATAAGGCCCGTTCGTCAGCACGCCGCGATAGGTGAGGTTCGAAAAGCGCAGGCCGAAGGCCACCGTCGCCCAGGCATAGATCGCGGTCAGCACCGTCATCGCGATGGCCCACACCCATAGCAGCGCGGTGTGCCCGTCAAGCCAGACGAACCACTGCTGCGTCGCCTGCTGGTAGAACAGCGGGCGGCCCGGCATCATCAACTGGAACGGGGGATAGCAGATCAGCGCGGCGACCCAGCCGGCAAGGAACGGATTGGCGCTGCGGATTTGCGAATCGAGCGGCTTCATCGTCAGCAGGTAGCCGACCATCGCGATCTGCACGTCGACCATGAACATCACGTCGATCAGCGCAGCGGAAAGCACAACCGGGTTGCCCGCGATGCCGCTCCAGTCGCGGCGCACCACGGCCTCGAACCCGAAGGGCAGGATCGAAACCATGAAGGCGATCCAGAAACCCTTCACCGCCCACAGGCGCAAGTGACGCTTCACTTCGGACGCATCCCACGCTTCGCGCCCGATCAGCAGCGCCCCCATGTGCCACGCCCCGTCACGCGGGTTCACCAGCACGCGGTCAAGCCACAGGACATAGGGGATAGAGGCCAGGAACAGCAGCGGCGCGGCCACGCCCAGCACCTTCATCGCGAAAAGGTATGTGCCGTCCCAGTACCAGCGCGAAAGGAAATAGAAGAGCGCGATCAGCGCCCAGGTGGCCCACAACCCGGCCAGCTTGGTAATCGAAATGTCGATGACCTGCGACAGCGGGCGCGGGCTGTCCCAGTCGATCCCGGTCGAAGCGCGGCGGTGGACCTTTTCGACCAGCACCGAATAGAGCACCATCGGCACGCCGGAAAACAGCACAGCGGCAAGCGCGGCGTAAGGGCCGTCCATCGCCCGGTGCGGGCCGGGCAGCCCCAGCGCAAGCGAGATCGCGCCCCACTTGCGGCAGACCAGCAACCACGCGAACAGCCCCGCCAGCCCGGCAAGGCCAACGCCTGCGGACACGTCGCTTTCTGGCCGCCGGTCGGCGGCGGGTTCCTGCGCGCTCATGCCGCAAGGTGCTAAACGGGAAGGGTGAGCAAAAGGTGAAGGCGGCCGGAATCGCGCCCCGGCGCGGATGCGCAAAGGCCCGCACAGACTTTCGCCGTGCGGGCCCCCGCGTCAATCGGCCGGGATACCCCGCTGGAGGGGAAACCCGGCCGAAAGATCTGTATTTCCGATAATCAGAAGCTGGCCGTCAGCGTGCCGACAACCGCATCGTCGGTAAGGCCGTTCACGCTCGGCCCGTCGACGCCGATGTACGAGACGCCCAGCGAGAGCGGGCCCCAGACCGCCGCCGAAGCGCCGATCGAATAATCCCAACCGTTACGCTTGGTGCCGCCGGCAAGGATATAGGGCGACAGCACGCCATCGGTATAGCCGACGTGGCCGGACACCGTGATCGGCGTGTTGGGCACACCCACGTCAAGGTTGCCATAGACATAGGTGTTGTCCTGATCGCCCAGCGAGCTCTGCGACCAGGCATAGGCGACGCCGACCTTGGCGGTGGCGGGGCCAACGGTGCCCGAGATCGAGGCATAGGGTTCCCAGTAGTCGGCATTGCCGGTCTGGCTGCCCGGATAGACGTAGACGAGAAGGCCGGCATCGAGCGACAGGCCCGACGTTACCTGGCCGGTCCAGCCGCCGAACAGGTCAAGCTCCTGCTCGCCATAAACGTCGCCGCCACGGATCGAGGACGACCACGTGCCGACATAGAAACCGCTCGAGTGCGAAACGGTGATGCCGCCCTGGATTGCCGGATCGCCGCCCGAAAGCGAAACGCCGCGGAAGCGGTAATCGGTTACCAGCGCAACGTTGCCCGAAACGGTGAAGTCCGAAGGCGGCGCGGTATCGTCGGCAAATGCCGGCGAAGACGCGAGCGTGGCAACGGCGAGGACGGAGGAGGCCAGAAGGGCCTTGATGGACGTACGCATGTCGAATCCTTTTACATAGTTGACGCGTTCGTCCCACCTGCGTTGCTCCCGGATTGCCTCGTTCAGATGGGCCTTCCTTGGAGCGACACGGAGAAGTTGCCTAATCCTGCTGCACTGCACAAGAGAAAAGTTACCGAGTGTGGCAGGTTTGTGAAACCTTGTGTCTTTTAAGCACCAGGGGACATGGCACGCCTTGCCCCGGCAGGCACCGCCGCCCATATCCGCACCAATGGCAAATGCGCGCACCAGCCGATGATTCAACGTTTGCGATCGCTGTTTTCAGCCTCTCCGCGGTCCGCGGAGCACGCGGCAGTGCCCGACGGACAGCGCGTTTATGCCATCGGCGACATCCACGGACGGCTTGACCTGTTCGAACGTTTGATCGCTGCAATCGAGGCGGACGATATCGCGCGCGGCCCGGCCGAAACCACCGTGATCCTGCTGGGCGACCTTGTCGATCGCGGACCGGACAGCCGCGGCGTGATTGACCGGGCGCGCCGCTGGGCGCGCCAGCGCGCGGTTCGCTTTATCGGCGGCAACCACGAAGAGATGTTCCTTGCCGCCTTCGAACGCGACGAGGCGCTGCGCCATTTCCTGCGCTTCGGCGGCAGGGAAACGCTGCTCAGCTATGACATCGACCGGCCGACCTATGACCGCAAGACCGTGCCGGAACTCCGCGAATTTCTGCCGCTGGTCGTGCCGGAGGACCACGTCGCCTTCATGAACGGCATGGAAGAATCGATTCGCATCGGGGATTACCTGTTCGTCCATGCAGGCATCCGTCCGGGCGTTCCGGTCGATGAACAGGTGACAGCGGACTTGCGCTGGATCCGGGGGGAGTTCCTGGACGACAAGAGCGATCGCGGCTTCATCGTGGTGCACGGCCACACCATTACCGACACGGTGGACGAACAGCCCAACCGGATCGGGATAGACACCGGCGCTTTCGCTTCGGACCGCCTGACCGCGATCGGCCTGGAAGGGACCGACCGGTGGTTTCTGGATACGGTTTGATCGCCGCCGGTCCGGCGGTGCGGCAGCGGGGCACCCGGACGACCGGCAGCAAAAATACACCAGGAGGCCTGTAAGCCGGGTTCTGTCTTGCGGACGGTATCCCTGAAAAGAGACCGTATCCCCAAGGGCAGCCATTCCTCTCGGCCCCGCGTTGCCGCGGCGCTCTAGCAACCAACCCGGGCGGTCCGGCGCGAAACACGCCTGCCCCGGTTTCCCGGGACGCGCCGCCCCTATTCGGTCTTGCTCCGGGTGGGGTTTGCCGTGCCGCTTCCGTTGCCGGTCGCGCGGTGCGCTCTTGCCGCACCCTTTCACCCTTGCTGCCGGATCGCTCCGGTTAGCGGTCTGCTCTCTGTGGCACTGTCCCTGACCCCGGACCGGAATCCGGGGCCGGCGGGCGTTACCCGCCACCCTTGTTTCGTGGAGCCCGGACTTTCCTCGACCATCGATCCGCCCGTGAAGAGCGGCCCATGGGCGCGGCTGCCCGGCCTCCTGGCGCGAGCGGCTATCTAGCACGTCCCATGTCGCGTTCCAGCAAAAGTTCGAACAGTAGCGCGCCGATCTGGCCGTCGATCTCTCCGTCGATCCGGTGCGGCCGCCACCGCCGCTGGAAGGCGCGCACAGCGGCGGGGCCATCGGTGATGTCATATCCGAAGCGTTCCAGCGCGAGGTAGAACGCGCCGTCGTTATCGAACACCAGCCGCATCGTGGGCTTCGGCTTGTCCAGGGCAAGGCGATAGCGGGCCAGCAAGTCCCAGTCGAACAGCTCGCCCGGATCTTCCTTGCGCGCGGGCGCTATGTCCGAATGCCCTACCACGTTGGCGCGCGGGATATCGTGGCGCTTCACGATATCGGCCAGCAGCGGGACCAGCGCCTCCATCTGCGCATCGGGGAAGTCGCGGTATCCCCATTCGTGGCCGGGATTGACCAGTTCGATTCCCACGCTGGCGGAGTTCACGTCGGTTTCTCCGCGCCAGTAGGACCGGCCAGCGTGCCAGGCGCGCTTTTCCTCGTCGACGAGCTGGGTTACCTGCCCGTCTTCCGTAATCATGTAGTGCGCGGACACTTCCGCCGCCGGATCGCACATCCGTTCCAGCGCCTCTTCCGCGGTGCGCATCCCGGTGTAATGGATCACCGCCATCGACACGGGCTGCTTACGCTCGTTCCAGTTCGGCGAGGGAACCTCGCGGTGAACCAGCCACTTGCGCATCGGCATCGCGCTTACCCCTGCGGAAGGACCGCGCCCATGACCAGCGCGTCTGCCGTCAGGGCGAATTGCAGGCCGCCGCCCAGGCTTTCGGCCAGTTCGTACAGCATCGCGGCGGGGGCCGTGCGGCTGGACAGATCCGCGCCGGTGACCTTGCCTTCCAGCGCCTCGCCCACTGCCGGGTCGAACGCGATCTTCGCGCCTGCCGCGCGCACCACGATCTCGCTTGCCCCGTCCTTGTTTTCGGCCGCCAGTTCCAGCACACCGCCGCGCACCAGCGCTTCTATCCCGATCAGCGCAAGGTTGAGCAGCGTCTTGATCGCGGGCTTGGGCAACGCATCGCTGCCCAGCGCCCATTTCGCTTCGATCCGGCCATTGTTGCCGATCAACGCATCGACCAGCGTGCGCGCTTCGGCCACCGGCACAAGATCGCCGAAGCCGCCCGCCGCGCCGAACGCCAGCCGGAAGAAGCGCAGCTTGTCCGCGCTTGTCTTCGCGCTCTGTTCAAGCAGTTCGAAGCACCGCTTGCGCATTTCGGGGTCTTTTTCGTCCGCCAGCAGTTCGAGCCCGTTGGACAGCGCGCCGACCGGGCTGAGCATATCGTGGCACAGGCGCGAGCAGAGCAGGCTGGCAAGATCGAGCGAGGAAGTGGTCATCGTTAAGCTTTCGGCCGGATTTTCTGATGAAGTTGACGGTGTTGACGAATACGTTCCGCGATTGACGCGAGGACTGTCATGCCCCGCTTCACCCCCTGCGGCATATCCGCGCGCCAGGGAAACGCGTTTGAGGTCGGTCGTGCCCATTGCCCGACAGCCTTAGCTGGATGGGGTCTGGTAGGAAAGTGGCGTAAAACCCGATGGATCGTCGCTCCACCACGTAACCGCGCCGCCCGCGACAATCGCCCATTGGCGCCCATCCCCGGTCGCCTGCACGCGATCCCGTCCCGAAGGCCCGGAACGCCCGTTCGGATGCGAGTGATAATATCCCGCCAGCCGCCCTTCCCCGGCCCGTTCCGCCTTGTGCGCGGCGATCAGCGCGGCGGGGTCTATCTCGAAACTGTCCGCCGGATTTTCCGCCACGTTGGCGCAAGGCTCTATCCGCGCGACATCCAGCCCCGCGCCCGCCCACAACAATCCGCAGCATTCCAGCGGGTGCGCGCCCGCCGCTTCGGCCAGAAGCGCCTCAAGCGCCGATCTTGATACGGTGATCCGCGTCCCCATATTGTGAAGCATGGGGGGAAACAGCGCCATTCTGCAAGGCGTCTTCGAATCCGGCGGACAACGGCTCGACAAGGCACTGGCCGAAGCGAGCGGATTGTCGCGTGAACGGGTGAAGGCGCTGATGGGCGAAGGCCGTGTGCTGGTTGACGGCAAGGCAGCCGCCCAGGCCTCCGCGAAGCCCGATGCGGGCACTGCTTGGCGGATCGACGTTCCCGAAGCCGCGCCGGCAGAGGCGGTGGCGCAGGATATCCCCCTGTCCGTGGTCTATGAGGACGCGGACCTTATCGTGATCGACAAACCTGCCGGGATGGTCGTCCACCCGGCGGCGGGCAATCCGGACGGCACGCTGGTCAACGCGCTGCTCCACCACTGCAAGGGGCAGCTTTCGGGCATTGGCGGAGTCGCACGTCCCGGAATCGTCCACCGCATAGACAAGGACACATCGGGCCTGCTTGTCGTCGCCAAGACCGACGCCGCGCACGAAGGGCTTGCCGCGCAGTTTGCCGATCATTCCATCGCGCGCGCCTATCGCGCGGTCTGCGCCGGGCACCCGGTGCCGCCCGCCGGCACGGTGCGCGGCGCGATCGCGCGCTCCGCCACCAACCGCAAGAAGATGGCGCTGGTGCAGGATGGGCGGGGCAAGCACGCCGTCACCCATTACCGCACGCTGGAACGGCTCGATTCGGCCGCGTTGCTGGAATGTCGGCTGGAAACAGGCAGAACCCACCAGGTGCGCGTTCACCTTGCATCAATCGGTCATGCGCTATTGGGAGATCCTGTCTATGGACGCACGCCAGCCCGCCTTCGGCCGATTCTCGCAGCGATGGATTTTCGCCGCCAGGCCTTGCACGCGGCGGAACTGGGCTTCATTCACCCCACGCGCGGAGAACCGATGCAGTTCACCAGCCCGACGCCCGTCGATATGAGGGAACTTATCGTCGAACTGGGGGGTTCAAGCGGGGGGTGAAGCGTTACTTGGCGTGTTAAAACGATTCAATGGTGGCCCACCCGCGCAATGCTCATTAGAGGTTGTGCATAGAAGGGGCCGACTTACAGGAAGGAAATGTCCACGTGAGTGAGCAACGGACAAAGATCAGCGTCCCCGCGCTTAACGGGGAACAGAGCCTCAACCGCTACCTTGCGGAGATTCGCAAGTTCCCGGTGCTGACGGCAGAGCAGGAATACATGCTCGCCAAGCGATACCAGGAGCACGAAGACCCCGAGGCCGCGGCCCAGCTCGTCACCAGCCACCTGCGGCTCGTCGCGAAGATCGCGATGGGCTATCGCGGCTATGGCCTGCCGGTGAGCGAGCTGATCAGCGAAGGCAATATCGGCCTGATGCAGGGCGTGAAGAAGTTCGATCCCGATCGCGGCTTCCGCCTGGCGACTTATGCCATGTGGTGGATCAAGGCTTCGATGCAGGAATTCATCCTGCGCAGCTGGAGCCTTGTGAAGATGGGCACCACCGCCGCGCAGAAGAAGCTGTTCTTCAACCTGCGCCGGATGAAGAAGAACCTCGACGCCTACGAGGATACCGACCTTCACCCCGACGATGTCGCCAAGATCGCGACCGAGCTTGGCGTGCCCGAGCAGGAAGTGGTCAACATGAACCGGCGCATGATGATGGGCGGCGACGCATCGCTCAACGTCTCGCTGCGCGGTGACGAGGAAGGCTCTGCCCAGTGGCAGGACTGGCTGACCGACGACCGCCCCCTGCAGGACGAAACCGTGGCCGACGCCGAAGAGGCGCAGTGGCGGCACGATATGCTGGTTGAGGCGATGGACAGCCTGAACGACCGCGAAAAGCATATCCTGACCGACCGCCGCCTGGTGGACGATCCCAAGACGCTGGAAGAACTGAGCCAGGTCTATCACGTCAGCCGTGAACGTGTGCGCCAGATCGAGGTGCGCGCGTTCGAGAAGCTGCAGAAGGCGATGCAGCGCATCGCCGGCGAAAAGCGGCTGATTCCCGCGACCTGACACCGGTGCAACGCACGAACACGCAAGAGCCCGCGCCAATCCCGATTGGCGCGGGTTTTTCGTTACGCTAATTCCCCTGGCGATGTTCAAGCGCAACAAGACCCGCCGCCGCCGTTCCTCCCGCCAGCGTGGCCCCGTCGCGCGCGCGTTTTTCTTCCTGGTCAAGGCGGGCGTGTGGTTCGTGGTGCTGAGCGTGGGTTGGGTGCTGCTTTACAAGGTGGTGCCCGTGCCGATTACGGCAACGATGCTGATGGACCCCAACGGGCACACGAAGGACTGGACGCCGCTTTCGCGTATCGACCGCAACATGGTGGACGCGGCGATCGCGGGCGAGGACGGCAAGTTCTGCAGCCACCACGGCTTCGACACCGGGGCGATCGAAAAGGCCATCGCGCACAACCAGCGGGTCGACAGGCGCGGGCGCGGGCATATCCGGGGCGGCTCCACCATCAGCCAGCAGACCGCGAAGAACGTGTTCCTGTGGCAGGGCGGCGGCTATGTGCGCAAGGCGTTCGAGGCGTGGTTCACCGTGCTGATAGAGAACATCTGGGGCAAGCGGCGGATCATGGAGGTTTACCTCAACATCGCGCAGACGGGCATCGGCACTTATGGCGCAGAGGCGGGCGCGCAGCGGTATTACAGGAAAGGCGCGGCAAAACTTTCGTCGATTGAGGCCGCGCGGATCGCCGCCGTCCTGCCCCTGCCGGACGAGCGCGCGGTGAACGGCGCAACCGGCTTCACCCGCCGTCACGGAAACACCATCGCCGCGCGCATCGGCGTCGTCCGCCGCGACGGACTGGACGCCTGCATCTACCGATAGACGGGGAGAGCAATCTCTCCACCCGCCCCGCATCATAGGGGCAAAAAAGAAGGCGGAGGAAGCATCGCGCTTCCCCCGCCCCTTTTCGTTCGCGTTGTGCGGTAAGGCTTAGAAGCCGATCACCATCGACGCCACGATCGCGCGCGGCGGGCCGATGTTCACGTACTGCGAGGTGCCGGTCAGGCTGGTCGGAGCCGAACCGATATAGACCTCGTCGAACAGGTTGGTGATGTTGACCTGGAAGTACGACTTCTTGAGGCCATAGGGCGCGAGGCTGTAACGCACATCGATGTCCGCCACGGTGTAGGCAGGAAGCGCGATGGTGTTGATGTCGTTCATCCAGCGCTTGCCGGTCCGCTTGACCTGCGCACCAAGCTGGAATGCACCCAGCGTGCCCTGCACACGACCACCGATGGTGTAATCGGGCGCACCCGATTCCGCCTTGCCCCCGGTCGCGGCATAGATGTTCGCGCCAGTCGTCGAGTCCACGCCGGTAAGGGTGTCCTGCTTGATCTCCGAATGGAGCCAGGAACCGAAGACATAGAACGACACCTGCTTGATCGGCGTCCACGCGATGCTGCCGTCGATACCGTACTTTTCGACGCTGCCGAGGTTGCGCGTGATCGAGCAATCGCAGTTGAGGTCATAGGCCGACTTCAGGCGGTTGTCGTACTTGTTGTACCAGCCGGAAAGCTGCGCCGAGACCTTGCTGCTCTGGTAGCGCAGGCCGAGGTCGAACGAATCCGATGTTTCCGGCTTCGGCTTGGACGCCGGGTTCGACAGCGGGAAATACATCGCGCCATAAAGATCGTCGGTGCCCGGAACCGACAGGTTCTTGGCATAGCTGGCGAACATGCTCACGTTCGGGGTGAACTTGTAGGTGAAGCCAACGCTCGGCAGGAACTTGTTGTAGTTGATGTTGCGCGTGGTCGGCGTGACCAGCTGCGGATAGGCAGCCAGCAGGGTCGCCTGGTTCGCCGGATCGACGCAATAGCCGTAACCGTCGCCAGCATAGGCCGAGTAGCAGTGCTGGTCGAGGTCGCGGGTGAAGAACGGCAGGCGGCCACCCAGGTTCACGATCAGCGAATCGTCCATGAACGAGCCGCGGTATTCGGCCGCGACCTGGTTCAGCGTGGCGAACGACTTGCGATCGCGCTTGTTGAGCACAAAGCCGTCAGCCGTCGTGATCGGGTCGTTCACCGGGAACACGTCATACGGCTCGCCGTTCGCGTAGAGATACCCGATCTGGCCGGTCTGGCGGTGCTTGGCACGGTCGAACGTGTACGACAGGCGGACACGGTTCTGTTCGTTCAGCTCGTAGATCAGGTTGGCAATCACGCCATAGCGGCGCGTCTGCGTCTGACTCGGGCTGAGCACGCGAACGGTGTCGAGCAGGTCGCCGTCGCCGTTCAGGTCGATACCAACGTAATATCCACCGTCGATCTGGCCGAGCAGGCCGCTTGTCGGATCGGCATATTCATAGGCAGAGCTGGTGCCGCCGCCATTGGCCTTCACGTACTGGAAGCTCGGCTCCACGGTCAGGACCAGCTTGTCGGTCAGCGTGAAGCGCGATTCGATGCGCACGTTGCCGGTGTTCGACGGGTTGTAACGACGCTCGAACGGCGATCCGCAGCTGTTGGGCGTGTCAACGTTGCCGGTGATTGCCGGAGCGGTGGTGCACGGAGTGCCGTCGTAGAGGTTGTAGAAACGGTCGCTGGGCTTGTTGATGCCCCATCCGCCGGAAGCCGAATACCGCGACGGCGAGCCGTTGAAGTTGTTGCGGTTCTGGTTGTAGTGGAAGCCGACAGAGATGAAGTCGCCGTTGTCGCCAATCGGCTGATAGATCTTGCCGTTGTACTGCTGCTTGTCCACGCCGCCGTAGTTCGAGAACGTCGAATCGTTGGTCGCCTTCGAAGCCGAAAACCACGCCTTGGTGCCCCACGGGGTGAACACGCCGGTCTGGATCATGCCGAACACGCGATAGTACGGACGGCTCACGTCGTTGCCGCGCGCGATGATGTTGCCATAGCTGGCGCTGAGCAGCGCACCCATATCATCGGAAGGCGTGATCGAACGGATGTTGATCGTGCCGCCCGCAGCAGAAGCGGTCGGGCTGTCGACGTCGGTCGAACCCAGACTGACGGTCGCCGCATCGATGATCTCGGGATCGAGCATCTGGTTGGTGTAGAGCGCGTAGTTGCCCGAATCGTTCAGCGGAATACCGTCAACCGTCTGCGAGATACGGTCGGACGAGAAGCCGCGGATCGTGAAGCTGCCACCCAGCGAACCGAACGGGTCGTTGTTGGTGAAGCTAACGCCCGGAACAAGGTTCAGCGTGTCGTTGATCGTCTGGCCCGGCGTCTGGTGCGCGATCAGGTCCTGCTCGATCGAGACCTTCGCCTTGGGCGTATCGGGAACCTGGACGCCGGCAATCGCCGTGTCGCGGACGCCCGTGACGATGATGGCCTGGTTTTCAAAGTCGGTGGTACCCGCCGACTGGGCAAAAGCGGGCGCCGATACGGCGACCGTCGCCAGAGCAATCGTGCTCGAGGCGATTCGAAGGTTGCGGTTCATCTTAAGACCCCAATTTGATGCCGGAGACCCCGGCGTGACGGACGGCAATCTGCCAAACAGGTGCATTTTTCTCCGCTGCTCCATGAACGCCGGAACCTGGTTTCCGGCCCGGAGAGGATGCCTTGGGCAACGGGCAGCGCGGCTTTTACCCCGCACTCGCGAAGCTCCAAAGCCGATGAAATGTGACGGCAGCGTGACGTTGTTACCCGCGCGAGGCTGCACTTTATCCGCCCGCGCAATACTTTGCGGGTATTGGCGCCGCGTCGGGCAATTAAATGTCTTTATTGGGTCTGTTTACCGCCAATTCCCGCCATCTGTTGCGCGCATGCAACGGCATCGGTTTTTTTGCCGCGGTGCAGCAGACATGGCGGACTGGCATCGAACACCAAGCCGCGTTAGCCTGCGCGCATGGGCGCAGGACATCATCATCACGGCCATAGCCACCATGACCATCACGGGCTGCATTCGCACGCGCACGGGCCGGGCCACGGACGGGCCTTTGCCGTCGCCATCGCGCTGAACCTGCTGTTCGTGTTCGTGGAAGCGGGTTTCGGCCTGCTGTCCGGGTCGATGGCGCTGGTTGCCGACGCGGGTCACAACCTGTCGGACGTGCTGGGCCTGGGCATCGCCTGGTTCGCGGACACGCTCAGCCGCCGCCCGCCCACCGCGCGATTCACCTATGGTTTCAAGTCCAGTTCCATCCTGGCGGCGCTGGCCAACGCATCGCTGCTGATGCTGGCGGTGGGGGCGATCTCCGCCGAATCGGTGCGCCGCCTGTTCATGCCGGAACCCGTGGCGGGCGGCACGATGATGGTGGTGGCCGCCATCGGCATCGTCGTGAACGTGGCAACCGCGCTGCTGTTCATGCGCGGCAGCAAGGACGACCTGAACATTCGCGGCGCCTTCCTGCACATGGTGGCCGATGCGGCGGTTTCGGCGGGCGTGGTGCTGGCTGGCCTTGCCATCATGATGACCGGCCAGGAATGGATCGATCCGGTGGCCAGCCTTGCCATTTCCGCCGTCATCGCCTGGGGCACATGGGGGCTGCTGAAGGATTCGCTGAAGCTTGGTCTGGCCGGCGTGCCCGAAGGGATAGACGAGGGCGACGTGCGCGCCCTGCTGCTTTCGCAGACCGGCGTGGAAGCCGTGCACGACCTGCACATCTGGCCGATGAGCACCACCGAAACCGCGCTGACCGCGCACCTGCTGATGCCCGGCGGGCATCCGGGCGACGCCTTCCTGCACGACATGGCTGAACTGCTGCTGGAAAAGCACGGCATCGGGCACGTTACCGTGCAGGTGGAAGCGCTGGATACGGGGTGCGTGCTGATGGACGAAAGCGTGGTCTAGGTGGCGTGGATCTACCCCGCCAGCGCCCGGTCGGCGGCAGCGCGGGCGTGCAGGTCCGTGGTGTCGAACAGGGGAACCGGGCTGTCCGCTTCGCCCACCAGAAGCGGGATTTCGGTGCAGCCCAGCACGATTCCCTGCGCGCCCGCATCGGCCAGGGCGGCGATGACGTCGCGATAGATCGCGCGCGATTCGTCGCGAATCACGCCTTGCACCAGTTCGTCATAGATCACGCGATGGATCGCCTCGCGCGCTTCGGGTCCGGGCACCAGCGTCTCTATCCCGAAGCGTTCGGCCAGCCGCTCGCGATAGAACGGCTCTTCCATCGTGAAACGCGTGCCGATCAGGCCGACACGTTGCAGGCCGCGCGACCGAATCGCTTGCCCCGCCGCATCGGCGATGTGGAGCAGCGGCAGGGCGCCGTGCTCTTCTATCTGCGGCGCGAACAGGTGCATGGTGTTGGTGCACAGCACCAGGAAATCGGCGCCACCCGCCGCAAGTCGCGCGGTTTCACGCAGCATCATGTCTCCCAGCGCCTGCCACTCTCCCGCGTGCTGCAACGCCTCCACGTCGGCGAAATCGACCGAGAGCATCAGGCTGCGCGCCGAATGCGTGCCGCCCAGCGCGGCCCGCACGGCCTGGTTGACGATGCGATAATAGTGCGCGGAGCTTTCCCAGCTCATCCCGCCAAGCAGTCCGATCGTCAGCATCGCGGCTTCACCCTCCGTGCGCCAGCGCCATCATGGCAGGCAAGAGTAGCCGCACCGCCGGGATCGGGACAAGCGGCACGGCCAGCGGCGGGCAGGTTCCCGCGCGATTATCGGGCCGCGCCGACAGCGCCGTTACAAAAAAGCGCCAGCCCGATGGAGACGGGCCAGCGCTTCATTGTTCGGTCACGGCCGGAATCGTCCGGCGGGAAAGGCGCCGGTCAGGCCGCCTCTTCCTTGCCCTTGTGGACGCGGACGGGTTCCTTGCGGCCATCCACCACTTCGGCATCGACCACGATTTCGGTCACGCCTTCCATCGTCGGAAGGTCGAACATCGTATCGAGCAGCAGCCCTTCGACGATGGAGCGCAGACCGCGCGCGCCGGTCTTGCGTTCGATGGCCTTGTTGGCGATCGCTTCCAGCGCGTCGTCGGTAAAGGTCAGCGTCACGTCTTCCAGCTCGAACAGCTTGGCATACTGCTTGACCAGCGCGTTCTTCGGCTCCTTCAGGATCTTGACCAGCGCATCGACATCAAGGTCGCGCAGCGTGGCGATCACCGGCAGGCGGCCGACGAATTCGGGGATCAGGCCGAACTTCAGCAGGTCTTCCGGCTCGCTCTTCTCAAGCAATTCGCCAACCTTGCGCTTGTCCGGGTCGGCAACGTGCGCGCCGAAGCCGATGGACCGCTTTTGCAGGCGGTCGGCAATGATCTTTTCCAGCCCCGCGAAGGCGCCGCCGCAGATGAACAGGATGTTGGTCGTGTCCACCTGCAGGAATTCCTGCTGCGGATGCTTGCGCCCGCCCTGCGGCGGAACGCTGGCGGTGGTGCCTTCCATCAGCTTGAGCAGAGCCTGCTGCACGCCTTCGCCCGAAACGTCGCGCGTGATGGAGGGGTTTTCCGCCTTGCGGCTGATCTTGTCGATCTCGTCGATATAGACGATGCCGTGCTGCGCCTTGTCGACGTTGTAGTCGCTCGCCTGCAGCAGCTTGAGGATGATGTTCTCCACGTCCTCGCCCACATAGCCCGCTTCGGTAAGCGTCGTGGCGTCGGCCATGGTGAAGGGCACGTCGAACGTCTTGGCCAGCGTCTGGGCCAGCAGCGTCTTGCCCGAACCCGTCGGCCCGACGAGCAGGATGTTCGACTTCGACAGTTCCACATCGCCGCCCTTGCTGGAATGCTTCAGGCGCTTGTAGTGGTTGTGCACCGCGACCGAGAGCACGCGCTTGGCGCGATCCTGCCCGATGACGTAATCGTTCAGCGTCTCGAAGATGTCGAGCGGGGTCGGCACCCCGCCGTCCTTCTTGCCCGCTATGCCGGCCTTGGTTTCCTCGCGGATGATGTCGTTGCACAGCTCGACACATTCGTCGCAGATGAAAACCGTCGGCCCGGCGATCAGCTTGCGCACCTCGTGCTGCGACTTCCCGCAGAAGCTGCAGTAGAGTGTGCTCTTAGTATCCGAACCGGTCAGTTTGGTCATTCTTGTATCCCAGGCGCCTTTCGTCCGAAGGCCGGCCCGATCATCCTAATACTGCAAGTGCATTAATCAACCGGACACGATGAAAGCAAAAAAACACTTAGCGCGCGGATGCTGTCGCAGGGCTTAAGCGCCCGCGCGCATTGAATTATCACGCGTCGGGCGCGCCGCCCGATCCTTCCTCCCCGCCGGTGGTTTCACCGGACGGGCGCGATTCGAACACCTTGTCGACAAGGCCGAACTTCATCGCTTCCTCCGCTTCGAGGAAGGTATCGCGGTCCATCGCCTTTTCGATCTCGTCAAGGCTGCGGCCCGTGTATTTCACGTAAAGGTCGTTCATCCGCTTGCGGATGCGCAGGATCTCGCGCGCCTGGATCTCGATATCGGATGCCATGCCGCGCGCGCCGCCCGAAGGCTGGTGGACCATGATCCGCGCGTTGGGCAGCGCGATGCGCATTCCCGGCTCGCCCGCGGCGAGAAGGAAGCTGCCCATCGAAGCGGCCTGCCCGATGCACACGGTGGAAACGCGCGGGCGGATGTATTGCATGGTATCGTGGATCGCCATGCCCGCCGTCACCACGCCGCCGGGCGAGTTGATGTACATCGAGATATCCTTCGACGGATTCTCGCTTTCCAGAAACAGCAACTGCGCGACGATGACGGAAGCCATGTGGTCCTCCACCTCGCCCGTCACGAAGATGATGCGTTCGCGCAGCAGGCGCGAATAAATGTCGAAGCTGCGCTCGCCGCGGCTCGACTGTTCGACCACGACCGGAATCAGCGCGCCGGTTTCTGGGTCGGTGGTGAATTTGCCTTGGGCCGAACTGGCGCCGAACAGGTCGAGCATGGAGTTCCTCATCTAACTTGGCCAGCCTATGTCGCGCCTGCATTCGCGATGTTCAAGGGCGTTAACCCGGAATCTGCACTATCCCGGCCACTTCCGGCGCATTGTGCAACGCAATGCTTGCCAGCCTGCCCCGTTTCGACGCAGCATTGCCGGCAAGAACAGGGGAGCATCCATGCGATTTACGCGAATCGGCGCCATTGCCGCGCTGCTTGCCGCCACCGTTGCGCCGGCGGCTCACGCCACGCCCGCCGACGATACAGCCGCCTATCTGAAGCGGATAGAGGCGCTGGACGCGAACGGGCCGCGCATCAACGCGGTCATCGCGCTCAATCCCGATGCGATGCGCCAGGCGAAGGCGGCCGAAGGAAAGGCGGGGCCGCTGGCCGGCAAGGCGATCCTGGTGAAGGACAACATCGAAACCGCCGATCCCATGCCGACGACCGCCGGCAGCCTGGCGCTGGCCAACAACGTGACCGGCCGCGACGCGCCAATGATCGCGCGGCTGCGCAAGGCGGGCGTGGTAATCCTGGGCAAGACCAACCTTTCCGAATGGGCCAACTTCCGCTCCACCCATTCGATCAGCGGGTGGAGCGGCGTGGGCGGGCTGACACGCAACCCGCACGCCACGGACAGGTCCGCCTGCGGATCGTCGGCCGGAAGCGGCGCGGCGGTGGCCGCGGGCTTTGCGTGGGCGGCGATCGGCACGGAAACCGACGGGTCCATCACCTGCCCGGCTTCGCTGAACGGCGTGGTGGGGTTCAAGCCCACGGTCGGCCTTGTCAGCCGCACGCACATCGTGCCGATAAGCCACAGCCAGGACACCGCCGGGCCGATGGCGGCGACCGTGCGCGATGCCGCCCTGATGCTGACCGCGATGGCCGGAAGCGATCCGGCGGACGCGGCCACGAAAGACGCGGATGCGCACAAGGCCGATTTTGCCGCCGGGCTGGACGGCGCATCGCTGAAAGGCGTGCGAATCGGCGTGATCCGGCGCAAGAGCCGCGCCAACCCGCTGCTCTACGATGTCTATGACAAGGCGCTGGCAGACCTGACGCGCGCGGGCGCGGTGCTGGTGGACATCGACTACACGAACAACGACGCGATCGACCGCGACGAGTTCACCGTGCTGCTTTATGAACTTCGCGAGGATCTGAACGCCTACCTGGCGGGCCTTCCGGGCCATCCGCCCGTCCGCAGCCTTGCGGACCTGATCGCGTTCGACAAGGCCAACGCCGCCGCCGAAATGCCGTGGTTCGGGCAGGAACTGTTCGAAATGGCGGAAAAGGCGACCGACAAGGCCGCCTATGAAAAGGCGCGCGAAAACGCGCAAAGGCTTGCGGGGCCGGAAGGGATCGACCGGCTGCTGGCCGAAAACAGGGTGGCATTCCTCGTCGCGCCGACAACGGCACCGGCATGGCCGATCGATTTCGTCAACGGCGGACACTACACCAGCGTCGGCGCTGGCACGTTGGCCGCGGTGGCGGGCTATCCGCACCTGACCGTGCCGATGGGCGACGTGCACGGCCTGCCCATCGGGTTGAGCTTCATCGGCGCGAAGTGGGACGACGCGCACATCCTGCAGGCGGGCGCGGTTTACGAACGCGTGCGTTCTGCAACGATCGCCGCGCCCACGTTCCGCCGCTGGGAACCCTGACCCGAAGCGAAAGCACTTTCCGGCGAGCGATCCCGCGTCAGGAAGGATCAGTCGCGATCGCGGTGTCGGCGGTTGTTCCGGTCGGGATCGCGGCGGTTGTCATGGCGATCCCCGTCACGCGCCCGGCCGTTGGAATCGCGCCGGTATTGCTCGCGCGTGGACCGGTCGTTCCTGTAGTGCTCGCGGTTTGACCGGTCCTGCCGATACTGGTTCCGGTCCCCAAGATCCTGCCGGTATTGGGTCCGGTCGTCGCGGCTTCGGGTGCGGTCGGGGAAGCTGGGCATCCGCGCGTCCCTGTCATAGCGCAGGGTGCCGCGCATCTCGTGGTATCCGCGCTCCCGCCCTTCGTGCTGGCGGCGGAAGTGGTGGTTGTCTCCGCGCCGGTAATCGCGCTGGTCGCGGCTGGAGCGGTAGTAGAAATAACCGTCGTTGCCCCAGTAGCCGTCATAGATCGGACCGTAATACCCGTCATACCAGCCGTCGTAGGGATAGGCGCCATAGCCATAGCCCGACGGGTAGTACCCGCCGCCGTAGCCGCTGCTGTAGCCAAGCCCCACGCCATACCCGGTGCCCATGCACCCGGACAGGGCCAGACTTGCGCCCGCAAGCGCAACAAGGGTGATGGCTCGTTTCATCGTCTGTCTCCGCTGCATCGCATTACGTTCAGATAATGCACAGCGAACCTGAATGGGCGCGGAACGAATGACCCGATTGCGCGCGGAACACCGGACGTCAGCTGCCCGACGAGGCAAGGACCATGCGGGGCGCCGCGGCAATCGCGGCCGTTTGCGGCAGCACCGGCGCGGGAACGCTTTCTTCGGCGGCGGCAAGCTGGATATCGTCGTCAAGCGGCTTCGGGCCTTCGCCCGGCGCGGCATCGTAAATGAAGCCGAAGGTCGGGTTCTCACGGCTGCCGAGATCGCCGATCGGCGCGAACCACACGCGCACCCGGCTCCAGTCGCCCGCGTCCGAAACGTCGACCGCAAGCGCATCGTGCTCGATCATGCCGGGGCGCGACCAGTTGGCGTGGTTGAGCAGGATGTGCCGTTCGTCGATCACGCGGGCGACGGTCGCCACGTGGCCGTAAGGCATCGCGCGGGTGCCCTTGAACGCCAGCACCGCGCCCACTTCCGGTTCGTTGCCGCGCGCATAGGTTCCGGCGGCCTGGCCCCACCACGTGCGCGCGTTGCCATGAATTTCGATACCCGAAACGCGGCGGGCATAGGGCACGCATTGCAGCACGCCCGCTTCCGCGGCGGCCGGGAACCCGACAATGGTGAAAAGCGAAAGCAGCGCGATGACGGAACGCAGTTTGCAGGAAAGCGTGCGGCTTATGCCGCTGCGCGTATGCGACCCCATTGAATTCGTCCCTCTCGTCCGAAGAAGGTTGACCCGATGGCAGGTCTCCTAGCCGGACTCCCCGAAGGACAAAACAGCAAGCGGCAGTACCCCGTCCCGCCCCGCACACGCTTCGTCGACGGCGGCGGACAAGGCGGGAACCATTTACGGTGAAACGAATTGGGGCGCGCCCGGCCTGCGGTGCGCGCCCCACATCGATTCGCGGCCATGCCCCCTTTCAGGGGCACGCAGGCCTGAAGCCCCGCTTACTCGGCAGCCTTCTTCGCCGGCGCCTTCTTGGCGGCTGGCTTGCGGGCAGGTGCCTTTTTCGCGGCGGGCTTGGCTTCCGCATCGCCGTCCTTGGCGGCGGCGGCCTTGGTCGCGGCAGCCTTCCTGGCGGGCGCCTTCGCCGCAGCCGGCTTGGAAGCCGCAGCCGCCGTCTTGGCGGGAGCCTTCTTCGCGGGCGCCTTCTTGGCGGCGGGCTTGGCCTCTTCCGCCGGCGCGTCTTCGGTCTTGTCGGCCGCCTTCTTGGCCGGGGTCTTCTTGGCGGCCGGCTTCTTCTCGGCAGGCTTTTCCTCGGTCTCTTCGGCCTCGATCGCGGCCTGAAGCTCTTCGCGCGTCACTTCGCGCTCGGTCACTTCGGCCTTGTCGAACAGGAAGTCGACAACCTTGTCCTCGTAAAGTGGCGCGCGCAGCTGGGCAGCGGCAAGCGGCTCGGACTGGACGTATTCGACAAAGCGCTGGCGATCTTCCTCGCGGTATTGCTGCGCCGCCTGGCGGATCAGCATTTCCATTTCCTGCGCGGAAACCTCGACACCGTTGGCCTGGCCGATTTCGGAGAGCAGCAGGCCCAGGCGCACGCGGCGCTCGGCAATCTGGCGATACTCTTCCTTGTCGCCTTCCATTTCCTTCAGCGCGGCCTCGGTATCTTCCTCCTGCTGCGCTTCCTGTTCCAGCTGCTGCCAGATCTGCTGGAATTCGGCTTCCACCATCGACGGCGGAACCGCGAAATCGTGGCCGGCGGCAAGCTGGTCGAGCAGCGCGCGCTTCATCTGCGTGCGGGTGAGCCCGGCCGTCTCCTGTTCAAGCTGGCCGCGCATCAGGTCTTTCAGCTGGTCGAGCCCTTCCAGGCCCAGCCCCTTCGCGAAATCATCGTCGATGACCATTTCGCCGGGGTTCTTCACCGCCTTCACGGTAACGTCGAAGGTGGCTTCCTTGCCGGCAAGGTTGGGCGCCGGGTAATCTTCGGGGAAGGTCACGGTAATGGTCTTCTCGTCGCCTTCCTTGGCGCCGACAAGCTGTTCCTCGAAGCCGGGGATGAAGCGGCCCGATCCGATCTCCAGCGGCTGGTCTTCCGCAGAGCCGCCTTCGAACGTCTCGTCGCCAAGCTTGCCGACGAAATCGATGATCAGCTGATCGCCGTCCTTCGCCTTGGCGCCTTTCTTGGCGTCGGTGAACTTCTTCTGGCCTTCGGCGATGCGCCCCACGGCTTCCATCACCTCGTCGTCGCTGACGGGCACGGTCAGCTTTTCGAGCTTCAGGCCGTCAAGCGTGGGCGCCTCGACTTCGGGCAGCACTTCAAGCGCCACGGCGAGTTCGGCGTCCTTGCCTTCCTCATAGCCTTCGCCCAGCGAGATGTCCGGCTGGGTGGCCGGGCGCAGCTGGTTATCGGCGACGAGCTTGTCCATCGCTTCACGGATCGTGGCGTTCAGCGCGTCCTGGTGGAGCGCCGCGCCGTGCATCTTCTTCACGAGGTTGGCGGGCACCTTGCCGGGACGGAAACCGGGCATGCGCACCTGCGGGGCGATCTTCTTCACCTCGCTTTCGATGCGGCCCGCAATCTCCTTGGCGGGAATGGTGACGGTATAGGCGCGCTTCAGGCCCTCGTTGGTGGTCTCGACGATCTGCATCTGGTATCAACTTTCTCGTACGATTCTTTACATCCTGGGGGCTGGGCCGAGGCGGCGGCTGGTGCGGGCGAAGGGACTCGAACCCCCACATCTTGCGATACTGGAACCTAAATCCAGCGCGTCTACCAGTTCCGCCACGCCCGCGATCCGGCGAAAAGCAGGCGGTGCCCCTATCGCAGCGCCTCGAAAAGGGCAAGCAACTTGGCTATGATACCTTTACCGTGCCGGACCCGGTCCCGCGCCGGGACATTCAATTGCGACCTTTTCACGGAGTTGCCAACAATGGCCACCACACCCGGCGCACCGCGGCCCGACCGCATAAACCCGCAGTCACCGCCCGAAGCGCCGCCCAGCCCGACGCCCGCCGAAACCCCTGGCGGCCTACCCGACGAGATCACCCCGCCCTCGCCCGATATCGACGAGCCGGATACCGGGCCTGCGGAAATCCCCGGCGAATAACGCGCGGCGGCCCTGGCGAGACCGATTCTCTAACTCGCCAGCTTCGCCAGCAGCATTGCCAGCCAGCCGCGATCGCCGGCATCGTCACCCCCGCCGCGGGGTGCCGGGCCGATCGCCGCGCATTCCAGGCAATAGGCCTGCGCCCCCGCGCCCGACATCAGGAAGCCCAGGTCATGGCGCAAGCGCGCGCCCAGCTGGACCTGCCGCCTTGCCGATAGCGAGACGAGATCGCTTGCCGCGGTCTCGTCGCTTCCGGTGCTGCCCATCATCTGTTCGAGCAGCGACTGCACGGTATTTTCGCCGCTGCCGAGATAGACCGCGTGCCACTTCCCGTCGCGAACCCCGGCTGCCTGCGCCGCGAAGGCCAGCGCGTCGTGCATGTTGCCGAAGCGATCCACCAGGCCGATCTGGCGCGCGGTTCCGCCGTCCCACACGCGCCCCTGGCCGATCTTGTCGACCTCGCCGGCCGTCTTGTGCCGCGCCTTGGCCACAAGGCCGATGAAGCGGGAATAGATCTCGTCTATCTGGCCCTGGATGATCGCTTCGGTCTGCGGGTTCAGTCCGCCGAAGATATCGGGCTGGCCCGAAAGCGGTGTCGTGCGAACGCCGTCGGCATGGACGCCGATCTGCGGCAAGGCGTTCTCGAACGTGGGGACAACCCCGAACACGCCGATCGACCCGGTGATCGTGGAAGGTTCGGCAAACACCGTCTTCGCCGCCGTCGTCACCCAATATCCGCCGCTGGCCGCAAGGCTGCCCATCGAAACGACCACCGGCACGCCCTTGTTGCGCATCCGCGCGATGGCCGCGCGAATCTTTTCGGACGCCATCACCGATCCGCCCGGCGAATCGACCCGCACCACCAGCGCGGAATAATCGCCGCTGGCGTTCGCATCGTCGATCAGTTGCGCGATGCGGTCCCCTCCGGCGGTTCCCGGCCCGGCATCGCCATCCACGATCTCGCCCGCCACGGTGACAACCGCGATGGCCTTGCCCGCCCTGGACGGCGGGTTGTTGGCGAGATAGGTATCGAGCGAGGTCGAGCGGAATTCGCCAAGGCCGCTTCCCGGCTCATGCCCGGCGATTTTCGCCACGCGCTCGCCAAAGGCCACGCGGTCGCCGATGCGGTCGACAAGGCCGGATTTGAGCGCCGCCTGCGCCGCGTTGCCGCCAGAGGCTTCCACCCACTGCACCGGCTGCTTCACCGGCGTTTCGAGATCCGCCTTGGGCCGCGCCTTGCGATAATCGTCCTGCCAGTTCTGCCACAGCGCGCCATAGACCGCGTTCAGCTCTTCCTTCGCGGCGGGCGAGGCATCGTTGCGCATATAGGGTTCGACCGCGCTCTTGTACGTGCCCACGCGAAACACGTGCGCGTTGACCTTCAGCTTGTCGATCAGCCCCTTGTAATAAAGCTGAGTGCCGCCCGGCCCGGACAGCGAAACCCCGCCCATGGGATCGACCCAGGCTTCGCTGGCGTGGGCGGCCAGCAGGGCCGAACCGTCGCCATAGAGCGTGGCATAGACCAGCACCGGCTTTTTCGCGGCACGAACCTTGTCCAGCGCGGCGCCGATATCCTCTATCGCCACCTGCCGCGCGCCGCCGAACTTGTCGAGATCGATCACCACCGCCTTGATCCGGCTGTCGGTGGCGGCATCGGAAATCGCACGCACAAGGTCGCGCGTCGCGAATTCGTGCGGCACCTGTCCCCGGCTGGTAATCAGCGAGAGCGGATCGATTTCCGCCTTTTCTTCCACCACCGGCCCGTCGATCGGCAGGTAAAGCGCGCCGTCGCGCACCGTCCCGGCGCTGGGCCGCATGGTGAGGACCGCGTAAAGCCCCCAGAAGAACAGCAACATGAACAGAAGGACGAGCCCGTCCTTTATGGCGACGAGCGTCTTCCAGACGAAGCGGGCGAATTTCATGGCGCCAGACTTAGTGGCGCATGTCCACAAGTTCCAGCCGAAACGGCTTGAGAACGGTGCAAGCGCGGACTAGGGACTTTTCTTCGATGCCGCCATCGACCACCCCCGCCGCCGACCGCTATCCCAAAGGCGGCCTTGCGTTCCCGCACCGCGACCTGACGGGCATTGCCCAGCTTGCCCGGCACGAGATCCTGTTCCTGCTGGACGAAGCGGAACAGTGGGTGGAACTGAACCGCCATTCGCAGAAGCGCGTCGATATCCTTTCGGGGATGACGATCATCAACGCGTTCTTCGAAAACTCCACCCGCACGCTGCTTTCGTTCGAGATCGCGGGCAAGCGGCTGGGCGCCGATGTCGTCAACATGCACGCCGCGCAATCGAGCGTGAAGAAGGGCGAAACGCTGATCGACACGGCGATGACGCTGAACGCCATGCGCGCGGACGGGATCGTGATCCGCCATGCCAGTTCGGGCGCTGTGCGGCTGATTGCCGACAAGGTCGATTGCCCCGTGCTCAACGCGGGCGACGGAAGCCACGAGCACCCGACGCAGGCGCTGCTCGATTCGCTGACCATCCGCCACGCGCTGGGGCTGGAACCGGGCAGCGACCTCAACGGGCTGAAAGTCACCATCTGCGGCGATATCCTGCACAGCCGCGTCGCCCGGTCGAACATCCTGTGCCTTACCGCGCTGGGCGCAGAGGTGCGCCTGTGCGCGCCGCCCGCGCTGATGCCCGCCGAAGTGGAAGCGATGGGCGTAGAGGTGTTCCACGATTTCGACGCCGCGCTGGATGGCGCGAACGTGGTGATGATGCTGCGCCTCCAGATGGAACGGATGAGCGGGCAGTTCATCCCCTCCCCGCGCGAATACCGCTATCTCTACGGACTGACGCTGGACCGGCTGGCGAAGGCCGAAGGCGATGCGCTGATAATGCATCCCGGGCCGATGAACCGCGGCGTGGAGATTGACAGCCAGGTGGCCGACCTGCCCGAACGCAGCCTGATCACGCAGCAGGTGGAGCGCGGCGTGGCGATCCGCATGGCCTGCCTCGACGTGTTGACCCGCCGATCGCGCCAGGTGCCGGGATGGGCGGAGCCGGAAGGACACTGGGCATGAGCATCGCCGCCCCCCTGTGCGTGACCGGCGGCAAGCTGGTGCTGGAAAGCGGAGAGCCGCAGGCGGGCGCGCTGCGCTGCGAAGGCGGCGTCATCGTCGCGCTGGGCCGCGACATTGCGCCGCAGGCCGGCGATACCGTGATCGACGCGAAAGGCGCGCTGGTGGCGCCGGGTCTTGTCGACCTGGGCGTTTTCGAAGTGGACAGGCCCGCGTTCCATTTCGGCGGCATCACGCGCGCCGCGCTGATGCCCGACCAGTCACCCCCGCTGGACCATCCGGCGCGCGTTCGCTTTGCCACGCAGTGGGGCAAGCCGGACATGTGGGTTCACCCGCTTGCCGCCGCCACGCGCGGGCTGGAAGGCGCGGAACTGGCGGAAATCGCGCTGATGCGCGAAGCGGGCGCGCGCGCCGTCGCCACCGGGCGGCACTGGATCGGCGATTCGGGCGTGATGCTGCGGCTGATGAGCTATTGCGCGATGCTGGGCCTCGTCGTGGTCAGCCACGCGGAAGACGCGGGAATAACCGGCAGCGCGGTCGCCACCGCGGGGGACATGGCAACGCGGCTGGGCCTGCCCAGCGCGCCTGCCGAGGCCGAGGCGCTGGCCGTCGCGCGCGACATCGCGCTGGCCGAACTGTCGGGCGCGCGGCTCCATATCCGGCAAGTGACGACGGCGCGCGCGCTCGACCTTGTGCGCGCGGCGAAGGACAAGGGGCTGCCCGTCACCGCCGGGGTCACGCCCGCACACTTCATGCTTTCGGACCTCGAGCTGGCCGATTTCCGCACCTTCGCCCGACTTTCGCCGCCGCTGCGCTGCGATGCGGATCGCAAGGCGGTGATCGCCGCCATCGCGGACGGCACGATTGACGTGATCGCCAGCGGGCACGATCCGCGCGGGCCGGAAGACAAGCGCCTGCCCTTTGCGGATGCCGAAGCGGGAATGGCGGGCGCGGAAACGCTGCTGCCGCTGACGATGAACCTTGTGCGCGACGGGGTGATCGGCATGGATCACGCCTTCCGCCTGCTGGCGGCCAATCCCGCACGGTTGCTGGGCGTGAACGCGGGGCGGCTGGCCACCGGTGCCGAAGCGGATATCGCCATCGTCGAACCCGACCGGCCATGGGTGGTCGATTCGCGCAAGATGGAAGCCAGCGCGGGCAACACCCCGTTCGACCGGCGCCCGGTGCAGGGGCACATCGCCGCGCTGTTCAAGGGCGGCAAGCAGATCGCCTGATTCGCGCCCGCCGCTGCTCGGCTTTGTGCTAGGCGGGATGGAGCAATCGAGGGAGTGACACACGCCATGCGCATCTATCCAATCGCCGCAAGCCTTGCGCTGGCAGCGGCGCTGGCGGCCTGCGGGCCACGGCAATCGGCCGATACCGACGGGGACACCCCTGCCAGCGGCACCCCTGCGGCAGCCCCGACAAGGGCGCTGATCCCGGCAATCGCGGCCCCGAAGGCAAGCGGCACGGCGGGCGATACGGACGGGGCGGAAACGCCCGCCAAAATCCCGGAAAAACGCCTGGCATTCGCGACGGGCAAGCAGAGCGCGACAATCGAGGGGTCGATAAAGGGCCGCGAATCCGTGGACTACCTGCTTGCCGTAAAGGCCGGACAGGCGATGAACGTCTCCATCGCGTCGGGAAATCCGGGTGTCCGCTTCAGGCTGATGGAACCCGGCGAATCGCAAACGGCGACATTCGACGGCGCCGATGACGGCAACCAGTTCGAAGGCGTAGCCGGGCAGAGCGGCGACTATCGCATCCGCGTTTACCTGATGCACGACGCGGCGCAGCGCGAAGACCGCGCCGTCTATCGGCTGGAAGCAATCGTCAACTGATTCGCGAGACGCGGACCACCGGCAACCTTCAGTTGCGCGCCATCCGCGTTTCGGCGTGGGCGCGGCCCGGGTTCACCTTGTCGGTATCGAGCCGCACGAAACAGGCGCCGCCGTGCGACTTGACGGTGCTGCACAGCGAGCTGGCCGAACCATAACCATTCAGCCCGGCCACCATCACGCGCCAGAAATCGTGACCGTTGACGACGACGTGCGTCGTCACGCGCTGATAACGCTTCAGCGCCGGATTGCGGCGGGTGAAGTGCGTCCACGCGCGGTCCGCGCCTTCGGCAGAGGAAAACGCGCCAAGCTGCACCAGGTGCGTGCCGTCGGCCATCGCCAGATGCGTGGCCGGGGTGGCCGAAGCGGCGGCGCGATGCGCGGAAACGTGCTGCACGACCGGCCTTGAAACGAACCGTTCGGGCGCCGATTCGCCGGCGCTCGCGGTTTCGGACTGCGGCATGTCGATCTGCGCCAGCGCGGCGGGAGCGGTCGGCTCCGCGCCGGCACCGGCATCCGGTGTCGACGAATCCGCAACGGCAACGGCCGGCTGCGGCGCAGTATTCTGGCCGAATGCGACGGCCGGCAGTTCCTTCTTCGCCGCCGCGGCAAGCGCGGGCGCGGCCTGTCGGCCTGCGGCCTCGTCGGCCAGTTGCTGGGTCGACGGGAAATTGGCGAGCGCAAGCGCCTGCGGTTCGCCGCTGTCTGCCACCACGGGCACTTTCAGCAGCATGGCGACGCGCTTGTTCACGTCTTCCGGCTTGCCGTTCAGCGCCCATTCGGTGATGCGTCCGTCGATCTCGTTCGCGGGCACGTCTTGCGCGGCCATGATGCGGGCCTGCGCCCACTGGCCGTCCAGCGCATAGGCATAGGCAAGGTTCTGGCGCACCTTGGTGGTGTTCTCACCGCTGCGCAGCAGGTTGGCCAGAACCGCCACGCCCTGCTTCGGCTGGCCGGCAAGCGCCACGGCCAGTCCATAGTCGCTGGCGGGAATCGAATCGCGATAGGCGGCAAGCGTGTCCATCGCATGGCGGCCATTGCCCTGCGCGATGTCGGCCAGCGCAAGGCTGAGCGCGGTGCGGCCCTTGTCGTCGCCCAGCTGCATCGCCTCGTCATAGGCCTGGCGTGCCGACGCGAAGCGGCCGGCGCGCAGATAGGCGTCGCCCAGCGTGGTGCGATAGGCGGCATTGCGCGGATCGGCCTGCACCGCCTGCTCTGCAAGGTTCACCGCCTTGTCGGCGTCGCCCTTTTGCAGCGCGGACTGCGCGCGATCGGCATATTTCGAAGGATGCCCGCCATTGGCGACGGTGCAACCGGTCAGGAGGCCGGCGGCCAGCGCGGTGGTGACGCCCGCCCTTACCAGCCTTGCCTCCATGCTGTGCTTCGCGGTGCTAGCCATGATCCCGTGTCCCTCCAGTAATCCGTTCAGTGCCGCCGCGCGCGGCGGGCAAGCTCGTCAAGCTCGGGCATCTCGTCCAGAAGCCGGTCGAGCGCTTCGGTGACGACCTGTTGCGCGCTGCGGTTCTGGAGCGCGCAGGCAAGCCGAAGGCGCAAGTGGCGCTCATGATCGACCCGCAAGGTGAAGGCGGCGCGGCGGCCACCCGAAAAATCGGCGTTGGGCCGGCGCTTGACCGGCGCTTCCATCGGCGTCAGCGCGATGCATGAAGACTGTTCGTGGTCCGGATCGCCGCCGCTGGTGGGATCGAAACCTTCCGCCCCCAGGCTTTCGGCAAGATCGTCTCGCTGGCGCAGCACTTCGGGAACCCCGGCCGAACCGTCGACCGCCAGATCCTCGTCTTCGTCGAAGCCGTGATCGTCCCAGCCCAGTTCGGACTGCGCGGCGGCAAGATCGTCGGTATCGTCGTGCTGGTTGGCGTTCGCCGCGCCTTCAGCCGACGAATCGACGGCGACGAATACCGGGCCTTCGCCCTGCGCGCCGGTCACCTGCCGGCGCATGGCCGGCCGTGCCGTGCCCTTGCGGGCCAGAAGCCCGGAGGACAGCGAAGCGACAGACTTGATTTCTTCCACGATGGGCATGGATCAGGACCCCGCAACCCGGCGGCCGAAGCCGCTTGCCTGGCGGGCAGCGCCCTGGTTCGCGACCATGGCGTTGGGCGCGGAGAACACCGTGCGGCGGAAGTTCTTTTCAAGCCGTTCGGAAATATAGTTCCAAAGCGCGGTCACTTCCTGCGAAGACCGGCCTTCCGGATCGATTTCCATCACCGTGCGGCCGTCGATCATCGACGCGGCGAAATCGGTGCGGTGGTGAAGCGTGATCGGCGCCACGGTGCCGTGCTGCGACAGGGCCACAGCCGCTTCCGACGTGATCCGCGCCTTGGGGGTGGCGGCGTTGACCACGAAGATAAGCGGCTTGCCCGCGCGCTCGCACAAGTCGACCGTCGCGCCGACGGCGCGCAGGTCGTGCGGGCTGGGCCGCGTGGGAACCACGATCAGTTCCGCCACGGCGACGACCGACTGGATCGCCATCGTGATCGCCGGCGGCGTATCGATGACCGCCAGCTTGAAGCCTTGCTGGCGCAGAACCTGCAGGTCCGACGCAAGCCGCGCGACCGTGGTCTGCGCAAACGCGGGATATTCCGCCTCGCGCTCGTTCCACCAGTCGGCGAGCGAGCCCTGCGGGTCGATGTCGATCAGAACGACCGGCCCCGCCCCGGCGCGCTGCGCCTGGACGGCGAGGTGTCCGGACAAGGTCGTCTTGCCGGATCCGCCTTTCTGCGATGCCAATGCCAGAACGCGCAAAGTATTCCCCCTTGTGGCTGTGCCATTCGAAGCGGGGATCGCAGAACAGACTAAATTTTCGGTTAACGCGCGTGACGGCTTCCGGACATTCGCGGCCGTTCCGGATGGTTTCGCGTGACTATTCGCGCGCCCATAAAGCCTTTGCTAACGCCATGTTGACTATGGCAGCTTCCGGTTTCCCGCACGCGGAGACGGGATCGTCGCGGCGGCAGGTTAACCAGGACCGGCAAGAACCGCTTGCGAAGCGAAGGGACAGACACAATGACGGCAACCGCGCGATCCATCGGCTTGCGATTGACGGCGCTTGCGCTTGCGGCCGCCGTCGCGGTGCCGGCTTCCGCTTCGATCAAGGACGGAGTCGATGACTGGACGCGCGGCGACTACAAGGGTGCCGTCGCGCAATGGCAAGGCCCGGCGGCCACGGGCGATGCCGATGCCCAGTTCAACCTTGCCCAGGCTTATAAACTGGGGCGCGGCGTTCCGCAGGACATGGACCGGGCCGAAGCGCTTTATCGCAAGGCCGCGCAGCAGGGGCATATGCGCGCGGCCGATTCCTATGGCCTGCTGCTGTTCGAACGGGGTCGGCGCGAACAGGCGATGCCCTGGATAAAGGCCGCCGCCAGCCGGGGCGAACCGCGCGCGCAATACGTGATGGGCATCGCGCACTTCAACGGCGACCTTGCAAGCAAGGACTGGGTGCGCGCCTATGCGCTGATGACGCGCGCGGCCGGGTCCGGCCTGCCGCAAGCAGTGAACAGCCTGCACCGGATGGACACGATCATCCCAATCGAACAGCGCCAGCAGGGCATCGCGCTGGCGGCCAGGCTTGACCAGCAGGCCCGCGAAGCGCGCGAGACGCAGCTCGCCGCCGCCGACCTGGGCACCGCGCGCCCCGCGCCGGTGGAGGACGCATCCGCTTCCGATGCCGCGCCCCTTCGCGCCACGCCGCCGCCAAGCCGCATCGCGAAAGTCGCGGTTCCGCCGTCGGCTGCCGGAACGGCGAACGGCGAAACGGCTCGCACCGCGCTGACGGCGGGTGCCGACTATGCCGATCCGGTTACACTGCCTTCGCGCGAATTTCGCACCGCGGACGCGATTCGCGTGCACAAGGGCGCCGCCCCGCCGCACGCGGCACCCGCGCACATGACAGAGCCGAAGGCCCAGCCGGCCCAGTCGGCCCAGCCAGCCCGACCCGCGAGCCGCCCCGACAGGGACGGTCCGTGGCGCATCCAGCTTGGCGCATTCGGCAACGCGGGCAATGCCGACGCGCTTTGGCGCGAGGTAAGCGGCCGTGCGGAAATGGCGGGCCTTTCACGGTTCGACGTTCCGGCAGGCAGGATCACGCGCCTTCAGGCGGGCGGCTTCGCCAGCGAGGCGGAAGCGGCGCGCGCCTGCGGCAGGTTGAAGGCGGCGGGTCTCGCCTGCCTTGCGATCAAGCGCTGATCCGGGCCAGCGCGTGTCCGCGCCCGAAGGCCGTTCCGGGCGCATTGCCGCGATAGACGGCCTCAGGGGGCTGGCCGTCCTCGGCATCCTTGCGATCAACGTCACCGGGTTCTGGGGACCGGCCATCGCCGCCTATTCGCCGCACCTTCCCGCACCCGATCCGCAGGCGCTGCCGTGGTTCGCCATCGCCTTCGTGGTGTTCGAAGGGAAAATGCGCGCGCTGTTTTCGCTGTTGTTCGGGGCCAGCATGGTGCTGTTCATGCAAGCGGCCGAACGGCGCGGCGCGGACGGCGATATCATGCAGGCGCGCCGCCTGCTGTGGCTGGCCGTCTTCGGATACCTGCACTTTCTGTTGCTGTGGTGGGGAGACATCCTGTTCCCCTATGCGGTGTGCGGCGCGCTGGCACTTCTGGCGCGGCGCCTGCCGGTCAGCGGCCTTGTGGCGGCGGCGCTGCTGATCATGGCCGGATCGTCCGCGCTGGACAGCGCGATGCAGGCGCCCGGCCTTGCGGACGAGATCGCGGTCATGCACGGCCACGGCACCGGCGAGGCGCTGAAGGCCGAGGCAGAGATGCAGGCCCGCTTCGATGAAAGCGCCGCGTCCGACCGGCGGATACTGAAGGCCGGCTTCGCGCAGGCGGTGACGCTGCGGATCGAAACCGATCCCTGGCTGCCGGTGCGCACCGCGCTGTTCACGCTTACCGAAACGCTGCCGCTGATGCTGCTGGGCATGGCGCTTTACCGCTCGGGCTTTTTCACCGGTGGGTGGAGCGCGCGCGCGCTGCGGATGGCGGCGGCAACCGGGATCGGCGCGGGCGGCGGGGCCACGCTGCTATGCTGGTGGTGGCTTTCCGCCAACGGATTCCCGCCGCGCGGCATGTTCGCGGCAATAGACGACTGGCTGACCCTTCCGCACCTGGCGATGGCGCTGGGTTATGCCAGCGCGTTCCTGCTTTCGTGGCCCTGGCTGGCGGCGCGCGCGGCCGGGAGGGCACTCGGTGCGGCGGGGCGGTGCGCCTTCAGCAATTACATCGGCACAAGCGCACTGATGGGCGCGATATTTTCCGGCTGGGGGCTGGGCCTTGGCGAAAGCCTGCCGCGCGTGTGGCTTCCCGCTTTCGTCCTGCTGGGCTGGGCGGCGATGCTCGCCTGGCCGCAATGGTGGCTCGCCCGCTTCGGCCAGGGGCCGCTGGAAGGCCTGTGGCGGCGACTGACATGGTGGGGCGCCGCGCGATGACGGGGATACCGGCAGCAATCGCCGCGCACCGAACGGCGGTTTTGCTCGACACGTCCCGGCCGGACCGGCAAAACTGCGATCGCAAGCCATGAATGACGTTATCATCCACTACCGGGCGCCTCTTGCAATCGCACTGGCGGTGATCGCCGCGCTCGCGGTTGCATTTATCGCGCGCAGGGTCCGGTCGCGCGGGCGGCACGGGCCGGAGCCGGCAGAAGCGCTGGTGGGCAGGCGCGCCGCGATAACATCCGGCACCGCGCGGCGCGGCGCCCCCGCCGGCGCGGCGGTGACGGACCGGTTCGGCCACATGCACGACGTAATGGTGGAACCGCACGTCGACGAAGAAAACCTGGAGGAAGGCGACGCGGTCCTTCTGGTCCATTTCGACGGCGCCCTGTTCTATGCGATGGGCGAAAGCCCGCTCGTTCGCGACTAGAGCGCATTTCGGGCGCGCGCGCGTCGAGACACGATCGCTCAGGGCGTTCCGCTGGCCGCGGCAACGGGGATGGGCGTCAGCACCAGCACCCCGTCTTCCACCCGCCACGATTTCAGCCGGCCCAGGAAGTTCATTCCCAGCACGTTCAGCCCGCCCGTTCCGCCGGTGACGATCGCATCCAGCCCGTGCGCCTCTACCGATCCGGCATGCAGTTCCTCTATCCGCGCCAGCCGCGCCCTTACCGATCCGCCGGCGGTGCGCACCGTCACCGGCAGACGCAACGGGTCCGGCCCCACCCCGGCGTCCGCCGCCGCCTGTTCGGAAAGCACCGTCAAGGTTGCACCGGTATCGACCATGAAACGCTGCGCGGTGCCGTTTACCGATCCTTCCAGCCAGTAATGCCCGTCCGGCGACAGCGGCACGCGCGTTTCGTCTCCCACCACCTCTTGCGACTTGAAGCCGAGCGAGGGCAGCACCCCGTCGAATGCGGGGTCGAGGTGGATGAAACGCAGCGCGGTCACCGCCAGCACGGCCACGAGCGCAAGGTTGCCGACAAGCCGCAGGAACCCGCCGGACCACGGCAGGCGGCGCGACAGGGCCGAGCCCAGCAGAGCAACCAGCACGGCCGCGACAGCCACCAGGAACAGCGGTGGCACCTGTGCGGCAAGCCGCGCGGCCCCGGCAAGAATGGCGTGGACTCGATCCATCGAAGAGACGATGTAACAGCGCGAATCTTTCGCCTCGCTGAGCGGGAACGCGCCATGCGTTCACCGGTTGGGGCGGAAAGGGCCGCGCCCTATCCCTTCACACGCAAAACCGCAGGACACGTCGACCGTCATGACGCTCTCGATCGAGACAAGCCTTGTCTATCATTTCGACCAGCCGACCGATTTCATGCTGCAGATCGAAGCCGCGATCCTTCCCGAACAGCGGCTGATCTCCGCCCGGATCGAGTGCACGCCGGGCGAACATTTCGCGCGCGTGCCCGCGCAGGAACATATCGGCGACCGCATCTGGCTGCGCCACGATGGAGAGTTCCGCGTCGATTATGCCGCGAAGCTGACGATCGGCCGCAAGGTTGAGGATATCGCCTCGCTCGGCGCGGTGGAGCCGCACAAGCTGCCGGGCGAAGCGGTCGATTTCATGCTCGATTCGCGCTATTGCGACGGCACCGGCTTCCAGCCCTTCGTGGAGGAGCAGTTCGGGCATCTTTCCGGTGGCGGGCGGATCGCGGCGATGCGCGACTGGATCGTGGAGCATTTCCACTATGTGCCGGGCAGCAGCGACATGCACACCACCGCCACGGACAGCTTCATGGCGCGGCGCGGGGTGTGCCGCGACTATGCGCACGTGCTGGTGGCATTCGCCCGCGCATCCGCCATTCCGGCCCGCTATGTCAGCGGATACGGCCCCGACGTTTCGCCGCAGGATTTCCACGCGGTGGCGGAAGTATTCCTGGCCGATCCTTCGGGTATCGGGGGCACGTGGCAGATCGTGGACCCCACCGGCATGGTCGATCCGCATGAATTCGCCAAGATCGCGGTCGGGCGCGACGCGGCCGATGCCGGGTTCATGACAAGCTATGGCTATGCGGCGATGACCGGAAAGGACATTACGGTGCGCCGCGGCTAACCGATGCGTTAACTTTTGCTAACAGCGCCGTCCCGGCGCGGGACGCAGGCGGCCAACCCCTCGATTTCCCTGATTTATGCGTTATTCTGGGCGGCGAAGGAGTTAGTCGCATGGCCGCCGGAAACCCGTTTGGAATCCTCAACAAACGCTTCGTTCGCGTGCCGCTGGGCTTCGTGGCGATGAGCGCGGCCTCGCTGCTGGCATTCCATGTCGGCCATGACGCGGCGCAGGGCCTGTTCGGCAGCAAGGCCGAAGCAGCGACGGGTGTAAAGGCGCCCGCCAAACCGGGCAGTGCGCCCGCGAAGCTGGCCGCCGCGGCGACCGCACCACAGACGCAGCCCGCGTCTAAACAGGACGATCCCTTCGTCGTAAAGTCGATCCTGGACATCAAGGGGCCGATCAAGTTCGGCGAATGGTACTGGAACGAAAGCGACGCGACGCCCGGCCCGCTGGTCGTCACCGTGGACCTGCAGGCGCGCACCATGTCCGTATTCCGCGACGGGCACGAGATCGGCGCGACCGCGATCCTGAAAGGCTATGGCGACAAGCCGACCCCCACCGGCGTGTTCCCGATCACCCAGAAGGACGCCGATCACATATCGAACATCTATGACGTGCCGATGCCGTGGATGCTGCGCCTTACCAACGATGGCATCACGATCCACGGCAGCAAGGTGGAAGCCGGCTATGCCACCAACGGCTGCATCGGCGTGCCCAACCCCTTTGCAAAACGGCTGTTCAAGGAAGCGAAGATCGGCACCAAGGTGATCGTAACCGACGGCAAGCGCATCGGCGTGGGCGACCCGATCCTGGTCCAGCAGGACGAAACAGGGGCGTAGTTTTCCGCCGGCTGGGCAGGCCTGACGCCCGATTCGGGCCGTTTGACCGGCGGGCGGCATGGCCGTCCGGCCAAGCCTTGCGGCACCGGCCCACTCCCCCACCCGGCCACCCACGGCATTATCCTGATCGGGTGGCCGGGTGGGGGAGTGGGCCGGTGCGGTTCCGCCAGACCGGCGGTTGGTCCGGGTATCAGGCCTGCATGACTGGCGGCAAAATTGCGCCGTCAGGCCTGCCCAGCCGGCGGAAAATTACGCCAGTCCCTTGCCCGTATCCAGACGCGACGCGTCGCCTATCGAACTGCCGCCGTCCACGTCCAGGATCGCGCCGGTGACATAGTTGCCCGCTGCGCTGGACAGATAGACCGCCGCTTCCGCGATCTCGAACACCGTGCCCCAGCGCTTCATCGCGATGCGGGCATAGTGCGCGTCGCGCGTCTTTGGATCGGGTGCCAGCCGGGCCATGCCTTCGGTATCGCCGATGGGGCCGGGCGAAATGCCGTTCACCCGCACGTCCGGCCCCCATTCCAGCGCCAGCGTGCGCACCAGCTGGTTGATCCCTGCCTTGGCCGCGCAGGCATGGGCCTGCATCGCCATCGCCTGTTCCGCCTGCCCCGCGGTAATCGCGATCAGCGATGCGCCGGGAAGGTTCAGCAGATCATGGCAGCCACGGAACACGTTGAACGTGCCCAGCAGATCGATGTCCACCACTGCCTTGAAGGCATTGGCGCTCATTCCCAGGACGGGCGCAAGGAAATTGCCGGCCGCGCCAGAAACCACGATGTCGAACCCGCCCAGCCGGTCGCGCGCTTCTTCCATTGCCGCACGGATCGCCGCATAGTCGCGCACATCGGCGGTCAGCGCGATGGCCGCATCGCCGATCGATTCCGCCGCGGCCTGCGCCTTTTCCGGATTGCGCCCCAGCACCGCGACTTTCGCGCCCAGTTCGGCATAGCGTCTGGCGATGCCAAGGTTGATGCCGCTGGTGCCGCCGGCGATGAAAGCGGTCTTGCCTTCGAAAAGATCGTCGCGGAACGGGGACTGGGTCATTGCTCTCTCCCTTGATTTAACCGAACGATTAAACCGCGCGAACCAGAGAGGCAAGCCGCTTCACAGGATATCGTATCCGTCGCCCAGCGCGGCACGCAGCCTGTCCAGCGCCTGCGCCTTCAACTGGTGGACGCGCGGCACCGACACGTCCAGCACCTGCGCGATTTCCGCAAGGTTCAGTTCCTCCACGAAATAGAGCGAGATCACCAGTCGCAGCCGTTCCGGAAGCCCGGCGACGGCGCCCGCCACCGCGCCGCGCGTCTCGCTGTCCGAAAGCAGGGCAAAGCTGTCCGGCCGGTCATCGGCATAGGCCATGTCGTGATCGGTATAGGCCTGGTCCATCGTTTCGAGGCGCACCGGCTCGCTCGCCGCGCGCATCGCCGCAAGGTCCGCTTCGGAAAGCCCCATCGCGGCGGCCAGTTCGTGCGGCTCGGGCGCGCGGCCGAGTTTTGCCGACAGCGCGCTTTCCGCCTCGCGCAGCGTCCGGCGGCGTTCGGCAGCGGGGCGCGAAAGCGGGCTGGCGCGGCGCAACATATCGACCATCGCGCCGCGAACGCGCAACTTGGCATAGGCGGCAAAACCGTCTTCCGTCGGCGCGTCGTGCTTCTGCGCGGCCTCGGTAAGCGCCACAAGCCCCGCCTGCACCAGATCCTCAAGCTCGATGCCCGCGCGGCCCGAGCCGTGGACGTGCCAGGCAAGGCGGCGGACCATCGGCAGGAAGCGCCGGACCCGGTCTGCCACATCGCCGCGATAGGCACCCGCGATGCCGCGCGGGCCAAGCGGGGAAGCGGGACGGGTGAAGCTGCGATGATCGTGTTTCATGCGGCAATGCTCTCCTGAGCCTGGGTGGTGGGTTCCGCCTGCTGCGCGCCGATGACCTCGATCACTTCCACCGGCTGCGCGGCGGGCAGTTCGGCAATGGAAAGGACAAGGCACTGCGGCGCGCGCAGGCGGAGAAGCGAAGTCAGCGGCCGTCGCGCGCGCGGCTGGACGATCAGGGCAACCGGCGGCGCGGCCGCACCGCGCTCCGCAACGATCGCCGTCACCCGTTCGCCGATGGAGCGGGCAAGGCCGGGTTCGATCACCGGATCGCCGCTGGTGGGATCCTGCAATCCCTGCACGATCGCGCCTTCCAGCGCGGCATCCAGCGTCAGCACCGGCAAGCGATCGTCCGGCCCGCAGATGCGCCCGACGATCAGCCCGCCAAGGTCTGCACGAACCAGGTCGATCAGCCGGTCGTGCTCGGTGGTGACCTGCACCGCATCGGCCAGCGCGGACAGGATCGGGATCGGATGCGAAAGCGGGATCGCGTCTTCCAGCAAGGCGCGCAGCAAGCGGGTCAGCGCGCCCAGCGAAAGCGGCTGCGGGTGGATTGTTTCGACCAGTCCGGGCGCGCGCTCTTTCACGGTATCCAGGATCGCGCGCACTTCGTCCGGCCCGATCAGGTCTTGCGGACGTTCGGACAGCAGGTGGTTCAGGTGCGTGGCGATGACGGTTCCGGCATCGACGGTCAGGAACCCTTCGGCGATGGCGCGGTCGCGCTCCGCCGGTTCGATCCACAGCGCGGGGCAGCCGAAGCTGGGATCGACCGTCTCTTCGCCCTGAAGGCCGTGGTTCTCTCGCGCCTCTCCGGCGTCGATCGCCAGCATCTTGTCCGCGCGCACCGATGCCCCGCCCACCGGAACGCCGCCCACGACGATGCGATAGTCGTTGGGCGGCAGTTCCAGCGCATCGCGCACACGGAACTGCGGCACCACGAAGCCAAAGGCCTGGCTCAACTGCTTGCGCACGCCCGTGATCCGCGCAACCAGCGGCGAACCGCGCTTTTCGTCCACAAGGTGGACAAGGCCATAGCCCAGCTCGACAGTCACGAGCGTGCGATCCGAAACGTCTTCAAGATGGATCGCTGCCGGATCGGCGGGCGGTTCCGCCTGCTCCACCGGCGCGGGCCGGCGCGCGCGCTTGCGCAGTTGCCACCACAGCGTTCCGGCCATTGCCGCGGCGGGCAGGAACACGGTTTGCGGCATCGCGGGAATCACTCCGATCGCGGCCAGGATCACCGCCACCGGCAGCCACGTGGCCGGATTGGCGAACTGGCCGCCGATCTGTCCGGCCAGGTCGCGGCTGTCGGCAACGCGCGTGACGATCACCGCCGCCGCGATGGACAGCAGCAGCGAGGGCACTTGCGCAACCAGTGCATCGCCCACGGCAAGCGTTATGTATTTCTGCGCGGCGTCCCCGGCGGAAAGGCCGTGGCTGACCATGCCCAGTACGAACCCGGCAACGATGTTCACGCCCAGGATCAGCAGCGCCGCAACCGCATCGCCCTTCACGAACTTGCTGGCACCATCCATTGAGCCATAGAAATCCGCCTCTGTCGCCACTTCGCGGCGGCGGGCCTTCGCTTCGTCCGCGCTCAGCAGTCCGGCGGCAAGATCGGCATCTATCGCCATCTGCTTGCCGGGAAGGGCATCGAGCGTGAAGCGTGCCGAAACTTCGGACACGCGGCCCGCGCCCTTGGTCACCACGACAAGGTTGATGATCATCAGGATCGCGAAGACGAACAGCCCGACCGCGAAGTTGCCGCCGATCAGGAATTCGCCGAAGCTTTCGATCACGTGCCCGGCGGCCGCGCCGCCTTTGTGGCCGTTGACCAGCACCACGCGCGTCGAGGCGACGTTGAGCGCAAGCCGCAGCAGGGTCGCGAACAGCAGCACGCTGGGGAAGGACGAGAAATCATGCGGCTTTTCCGCATTCATCGCCGCCATCAGGATCGCGACCGAAAGCGCAATGTTGAGCACGAAGAACACGTCCAGCATCACAGCGGGCAGCGGCACCACCATCAGCAGGATCAGCGTGAGGATGCCGGCGGGCAGCGCCATCGCGCCCGCACCCGGGAAACGAGCCAGCATCGCGCGTCAGAGCCCCAGCGCCGCAAGCCGCGCATAGGCTGCGGAAACGTGGGCCGGCAGCGCGCCACCGCCATCGCCGCCGAACGCGGATCGCACCGTTTCGGCCATCGACGGTCGCGCCGGTGCTTCCGGCATCCGGGCGGCCAGCGCATCGAATTCACGCGAAACCGGGCCGCCATCCGCGACCGGCGGCGCAGTGTCAGCCGCGACCCGGCCCGGCGGGGCAGCATCCGCAACCCCGCCCGCCGCCGCCAGCTTGCCGCGCAACAGATCCATCACCCCGGCCAGCGAGCGCGGCGCACCGGCGCGATCGTAGAACACAGCGCGATTGGCTGCGGCGGCCCTGGGCAACAGCGCCGCCGCACTTTGCGCGGGATCGGCGTCCATCGCGGAAAGGAACGACTTCGCGCCGTCCAGCCCCAGGAAATGCGCCAGATAAAGCTCTGCATGATCGGGTGCGCGGCCCAGCGCAGCGGTCAGCCCGGCCCGGTTGTCGTTGGCGAATTCGCCCGCCATCATCGCCGATGCATCGGGATCGAGCCGCAGCGCCATCACCTGCGCGCGCGTTGCCGGATCGCGGATCGCGCCGTTTTCTATCGCCGCGTCGGCCCAGCCCAGCCCGTGCTGGGCGCCGTGCGCGTCTATCATTTTCAGCCATGTGGCGGATGTGAACTGGTAAAGGCCCGTCGCGCTGGAAGTGCGCGCGCGCGCCGATGGATCGAGGTGCGATTCAAGGCGCGCCTGCGCCAGCATGTAATCGAAATCGTTGCCGGTCCGTGCCGAAGCCCGCGCGATAGAGGCGCGGACCTGCGGCGAACCGGCAGCGACCGGCGGGCTGGCGATCTGTCCTGGCGGAACGGTAGGCAAAGCGAACTCCCCTTGTTCGGAACCGGATCGGTCCACGGCCGGATGGCCGCACAGGGAAGTTCAGCAAGGGGCGTGCCAGTTCGGTCTTCTTGCCGGATGCTGGAACAGACGCGGGGCTTTTCGTCCGGCGCGTCAACCGGCGTGCGTCACCGACGACGGCGTCAGCGCAATTGCGCCACGCCCGGCGCGCGGTGCGCGCGATAAAGCGGCGCATTGCCGGTCAGCGCGTCCAGCCGCGCGGCGACATTCGCGGCAATCAGGTTGCGCACCTGGCGGTTGGCCTCGTTCAGGCGGCGCGCGGCGTCGACCATGCCGCGGCATTCCTCGTCGACCGCTACCAGCGCAGCGCCTTCCAGCGAAGTGCAAAGCGCGCGTTTTTGATTCGTCGCGCAGGCGATCGCTTCAAGGTCCAGGCCGGCAAGCGCCTGCCGTTCCGCCTGCAAGACGGCAAGCATCTGCCGCAGCATATCGGTCAGGGGAGCGGACTCCTGCGGGGTATCGGCACGGTTCATCATCTGGTCCTCAACAGTATGCCCGCGGCGATCATCGCATCGGCGATGCGGGCGGGAATAACGGGATAGCGGCCCTGCTCTACCGCGTTGCGGATTTCGGCCACGCGGTCGCTGTCGACCGGGGCGCGGCCGGGGTCGAGCGCGTCGCCCGCCTCCATCGCGGTGGACGGTGCGCGCGCGGGCGATCCGGGCGCGGCCTTGGCGGCCGATGCGCGCAAGGGCGCGGCTTCCTGGCCGTTGCGCGACGGGACCGCGCCGACCGGGCGCAAGGGGCCGATTTCGATTGGAGGCATTGGTCCGCTCCTTGAGCTGTTACAGGCCAAAGGACGGCGGACCCTTGCCGGATTTAAGGGCAGCGCGGCGAAGGATTGCCGGATCAGTCCGCGGGGATCTCCACCAGCCCCGGACGCGCGACGCGGGCGCGGACCGGTTGCTTGCGGACGCCGGGTCGCACGCGAATCCACGCGCCGACCGCCCCCGATTCCAGCGCTTCGCCCGGCTGCGAGACGGTGAAACCCGCGCCGCTGACGCGCACCGTAACCGCATCGCCGCGTTGTATCGCCGGGGCGGCCGGTGTCCTGCGTCCGGCGGCATTTCCTTCCGCAACGGGCACGAAAAGACGCCAGCCGCCGGGATCGGGGCATTGGACAACCACCGTTTCGCGCCGGGTTCCCCGCCACGAAAGCGCCAGCGGACGTTTGCACGGCATCAGCCGCAAACGGCGATCCACCGGCACCGTCCCGCCACCGGCAAACGTGGCGACCTGCGCGTCTATGGCGGAAAGATCGGCATAACCGCCCGGTGCGGCGTGCGCCGGACCGGCGGCCAGCAGCGCGGCCGCGGCAAGCGGCAGGACATGCGGGTTCATCGTTTCTGCTCCCGGTTGGATTGGATCTGGCCGCTGCGCTGCAAGCCGCGTGCCAGCGGCTGCGCATCGTAAGCCAGCACCGCTTCCGCACCCGGCCCGTCGCCCGGTTCCACCAGTATCCGCATGGTCGAAGCGCGCGAACCGGCTGCCTGCGCAAGCGCGCGGGCGCGTTCCAGCGCGGCGCGCGGCCCGTCCGCGCCATAGCGGACCGTCAGCGTCGCCCGCGTGCGCGGATCGGCGTCCGCCAGCCATCGGCCGAACGGCGGGCTGCCTTTCCCTTCGCGCCACACGGCAACGGCCTCGCCGCGCAGGGTGGCGCCGTCCCCTCCGGGTCGTGCCCGCGCCAGTGCAGACCCCGTGACCATGAACAGGATCAGCGCCAGATCGGCCAGCACCGTCTGCCACCCGCTTCCGGCGCGGGCGATCATGCCGCAATGTCCCGGCTGTCGTCCCGCCGCTGCGGATCGCCCTTGCCGCCTTCGCGGCACATCGGGCCGACCTGGTAGGCCAGCCAGTCTATCACCGTCTGGCGTTCGGCTTCTTCGGCCTGGGCATGCCGGTCCACGATCCGCGCAAGCGGCGCAAGCACCAGGTTGGCAAGCAGCAGGCCATAAAGCGTCGTCAGCACCGCCATGGAGATCGCGCCCGCGAATGCCCCCTGTTCCAGCCCTCCGGCGGGCAAGCGGCTGAGCGAAACCAGCGTCCCGGCAAGGCCGAACACCGGCGCCAGTTCCGCCGATTGCGCAAGGGTCGCCACGGCAGCGCGCGCGCAGGCCTGGCGGCGCGCCTTGTGCGCTTCGTGCCGGTCCAGCAGCGCCGCGATGGAGCGGCGTTCAAGCAGCGCATCGGTCGCTTCGTCCAGTTCGCTGTCCCCCGAATGCGCGGGGTCCGCGCGCAGCAATCCGTCCTGCCGGATTTCCCGCACTTGCGCGGCAAGGTCCGCCCTTGCGCGCGTGGCGCTGAACCGGCGGTGCCGCAGGCAGGCGAGCGCTCGTCCCGTAGCCGCCAGATCGGTGAAACCCGCGCGCAGGACCGTGGCCAACGCCGATCCGCCGACGACGATCGCGGCGGACGCGGGATCGAACAATAGCGCGTCGGTCATGGGGGAATCCTCTTCTCCTTCAATCGGGAAGAACGGCGGCGCGCGGACCTTTTCAGCGGGCGGCGGACATTTGCCGCAATCCGGCAGGCGCTTGCCGGAAGCAGGGGCGCAATGCTGCCGGAAGCGCCCGAATCCGCGATCTGGCACGGCGCTTGCTGAAACCGGGACGAACGCTCGCAAGACGTGGAGCGGACACTCTGGACGGGAAGGGAGCCAGACGATGAGCGACAGCCTTTTCGGCATTCACGGCGCCGCGCTCGAACTGCGCTCGCAGCGCATGGGACTGCTGGCATCGAACATCGCCAATGCCGCGACACCCGGATACAAGGCGCGCGACATGGACTTTGCCGCCGCGCTGAAATCCGCCTCCGGCGGCGCGGACGTGGACCGGGCGGCGCAGGCGGCCACGCTCTATCGCGTGCCGGTGATGCCCGGCCTTGACGGCAACACCGTGGAAATGGCGACCGAGCAGACCGCCTTCGCCGAAAACGCCGTCGGCTATTCCGCCACGCTTTCGTTCATCCGTGGGCGCGTGGATACGATCACCCGCGCGCTGAAGGGCGAATGACGATGGCGGGGATGGACCTTTTCGGCCTCGCGGGACGCGCCATGTCGGCCCAGCTGGTGCGCATGAATGCGGCGTCTTCCAACCTTGCCAACGCCGGCACGGTTTCGGGCAGCGAGGCACAGGCATACCGCCCGATCCGCCCGGTTTTCGCCGAAGACCTGGACACCGCCAGCGGGCTCGCCTCGGTCAGGGTGACGGGCGTTTACCGCACCGATAACGCGCCAGTTCGCCAGCACGATCCCGCCAATCCGGTCGCCGATGCGAACGGCGACGTGTGGGCCGCCCCGGTCGATGAAAACGCCGAGATGATCGAGATGATGGATGCCAGCCGCCAGTACCGCAACATGGTCGAGGCGCTGTCCACCGCCAAGCAACTGATGCTCGAAACGATGAGGATGAAGTGATGACCGTAAGCCCCACCGGCAGCGCGGCGCAAACCGCCGCGACTGCGCCTTCCGCCAGCCAGCAGACCAGCGGATTTTCCACGCTGGGCAGCGCGGATTTCCTGAAGCTGATGACCGCCCAGATGAAGATGCAGGACCCGTTCAACCCCGTCGACAACAAGGAGATGCTGGCCCAGATGGCGCAGTTTTCCTCACTTTCGGCCACCACAGACAACGGCGCCACGCTGGACCGGATCGCGGCCAAGCTCGACGTGCTGATCGCGCAGAACCAGACCCCCGATCAATCCACCGGCCAAACGGCACAGAGCGCGGCCTGAACCGCACACAAGGAGACACAGATGTCCTTCTACACCTCGATCACCGGCCTCAAGGCATCGCAGACCTCGCTCGACGTCATATCGCACAACCTGGCGAATGCGGAGACCACCGGCTTCAAGAAAAGCGGCACCCAGTTCGCCGATGTCATCACCGGCAGTTCGTATGACAATCCCAGGATGACGACGGGCATCGGCGTGACCGTGGAAGCGATCCGGCAGAACTTTACGCTCGGCCCGATCGAGCAGACCGGCTCCGCGCTGGACATGGCGATTACCGGCAACGGGTTCTTCACCACCCGGTCTGAGCAGACCGGCAACACGCTTTACACCCGGAACGGATCTTTCAACGTCGATGGCGGCGGATTCATCAGCGACGGGTCGGGCAACCGCCTGCAGGTCTTTCCGGTCGATGCGACGGGCGCCGTCACGTCCACCGCCACGCTGGCCGACGCGCACATTCCCGCGACCAACGCGGCCGGTGCCGCCTTCGCGGGCGCGACGGTGGATACGCAGGGCGAAGTCACCGCGACATATGCCGATGGCACCAACACCGTGATCGGCGTCGTCTCGCTGGCGGACTTCGTTTCGCCCACGGGCCTGAAGCAGGTCGGCTCTTCCAACTGGGAGGCGACCGGCCTTTCGGGCACGGCGAGCTATGGCCAGCCCGGTGCCGACCAGTACGGCGGGCTTCTGTCGGGCGCGCTTGAGCGGTCGAACGTCGACACCACCGAGGAACTGGTGGGGCTGATCACCGCGCAGCGCAATTTCCAGGCCAACGCGAAGGCGATCGATACCGCCACGCAGATCGGCCAGACGATCATCAACCTGCGCACCTGACGCGGAGGCTGAACGATGGATCGCCTGATCTACACCGCCTGGTCGGGAATGCGCAGTTCGATGACGCAGCAGCGGGTGATCGCCAGCAACATGGCGAACGCGCGGACCACCGGCTTCCGCGCGGAGACGCTGGCGACCACGCCGATGACGCTGAAAGGCCCCGGCCTGGAAAGCCGCGCGATGACCGAAAGCGACGTGCATGGCGCTTCGCTGGCGCAAGGCTCGCTGGTGCAGACCGGCAACCCGCTGGACATCGCGATGACAGGCGACACGATGATGGCGGTCCAGGCCGCCGACGGATCGGAAGCCTATACCCGGCGCGGCGATCTTTCGGTCACCGCATCGGGGCTGCTGGTCAACGGCGAAGGGCTGCCGGTCATCGGCGACGCCGGGCCGATCACCGTGCCGGTGGGATCGACGACAAGCATCGGACCGGACGGGCAGGTGCTGGCCGCCGATCCGGACACACCCGGCGCGCAACCCCGGCCGGTCGCGCGCATAAGGCTGGCCAGCACCACCGGCAGTCGCATCGCCAAGGGGCTGGACGGCCTGTTCCGCGTCCGGGGCGGCGGCGTCCTTCCCGCCGACCCGACCGCGCGGATCGAGACCGGCACGCTTGAGCAATCGAACGTCAAGCCTACCGACGTGCTTGTCCGGATGATCGCGGCGCAGCGGCTTTTCGAAATGCGAACCAAGTGCATCGCCACCGCCCGCGACGTGGACGAGGCGGGCACCGACCTGATGAAACTTGCCTGAGGGAGCAACCGAAAATGCCCACTTCCGCCCTTCACGTCGCCCGCACCGGGCTTGAAGCCCAGGACACGCGGATGCGCGTTATCGCCAACAACCTTGCCAACGTGGGGACGACCGGTTTCAAGAAAGACCGCGCATCGTTCCAGACGCTGGCCTATCAGGACGCGCGCGTGGCGGGCCAGCAATCGAGCGGCGAAACCGCCTATGCCATCGGCCTGAACCTGGGCACGGGCGTGGCGGTGCAAGGCACCCAGCGCATCGATACGCAGGGATCGTTGCAGACCACGGGCAATTCGCTTGACCTTGCGCTGGACGGAGACGGCTATTTCCAGGTCACGCTGCCCGGCGGAGAACTGGCCTATACCCGCGCGGGCAATTTCACGCGCTCTGCGGAAGGCCGGCTCGTCACCGCGCAGGGCTATCCCGTGGAACCCGCGATCACCATCCCGGAAAACGCCAGCGCGATCGCCATCGCGCCCGACGGCACGGTTTCGGCCACGGTGCCCGGCCAGTCGGAACCGGCGCAGCTGGGGCAGATCACCGTGGCGCGCTTTGCCAACCCCGGCGGATTGCAGGCGGCGGGCGACAACTTCCTGAAGGAAACCGCGGCCAGCGGCGCCGCGCAAGTCGGCATCGCCGGGCAGGACGGGCGCGGATCGATCAAGCAGGGCTTCCTTGAAGGATCGAACGTCAACGTGGTCGAGGAACTGGTCGACATGATCGAATGCCAGCGCGCCTACGAGATCAATTCCAAGATGATCAGCTCTGTCGACGAGATGCTGCGCAACGCCAACCAGACGCTGTGAGAGAGACGATGGATATCCGACCTGCGGCGCGCGCAATGCAGAAGGGCTGCTTGTGGATCGGCGCGGTTTGCGCGCTGGCCAGCGCCGTGCCCGCGCTGGCGAAAAAGCATCCGCCCGAAGGCTTTGCCCCCACCCTGCCCGCGCCCGCGCCGCCGCCCGCCGCCAACGGATCGATCTTCCGCGCGGACGCAGGCTATGCCGCGCTGGTGGAAGGCACCCGCGCGCGCCGCGTGGGCGATCCGCTGACCATCGTGCTGGTCGAACAGACCACCACCAGCAAGTCCGCGGGCAGCAAGACCGGCAAGAGCGGCGGCTTTTCGATCGCCCCGCCAACCGCCGGGCTGCTTTCGTTCCTGAACCCCGACGCCCTTAAAGCTTCGGGCACATCGTCGTTCAACGGATCGGGCAACGCCACGCAGACCAGCACGCTTGCCGGCGCGCTGGCGGTGACGATTGCCGCAGTCCGCGCGAACGGAACCGCGCTCGTCAAAGGGGAAAAACGCTTGTTGCTCAGCCAGGGCCAGGAATGGGTGCAGTTTTCGGGGATCGTGCGGCTTGCCGATATCGATGCCGATAACCGCATGCGTTCCACCCAGGTGGCGGACGCGCACATCGAATATTCGGGCAACGGATCGATCCAGCGCGCCAGCCGGCGCGGATGGCTTTCGCGCTTCTTTTCCATAATCAACCCGTTCTGAGGGAGCCGCGCGATGCATAGCACCTTCCCCCGCATCCGCCAGCGCCGCCGCAATGCATGGCGGGAAATCGCGATGGGCCTTGTCCTGTTCGCGATTGCCGCGCTGGTCTGCGCGCCCGCCGCCCGTGCCGAACGCGTGCGCGACCTTGGCACCTATCAGGGCGTGCGCACCAACCAGTTGACCGGATACGGCATCGTCGTGGGTCTTTCGGGCACGGGCGACGACAACCTGGAATACCTGACGCAGGCCATGCGCGGGGTTTCCGGGCGGCTGGGTGTGCAATTGCCGCCGGGCGTGTCGCCGGGGCTGAAGAACGCGGCGGCGGTGATGATTACCGCGGACCTGCCCGCCTTCGCCAAGCCCGGCCAGCATATAGACGTGACCGTTTCCGCCATCGGCAAGGCCAAGTCGCTGCGCGGCGGGGCGCTGGTGCTGGCGCCGCTTTATGGCGCGGACGGCCGGATCTATGCGATGGCGCAGGGCAATCTTGCGGTCGGCGGGCTGGGCGTTTCGGCCAAGGACGGATCACAGATGACGGTCAACGTCCCCACCGTGGGCCGGATCGACGGCGGCGCCAGCGTGGAACGCGCGGTCGCCACCGGGTTCGACACCGCGCCGTCGCTCAAATGGAACCTCTATACCGCCGATTTCCTTACCGCCGCGCGGGTGCGCGACGCGATCAACCGCGCCTTTCCCGGCACCGCGACGGTGGTGGACGGCGTTACTCTTTCGCTGGTGCTGCCGCCCGCCGCCGATGCCCGCGCGACGCGCATGGCCGCGATCGAGATGATCGACGTCTCTCCGGCCGAAAGTGCCGCGAAAGTCATCGTCAACAGCCGCACCGGCACCGTTGTCATCAACAGCGCTGTGCGGCTTTCGCCCGCCGCGATCAGCCACGGCAAGCTGGTGGTGAAAATTGACGAGAATCCGCAAGTCTCGCAGCCCGCGCCGTTCAGCCGGGGCCAGACCACTGTGGTGCCCGACAGCCAGCTTTCGGTAGAGGAACGGGGCGATCACGTCGCGCTGTTCAGGCCCGGCGCAAGCCTTGCCTCGCTGGTCGACGCGCTGAACAAGCTGGGCGTGTCCCCCTCGGACCTCGTGGCGATACTGGAAGCGCTGAAAGAGGCGGGCGCGCTGCGCGCCGAGATGGTGGTGATATGACCGGCTTCGCACCGCTTTCCGCCAGCGGCCCGGCCATCGATCCGGCGCTGGGCGACCGCGCGAAGCTGAAGCAGGCGGCAACCGCCTTCGAAGCGATCTTCGTGCGCCAGATGCTGGCCGCCGCGAACAAGGCCGGTTTCGGAGACGACCTGTTCGGCAGCCAGGCGCAGGACACCTTTCGCCAGATGCAGGACGAACGCTTTGCAGACATCGCCGCGCAGCGCGGCGCGCTGGGCCTTGCCGCGCAGATAGAGGCCCAGCTTGGCGCACATATCGGCGCGCCGCCGGACAAGGGAGCCTGACCCGTGGCATCGGACCTTCTTTCCATCGCCGCGTCGGGCGCGAAGGCGGCACGCGCCGCGCTTGACGTTACTTCGCAGAACATCGCCAACGCATCGACCGAAGGCTATGTCCGGCGGTCCGCCAGCCTTGAGGAAGTGGCCGGTTCGGGCAGCATCGGGCGAATCGGCGACATCTCGCTTTCGGGCGTGCGCGTGGCGGGCATCACCCGCAATGCCGATGCCTTCCGCCAGGCCGAAGTGCGCCGCACCGGCAGCGACCTTTCGCGCGCCGATGCAGAGCTTTCCGGCCTTGAAGACGTGCAGTCCGCGCTGGAGCAATCGAACCTTTACGACAGCATCACCGGATTCGAAGCCTCGCTTTCGCAGCTGGCGCAAGACCCGACGGACGGGTCGCTGCGCGCCGCCGCCATCGAGGCGACGCGCAGCATGGCCGACACCTTCAACCTCGCCTCGCAGGGACTGGACGCGGCGGGCAGCGGCTTGCAGTTCGAAGCGGCGGACGGGGTGGCCAACGTCAACACGCTGGCCGCCGAACTGGCGCGCACGAACCTGCGCCTTTCGCGCGCGGCCGATGCCGGCAGCGACCGGGCCACGCTGCTCGACCAGCGGGACCAGCTGCTCAAGCAGATGAGCGACATTGCCGGGATCGCCACCACCTTTTCCCCCACCGACGGCACGGTGCAGGTCCAGCTGGGCGATGCCGGCGGGCCGGTTCTGGTGAACGGCGGCAACGCGGCCACGCTGTCCTCCACCACGGCGGCGGACGGCACGCTTTCGTTCGACGTGGGTGGATCGGCGGTCGCGCTGTCTTCGGGGTCGCTGGCCGGGCAAGGGCTGGCGCTGGCAAGGATCGCGCAGGTTCGCACCGATCTCGACGGGCTGGCCGCATCGGTCACGACCACGGTCAACGCCGCTCAGGCGAACGGCGCGGCGCTTGACGGCAGCGCCGGGCAGCCGCTTCTTTCCGGCACCACCGCCGCAACAATCGCGCTTGCCACCGGCGATGGCGGCGCGATTGCCACCGCGCCCGCGGGATCGCCCGCCGGAAGCCGTGACACAGGCAACCTTGCCGCGATGCGCAGCGCGCTTTCCGCCGCCGATCCGGCGGGCGGGATGGATGCGATCCTGTTCGGCGTATCCTCCACCGTCGCGGCGCGCACCACCACGCGCGATGCGCTTTCGGCCATAGCGGGCACCGCCACGGCCGCGCTCTCCGCGCAGGCGGGCGTCGATCTCGATGCCGAGGCGGCGAACCTGGTGCGTTTCCAGCAGGCTTTCCAGGCCAACGGCCGCGTGATGCAGGTGGCATCCACGCTGTTCGACACGATGCTGTCCATCAAGTGAGGCACCCCATGACAGGATTTCCGGCATGATCGGCTTCAACACCGCGACCGGGGCGTTTTACGACCGGTCGGTGACAGACATGGCCGCGCTGCGCAAAAACGCGGATGACATGCAGCGCCAGCTTTCAAGCGGGCAAAGGCTGGCCCGCTCGTCAGACGATCCGGTAGCCGCATCGCGCCTGCGCGCGCTTTCGCGGGCGGAAAAGCTGGGCACGATAGACAGCGCCGCCGCCGACAGGGCGCAAACCGACCTGTCGCTGACCGATGACGCGCTGCAAGGCTTCGCCGACACGATCACGCGCGTGCAGGAACTGGCGACGCAGGCCGCCAACGATACGCTTGGCGATGCGCAGCGCGCCGCGATCGGAACGCAGATAGACCAGCTTCACGACCAGCTTGTCCAGCTTGCCAACAGCCGCGACAGCACGGGCAACGCGCTGTTCGGCGGACAGGCGGCGGGCGATGCCTATACGATCGACGGCAATGGCAACGCCGCTTACGCCGGCACCGCGACCAGTGGCGAACTGACGCTGGGCGGCGGGCAGGCGGTGACGCGCGGATTGACCGGGCCGGAAGCGCTCGGCCCGGATGCGACGGGCCTTCTGGCGACGGTAAAGGGGCTGGCCGATGCCTTGCAGGGCGGCGCGGCCGATCCGCAGGCGGCGGCCAGGGCAGTGCTTTCCCCGCTGGGCCGCGCACTGGACAGCGTGGCCACCGCGCAGACCGTGGTGGGCGCGCGCCTGAACTTCATCGACATGGCGAACCAGCACCGCGCCGCCGTGGACGACCTGCGCGCCGGCGAACGCAGCGAAATCGGCGATACGGACATCACCGGCACCGTGGCGCGGTTGCAGCAGACGATGCTGGTGCTCGAAGCCAGCCAGGCCAGCTTCACGAGGCTTTCCGGCCTTTCGCTGTTCAACGCGATCGGCTGACCGCGCGCGCCAAAGCGCGCACACCAACCGGGGGACCAGAATAATGTACGCCGCGATCGGCATCGTCATCCTTATCGTCATGGTGTTCGGCGGCTTCGCCTTTACCGGCGGCGCGCTCGGCCCGGTGATGGAGGCCATTCCGCACGAGATGCTGATCATCGGCGGCGCGGCGGTGGGGGCGCTTGTCACCGGCAATTCGCTGCACGAACTGAAGGCCATCGGCGGCGGCTTCGGCAAGGTGTTCAAGGGGCCGAAGCATTCGAAGCAGGACCATGTCGACGCGATCGCGCTGACCACGAAGCTGATGAAGATCCTGAAGGCGGACGGGCCGGTGGCGCTGGAAAGCCATGTCACCGATCCTGCCGGTTCCCCCGTCTTCGCCGAATATCCCCGCCTTCTGGCCAACAAGCCGCTGACCGCGCTGGTCTGCGACACGCTGACGCTGATCGTGGTTTCATCGGGCACGCTTGAGGTTCACGCGGTGGAAGAGGTGATGGACAACGCGATGAAAACCACCTTCCACGAAATGCACGAACCCCAGCACGCGCTGCAGAACCTGGCCGACGCGCTGCCCGCGCTGGGCATCGTCGCCGCCGTGCTGGGCGTGGTGAAGACGATGGGATCGATCGACAAGCCGCCCAGCATCCTGGGCGGCATGATCGGTTCGGCGCTGGTCGGCACCTTCATGGGCGTGCTGCTGGCCTATGGCATCGTCGCCCCGATGGCCGGGCGGCTGAAGCAGGTGGTGGAACAGGACGAGATGATCTTTCATGCAGTCAAGCAGGTGGTGATCGCCAGCCTGCACGGCTGGCCGCAACCGCTGGTGGTGGAAAGCGCGCGGTCCGGGCTTGGTCATGCGTTCCGCCCCGGCCTCAACGAACTGCTCGACGCGCTTCGCGGCAAGTAACGGGAGCGCGATGCAATGGCCGCGAGGAAGAAAGAGCAGGACCGCACGGAACCGCCCGCACCGATCATCGTCAGGAAAGTGACGGTGGTGGAAGGCGGGCATCACGGCGGCGCGTGGAAGGTTGCCTATGCCGACTTCGTGACCGCGATGATGGCGTTCTTCCTGCTGCTGTGGCTGCTGGGCGCGACAAACGAGAAACAGCGCAAGGGGCTGGCCGATTACTTCACGCCCACGCTGGTGAAGCTGAAACAGGAAAGCGCGGGATCGAACGGGCTGCTGGGCGGATCATCCATCACCGATGTGGATAATTATCCTAATCGAGCGGGCCAGACCGGCACAAAATCGCTCACCTTCCCGCGCGACGCGACCGGCGGGCCGAAAGAAGGCGGATCGGCGATGAAGCGGCGGCAAAGCCTTGAGGCGAAGCTGAGCGAAAAGCTGAAGGCCAGTGCCACGCTGCGGCGGCTTACGCGCCAGGTCCGCCTGGTCGATACCACCCAGGGCTTGCGGATCGACCTTGTCGATAACGCCGATTTTTCCATGTTCCGCCTTGGCACCACGCTGCTGACCCCGGACGCGACCGAACTGCTGATGGCGATTGCCCAGTCCGTTTCGGACGACAGCGCCGGGCTGACGATCCGCGGCCACACCGATTCCGTGCCGTGGAAGCAGGGCGCGGGGGCAAACAACTGGTCGCTTTCCGCGGGCCGCGCCGAAGCGACCCGGCAGGCGCTGATGCGCGACGGCATTCCCGCTGCCCGCTTCCGCCGCATAGAAGGCGTGGCCGATCGCGAATTGCTGGTAAAGGACAACCCCGCAGACCCGCGCAACCGCCGGATTTCGATCACGCTGCTGGACTAGGCGCCGCTGGCGACCCTTCGCGGCGATGCCGAAGATCATCGCTCCGCTGCGTGACCGTGCCGATGATGCAGGTCGGGATAGTGCGGATGGCGATGCACCATCGGGGCGTGGCGGTGCCAGTGCGTGTGCGGCTCACCCGCGGGATCGTCCGGCCCGTGATCGTGCTGGTGGTGGCTGTCGTGGACGTGGCGGTGTTCGTGTTCCAGCGCATCGTGGGCGTGTTCGTGGTCATGGCTTTCGGCCAGATGCAGGTAGAGGCCCACACCCATCAGGATCGCGGCGATCGCCAGCCGCGCTGTCACCGGCTCATGGAACAGCAGCAACGCAAGCGCGGTGCCGATGAACGGCGCGGTCGAGAAATAGGCGCCCGTCCGCGCCGTTCCCAGATGGCGCAGCGCGAGGACGAACAGCACAAGGCTGACCCCATAGCCCATGAAGCCCACAAGTCCCGCTCCGCCCAATGCCCCGGCAGCGGGCAAGGACGCTCCGTTGGCGAGCGCCAGGGCGAGGTTGACCGCGCCCGCGACCAGTCCCTTGATCGCCGCGATCTGGGTGGGGTCCGCGGACGAAAGCTTGCGGGTCAGGTTGTTGTCTATGCCCCATGCGATACACGCGCCGACGATGGCCAGTGCGCCCGGTCCCACCCCCGCTCCGCCGCCGCGCCATGAAAGCAGCATCGCCCCGGCAAGGATCGCGGCAGCGCCGGCCAGCAAGCGCCGGTCCACGTTCTCATGGAACACGATCCACGCGATGCCCATCGTCGCCAGCCCCTCGACATTGAGCAGCAGGGCCGCGGACGAGGCTGGCGTGGTGAGCAGGCCGACCATCAGCAGAAGCGGCCCGACAACGCCGCCGCTCAACACCACAAGCGCAAGCCACGGCAGGTCCGAACGGCGCAAGGGCGCCTCGCTGGCGGGAACGCCCAGGGCGCTTCGGAACAGCAACGCCGCGCCCAGTCCAACGCCGGACCCGAGATAGAGCAGCCCGGCAAGCAGCCATGCATCGACGCCTTGGCCAAGCAGCAGCTTGGCAAGCGGCGTGCTGGCCCCGAACAGCGCCGCCGAGACGAGCGCCATCGGTGCACCGGGCCATGACAGGCCCGATTTCAGCCTGCCCCGCATGGCCGCTCGACAATCAGTGTGCCGGTCATCATGGCATCGCGATACGCCGCGACGCGGACGTTGGCTAGCGCAGTTGCCCGTTTCCAGGGGCGTCCGGCATTACCCGGTCAAAGCCCCAGAACGCGCTTGGCCAGGATGTTGCGCTGGATTTCGTTCGATCCGGCATAGATCGATCCGGCCCGCTCGTTGAAATAGCGCAGCGGAGCGACGGCTTCCCACGCCTCTCCGATCTGGCCGCCGTCGGTCGGCGGCGTATAGTTCTGCACTTCGGCGCCGGGCCGCGTGGCGTGCGGCTGGTAAACGGTGCCGGTCGTGCCCGCCGCGCGAAAGGCAAGCTCGGTCAATTCCTGCGCCAGTTCGGTGCCCATGATCTTCATCATCGACGAAAGCGCGCCGACAGAGCCATCGTCGCGCGCGCCCGACACCAGCTTGAATTCAAGCACTTCCAGCACGTCTATACGGATCATCGCGCGGGCCAGCCGGCTGGCGAACAAGGGATCGTCCAGCAAGGCCCCCTCGGGCGTCTGCGCCTTCGCCGCCTCTTCGCGCAGCGTTTCCGCGCGCACCTTAAGGCCGGGGGCATAACTGTGCCCGCGCTCGAACTCGAGAAGGTACTTGGCCACGGTCCAGCCATCGTCGACCGCGCCGATCACGTTCGTCTTCGGCACGCGCACATCGGTGAAGAACACCTGGTTCTGCACCGTTTCGCCCGATGTCATGACCAGCGGACGAACCAGCACGCCCGGCGTCGTCATGTCGACAAGCAGGAACGTGATGCCCTGCTGCGGACGCCCGCCCTTGCTGGTGCGGACAAGGCTGAACATCCAGTTGGCTTCCTGCGCGTGCGTGGTCCAGATCTTCGACCCGTTGAGCACGAAGTCGTCTCCGTCGGCCACCGCGCCCATCTGCAGGCTGGCAAGGTCCGAACCTGCCTGCGGCTCGGAATAGCCCTGGCAGAAGAACACTTCGCCGGTCAGGATGCGCGGCAGGAAGAAATCCTTCTGTTCGTCGGTGCCGAAAGCCTGAAGCACGTGGGCGACCATGTGGATGCCCATCGGCGAAACCGGCGGCGCGCCCGCGCGAATACGCTCGCGCTCGAACAGGTAGTGCTGCGCGGGCGTCCAGTCGGTGCCGCCGTGCTCCTTGCGCCAGCCGGGCGCGGCCCATCCCCTTGCGTGGAGCTTTGCCTGCCATTCCATGCCCAGATCGTGATCGGCATAGACGCTGGTCATCAGCGCGCCCGCCGCGCGCAGTTCCGGCGTAAGTTCGGCCTCGAAGAAGGTGCGCGCCTCTTCCGCGAAGGCGAGGTCTTCGGCGCTCCAGTTCAGATCCATTCCATGCTCCCGGCCAATTATTATCATTTCTGATAACAAGCTCGTCGCGCAGCGGCAAGTGTGTTGACAACCCCTTCTTGCCGCTGGCTATCAGCCATGATAAGCATAGCCTATCAAGCGATAGGAAGGTGTAATGGCCCTGCACGATCCCGAACCCCGCACCGCCGGACAGGCACAGGACGAGAATGCAACCCTGGCCGCCGCCGCGAAGAAGGCGGCCGCGCGCGAATGGACCGTCGATTATCGCAACCCGCCCGGCGAACCGGCGCTGCTTGCACCCGATTCGGTGCAATGGCGCGTGTTCCGCAACCAGATCGCGATGGGCGTGGGCGGTGTGGCGGCGGTCCTGCTGGAATTCGCCGATGCCCGCATCCGCAGCGGGGTGTGGGATCATTCGGTCTATCCGGTCGATCCGATCGGTCGATCGCGCCGCACCGGCATCGCGGCGATGGTCGGCGTCTATGGCCCGGCATCGATGGCGCGCAAGGTGATCGCGGGCGTCACACGCATGCACGCGAAAGTATCGGGTGAAACGCCCGACGGCACACCCTACCGCGCGCTTGAACCCGAACTGCTCGACTGGGTCCATGCGACGGCCGGGTATGGCTTCGTAAAGGCCTATCACACTTTCGTGCGCCCGCTTTCGTCCGCTGACCAGAGCCGGTTCTTCGCCGAAGGCCGCGTGGTGGGCGAGCTTTACGGGGTTACGCGCTCCGCCTCTTCGGAGGCCGAATTCATGGAGATGATGGAAGACCTTCTTCCCCGGTTCGAACCGCACCCCATCAACCTGGAATTCCTGAACATCATCGCATCGGGCAAGGCAGCGCCCAGCGTGCCGCGCTTCCTGCATCGCGCGCTTGCACGCGGCGCGGTCTCCATCCTGCCTCCCGTGGTGCGCGAACGTCTGGAACTGGGGCCGGAATGGAACCTGACGTTGCTCGACCGCATGGCGCTGAAGGCGGCGGGCAAGGCGGCGGACCGGCACAAGGACCGCGCCTCTCCCGCGTGGCAGGCGGCAGAGCGCCTTGGCCTGCCCGGAGAATTCGCATGGCTGCCCCCGGCGCGCCAGCAGGCCGTGCTGCAGCAGACCGACGGACTGTTGGCCGCAGAGTAATACCAACCCGCACGGCGGGCGCGAACCGGTAACGCTCGCACCGTGAATGCCTGCGAGCGCGCTGGGCGGCTGCGGTGTCAGCCCGCAAGGCGGCGTGGACGGCTCCGCTATGCCCCGATGATCAGCCGGCTTTGCGTTGCGAAGATGCGCTTGACCAGCAGGACCGTCGCGACCGAAAGCGACAGGATGATGGCATAGACGAAAAGGAACGCCGGCAAGCCTTCCAGATCCCAGCCGAACCGGGCCGCCGTTAACGAAATCGCGGACGCGAAATATCCGTGGACGAGATAAATGCCGAAGCTCAGGTCGCCGATAAACCGGAAATTTCCGGGTATCCTGGCCGAATAGCGCGCCAGAAGGCCAAGAATACCCAGGCCAAGGCAGACCTTTGCCACCATCATCAGCGGATCGACCGGCTGCAGATCGGGCGGCAGGACAGACAGGACGACGGCCGGTACCAGAAACAGGGGCCAACTGCCTGCCAGTACGGGCAGCCAGCGTCGATGATAATGCGACACCGCCATCCCGAGTACATAGGCGGGCAGGTAAAAGACGAATGCCTGGAACGGGTTGTTGTCCAATGGCGGACGCCCGACGTACATGGCCAGCAGGAACAACAGGAAAACAGCCCAATATGCCTGCGGCCTGTCGTCGATCGCCTTGAGTATCGGAGACGACAAATAAATCAGGAATATCATGGGCATGAACCAAAGCGGCCCAAGATGGGTTCCTGTAAGGATCATGTAAACGGTCAGCATGAAATCGCCGTGTATGAAACCAGGCGCATCCAGCTTGGCGCGATCCTTTAGTTCGAAAAGATAAACAAGGATCGCCGGAATCGATATCAATACATAAGGCAGCGCGATATATTTTATCTTGTTATTTATGTAATTCTTATATGAAAAACTCGATATCAATTTCTGGAACAAGAACCCGGCGATAAATACGAAAATCGCATTTACGTGACGGAAATGCAGGTAATTCAATATTCCGTCGTCGCTCGTCAATGCAGACTTTGCATGGGGTGCAAGAACAAGCAGAATGGCCACTGTCCGCATCGCGGGGATGAAGCCGAAGTCCTGGATACGCGGCTGGGCTGCGGCAGGATCGGGCACGGTGGCCGCGGACATTTTCCGTAACGTGCCCAGCGGCATGGATTCCCAGCCCACCGGCGCGGTTCCGAACGCCTCGTCGAGCGCCATGATCGCCTCGACATACATCAGCGAGTCCCCGCCAAACTCGCGGAACGTCGCATCGTCGCCAACCGCGTCGGTCCGGGCCGCTTGTGCCAGGACGGCGGCATAGGTCGCCATCGGATCGCCGTCAGGCGAAGCCGGGCCATCGCCGGATACGCCGGCCAGGATGGACCGATAGTCCGGCTTCCCGCTCGCGAGGCGGGGAATGACCGGCAGGCGAAGCGCGACGACACACTTTGGCGGGAGCTTGTAATGGTCCGCGAAATAGGCGGCGAGCGGCGCGGGATCGCGGTCGCCTTCCACGGCAAGGACCAGCCTTTCGTCATCGCCTGTGGCAACCGTGCTCCAGCCGATCCGGGCGGCCTCCGCTTCCGCCTGGTCGAGCGCGATGCGCCTTCCGAAGAGCTTGATGAACCGCCTTTTGCGCCCGGTGATGCGGAACATTCCCGGTCGGACCATCTCGGCAAGGTCGCCGGTCACGAGCCGGTCGATGTCCCTGCCCCGGGCCAGATCGCCCCGGTCCGAGGCATAGCCCATCATCACATTCGGCCCGCGATAAACCAGTTCGCCCGCCTTGTCCGCGGGCGCCCCGGTTTGCGGATCGACCAGTTCGAAAGAGCCGCCCGGGATCGGCTGGCCTATGCAATCGGGATACCGGGCGAGCTGCTCCGGCGGGACGTAGGCCATGCGCGCGGTCGCCTCGGTCTGTCCGTACATGACGAAAAACCGCAGGTTCCGCGCTTCGGCGGCAACGCGGACCCGTTCGACCAGTTCCGGGGCAAGCCGTCCGCCGGCTTGCGTCAACAGGCGCATCGACGGCGGCAGATCGTCCAGAAGACCCGACGCAAGAAGCAGTTCATAGGTATAGGGCACGCCTGCCAGCGTGGTCGCTTCGCACCGGCCGGCGATGCGGAGGAATTCCGGATCGGTGACCGAACGGTTGGTGAGCGCTATGCTGGCGCCCGACGCAAGGCGGGAATGCAGCACCGACAAGCCGTAGGAGTAATAGGGCGGCAGCGTGGTAATAGCGCAGTCCCGCGGGCAAATCCCCAGATACGCGGCAATCGAGCGGGCGTTGGCGTCAAGATTGGCATCTGAAAGCCGGACCAGCTTGGGGCTGCCGGTCGACCCCGAGGTTGACAGCATCACGGCAAGATCGGGATGAAGCCCGGTATTCGGACCGGCATCCGCCTCTATCAGCCCATCGCTGTGCGACACCATCAGGTCGGGCCGATACGTTTCGACGAGCAGGTCCAGGTCGCGGATATTGCCCGGCGCGGTCAGAATGATCGCGTGCCCGGCCCTCAACGCCCCCAGGTAGGCTGCGACGGCCGGTATGCTGTTGTCGATTTCCATGACGACAAGCCGGCGCGCACCGCAAGCGAAGCCCGCGTTGTCGGCCATCCGGGCAAGATCGACATAGCTGACGCTCTCCCCCGCTTCGCCCTTGAGCGCAACGTTGTCTCCGAACCGTTCCAGATCGTGCCAGAACCGATGCTGGCCGCCGCTTGCCCCCGGCTCATCTCCTGCCGGGATCGGCGGAGCCCTGTCCGCCAATTGGCTGGCCTTGTCGAAAAATAACATCAATCAAGTCTCGGTCGCGATTCCATATATCGCTTTTTGCTTATTTCCGTCGAAGAATGGGACGGTTACATTGTTGCGTCTTGTCAAAGCGGGGCAAGCGATAAGAAGGCGATACCCCTTTCGGGCAGGCACCGGGATACAGCGTCACCATGTATGGGTACGTCGCGCCCCGCCGGCACAGCGCGTGCGAACCGGCCAGAGGCGGCTCAATGGGCGCCGGCTCGATTGGAGCCGAGGCAAAGTGCGCAAATGAAGGTGGTGCCGCTTACTGGACTCGAACCAGTGACCCTCGCATTACGAATGCGATGCTCTACCAACTGAGCTAAAGCGGCGCGCTTTATCGGGTTCCCCCGTGGGCAGGGGGGGCGTTTACAGGCGCGGGCGGACAAGCGCAATCGCTTTTCGCATTTGCGCCGGATCGCCCCGTCGCCGCCGCGCTTTTGCTTTGGGTCGTGCATGGCACGCGCCTGACCGCTGGCGGCAAACTAGTTTCATTTGACACCATTTTCACAACCTGCGATACTCCCGGTGACAGCGCGACGCCTGCGGCGATTCCGCGCGCCCGTTTGCACAAACACCACCTGCCCGAGAAGGATGCACCCATGGCCGATCTGTTCGAAAACCCGCTGGGCCTGGACGGTTTCGAATTCATAGAGTTCTCCGCCCCGGAAAAGGGCGTTCTGGAACCCGTGTTCGAGGCGATGGGCTTCACCCGCGTCGCGCGCCACCGGTCAAAGGACGTGGATCTGTGGCGACAGGGCGAGATCAACCTGATCGCCAATTACGAACCGCGCAGCCCCGCCGCCTATTTCGCGGCCGAACACGGCCCTTCGGCGTGCGGCATGGGCTGGCGCGTGCGCGATGCGGCAAAGGCCTATGACCAGGCGATAGAGCGCGGGGCCGAACCGGTCGAGGTGAAGACCGGCCCGATGGAACTGCACCTGCCCGCCTTTCGCGGCATCGGTGGGTCCATCGTCTATCTGATCGACCGCTACGAAGGCGCGGCGCGCGGCGATGACCTTTCCATCTACGACATCGATTTCGTTTACGAGCCCGGCGCGGACCGCCACCCCGAAGGCGCGGGACTGAAGCTGATCGACCACCTTACCCACAATGTCTATGGCGGGCGCATGGCCCACTGGGCCAGCTTTTATGAGCGGATCGCAGGCTTCCGCGAAATCCGCTATTTCGACATCAAGGGCGAATATACCGGCCTCACCAGCAAGGCGATGACCGCGCCCGACGGCAAGATCCGCATTCCGCTGAACGAGGAAGGCAAGGCCGGCGGCGGCCAGATCGAAGAGTTCCTGCGCGCCTACAACGGCGAGGGTATCCAGCACATCGCGTTCTGCTGTGACGATCTGATTGCCACGTGGGACAAGCTGAAAGCCTGCGGCACCCCGTTCATGACGCCGCCGCCCGCGACCTATTACGAGATGCTGGAGGAGCGTCTGCCCGGCCACGGCGAGCCGGTGGAGGAATTGCAGACGCGCGGCATCCTGCTCGACGGGTCGACCGAAAAGGGCGATCCGCGCCTTTTGCTCCAGATCTTTTCCGAAACGATGATCGGCCCGGTTTTCTTCGAATTCATCCAGCGCAAGAAGGATGAGGGCTTCGGCGAAGGGAACTTCACCGCGCTGTTCGAGTCCATGGAACGTGACCAGATGCGCCGCGGCGCATTAGGCGCGAAGGAGGCAGAGGAGACGGGAGCATGACCACCACGGCCCCCACGCTCGGCGGCGTCCACCACGTGGCCTATCGCTGCAAGGACGCGAAAGAGACGGTCGAGTTCTACGAGCGCGTGCTCGGCATGAAATACACGACCGCTTTCGCGGAGGACTATGTGCCGTCGACCGGCGCATACGATCCATATATGCACATTTTCCTCGATGCCGGGGGCGGCAACGTGCTCGCCTTCTTCGAACTGCCCGGCCAGAAGGACATGGGGCGGGACGAGAACACGCCCGCATGGGTGCAGCACATCGCGTTCAAGGTGGCCGATTTCGAGGCGCTGAAGGCCGCGAAGGCGCATATTGAGGCGCAAGGCATCGACGTGCTGGGACCAACCTTCCACGGCGTGTTCCGCTCTATCTATTTCTTCGATCCCAACGGCCACCGGCTGGAACTGGCCTGCGACATCGGCACCGACGAGCAATACCGGGAACTGGCCCGCGTCGCGCCGCTGATGCTCGACGAATGGAGCCGCACCAAGAAGGCACCGCGCCATGCCGACTGGCTGCACCAGGAACCCGTGGAGGAACGGTGATACGGCTGCACGGATACTGGCGTTCCACCGCATCGTACCGGGTGCGCATCGCGCTGAACCTGAAAGGCGTGGATTACGATCAGGTCACGCATGACCTGCGAACGGGCGAGCAGGCAGCGGACGACTATCGCGAGATCGCCCCGCAAGGGCTTGTCCCCGCGCTGGAGACGGACGGCGGCATCTTCACGCAATCGACAGCGATCATGGAATGGCTGGACGAGGTGTTCCCCGATCCGCCGCTGCTTCCCGCCGATCCGCCGGGCCGGGCGCAAGTGCGCGCGATGGTGGCGCTGGTGGCCTGCGATATCCATCCGCTCAACAACTTGCGCGTGCTGCAATCGCTGCGGCGTGACCTTCACGCGGGCGACCGCGCGGTGAACGAATGGATCGCACGCTGGATCGGCGAAGGCTTTGCCGCGCTGGAACAACAGGTTGCGCGCCGTGGCGACGGTTTCTGCTTCGGCGATGCACCGACGCTGGCGGATTGCTGCCTTGTGCCGCAGGTATTCGGCGCCGAACGGTTCGACGTGAACATGGCGCCCTACCCGCGCCTGCGCGAGATCACCGCGCGGTGCCGCGATCTTCCGGCCTTTGCCGACGCGCATCCCGCCCGCCAGCCAGATGCCGACCCGGTCGCCTGACCGGGCCGGTCACCGCCCTGTTCAGGCCGGCAGCGTCAATTCCTCGAAGCGGGCCATGTGCCAGTCGGCATTGCCGAACTGGCTTTCGATCATCGTCGCGCGCTTGAAGTAATGGCCGATGGCAAGCTCGTCGGTAATGCCGATGCCGCCGTGCGTCTGGATCGCGTTCTGGCCCACGAAACGGGCGCTGCGCGCAACCTTGGCCTTGGCCATGGAAACCGCCGCCTTTCGTGCCGCTGCCGGTTCATCCAGCTTCAGCGTCGCCATCAGCGTCATCGAAGCGATCTGTTCCACCTCGATCATCATGTCCGCCATGCGGTGCTGCAGCACCTGGAACTTGCCGATCGGCTGGCCGAACTGTTTGCGCTGCTTCGAATATTCCAGCGTGCCTTCGTGCAACTTGCGCGTAACGCCGGTCGCCTCGGCGCAGACGCCCACGGTGGCTTCGTCAACGATCCGTTCGATCAGGTCGATCCCGCCCGAAAGCAGCGCCTCGCCGGGGATGGACACGTTTTCGAAATAGACTTCGGACGCGCTGAAGCCGTCCACCGTCCGGTAATCGCGGCGGGTGATGCCCGGCAGGTTCGCATCGATCAGGAACAGGTCCACACCCGCACGTTCGCGGCCCGAACCGCCGGTGCGCGCGGTGACGAGCAGGTGCGACGCCCACGGCGCTGCATAGACGACCGCCTTGTGTCCGCTCAGCACATAGCCCGCGCCGTCCTTTTTCGCGGTGGTCGCGATCGCGGCAAGGTCATACCGGCCCTTCGGCTCGGCATAGGCGAAGGCGATAATCGCATCGCCGCCGATGATCTGCGGGATCACCGCCTCTGCCAGCGGGCCGCCCGCCGCCTTCAGCGCGCCGCCGCCGATCACCGCGGTTTGCAGGTAGGGTTCGATCGCGATGACCTTGCCCATTTCCTCCATGACGATCGCATTTTCCACCGCGCCGCCACCAAGGCCGCCGTGCTCTTCCGAAAACGGCGCGGAAAGCATTCCCAGCTCGGTCGCCAGCGCGCGCCAGACGCCCGGATCGCGCCCTTCGGGACTGGCGATCATCTTGCGGCGCGTTTCGAAGTCGTATGTGTCGGCCAGGAAGCGCGCGAGGGTATCGCGCAGCATTTCCTGCGTTTCTGTATAGCTCAGGTCCATTTCAGGTTCTCTCCGGTCGCGTCAGTTCAAAGACCCAGCACCATCTTGGCGATGATGTTGCGCTGGATCTCGTTCGACCCGCCATAGATCGTGGTCTTGCGCGTGTTGAAATAGGTCGGCGCGGTGCGGTGTGCCCAGTCGGGGCCGATGGGATGTTCGTTGTCCCCTTCCCCGAAGCTGCGGAAATAGGGCGCACCATAGTGGCCCGCCGCTTCGAGCGCGAGTTCGGTCAGCCGCTGCTGGATTTCCGATCCCTTGATCTTGAGCAGGCTCGATTCCGGTCCCGGCGGCTTGCCCGCGGCGGCGCCGGCCAGCGTGCGCAGCTCTGTATATTCCAGCGCGGTCAGGTCCATCTCAAGCTCTGCCACCTTGCGGCGGAAGAACGGATTGGCAAGCAGCGGCTTGTCGCCGTCCATCTCGCCCATCGCGATTTCCTTGATCTTTTCCACGCCGCGCTTGGACGAGGCGACCCCGGCAATGCCGGTGCGTTCGTGCGCGAGAAGGAACTTGGCGCAGGTCCAGCCCTTGTTTTCTTCATAGACGCGGTTTTCGACCGGCACGCGCACGTCTTCCAGCCACACCTCGTTCACTTCGTGCTCGCCGCCCAGCGTGATGATCGGGCGCACGGTGATGCCCGGCGTCTTCATGTCGATCAGCAGGAAGCTGATGCCTTCCTGCATCTTCGCGTCGGGATCGGTGCGGACAAGGAAAAAGCCCCAGTCGGCGTGCTGGGCCATCGTCGTCCAGGTTTTCTGCCCGTTGACCACATAGTGATCGCCATCGCGCACCGCGCGGGTGCGCAGCGATGCAAGGTCAGAGCCGGAGCCGGGTTCGGAATAGCCCTGGCACCACCAGTCTTCGCCCGAAAGGATGCGCGGCAGGTATTTCGCTTTCTGTTCGGGTGTGCCGAAGGTGTAGATCACCGGGCCGACCATCGACAGGCCGAACGGCATCAGGCGGACGCAATCGGCCCGCGCGGTTTCTTCCGACCAGATGAAACGCTGCGTGGCGGTCCAGCCGGTGCCGCCGTATTCCACCGGCCACGCCGGGGCGACCCAGCCCTTCTTGTAGAGAACCTTGTGCCAGGCGAGGAAATCGTCCTTGCCCAGTTCGTCACCCTCGTCCTGCTTGCCGCGCAGTTGCTCAGGATAGTTTTCCTCGATGAAGGTCCGCACTTCCTGCTGGAAGGCAAGATCCTCCGCGCTGAATTCGATGTCCATGATCGTCTCCCGAATGGCATATCGGCTTGTCTCGTTGGGTTGCAAAACAGCACCGATATGGCCGCGATGTCAAAGCAAACCGCCGACTGTCCGGATTCCGTAACGGCAATCAGGTGGCGAGACGGGCAAGCGTTTCGGGATTGTCGATATCGGCGAGCGTGCCGGGCGGCGATTCGACCAGCGCCGCCCCCGCCAGCAACGCCTTTGCCCCCCTGTCTCCCGAAAGCGCGCCAAGTGCCGCAAACCGGTCCGTGGGGAAGATCGCGGGCGGGGAAACCAGCGCGCCCGCGCAAGAGCCGACGGTTCCGCCCTGCGCGCGCCACCTGTCCACCAGCGCCGCGTAATGCGCCGCCGGGACAAGCGGCATATCGGCAAGGCAGATCATCAGCGCCGGTGCGCGCGCCGCTGCGGCAAGGCGCGCGGCCAGCCGCAACGATGCGGCCATGCCCTCGTCCGCCTGCGCGTTCACCACCGGATCGAAACCGGCATCCCGCCAGCCGGGAATGCAGGGATGGCCAAGGCCGCGCACGATCGCCCAGCGCGGCGCGGCGGCAAGTCCGGACAGGGCATTGGCGGCATGAAGCCCCAGCATCGCACCGCGAAAGGGCGCGGCCAGCTTGTCATCCGCGCCGAAACGGGCTGACTGGCCCGCCGCCAGCAGCGCGAGCGCCGGCCCGTTCACGCCGCCCCCTTCCGTCAATCCTGCTGGCCGAGCGTTGCCAGCCAGGCCGCGATCGCCTTGCGCGTGTCGGGCGAACCGACCGCGCCCGCGCCCATCGTCGTGCCCTTCACCATGCCTTGCGGATCGGCCAGGAAGCGTTCGACACTCGCTTCGCTCCACGTGATGCCGCTGGCCTTCATTGCATCGGAATAGGCGAATCCCGGCACCGATCCGGCCTTGCGCCCGATCACGCCGTAAAGCGTTGGCCCCACACCTTTGGGCGCGTCCGCGCCGGCCGCATGGCACGCCGCGCAGGACGCCGCGAAAGCCTGCTTGCCCGCCGAAACGGGATCGCCCGCCGCCGCTTGCGATGGCGCGGCCACGGGCGGATCGCCGGGCTTGCGCACGATGATCTGTTCCACCGGATCGGGCGCCTTCTTCGAACAGGCCGCCAGCGACAGGGCGATCAGAACCACGGCCACGGTCTTGCGCATCGTCCCCTCCTTCACGCGAAGTGATCCATGACCGGCAGCTTGCGGATGCGTTGCCCGGTCGCGGCGAAGATCGCGTTGGTAACGGCGGGCGCCAGCGGCGGCAGGCCCGGTTCGCCCGCACCGCCCAAAGTCTTGGTATCGCCGTTGATGATCTCAACCGCGATATCCGGTGCTTCGTCCATGCGCACCATCAGGTAATCGTTGAAATTGCCCTGCTCCACCGCGCCGTGTTTCAGCGTGATGCCGCTGTAGAGCGCCGTGGTCAGGCCGAAGACGATGCCGCCTTCCATCTGCGCAACGAAACCGTCGGGGTTCATCGCATAGCCGGGATCGGCGCAGCACCACACTTTCGTCACGCGCGGGCGCCCGTCCTTCATCTGCACTTCGGCGACTTCGGCCACGATCGTGCCGAACGACTTGACCAGCGCAATGCCGCGCGCGGTCCCGTCGGGAAGCTTCGATCCCCAGCCCGCCATCCGCGCCACCTTTTCCAGCACCGCCTTGTGGCGCGGAGACTTGCCCAGCATGGCGCGGCGATATTCGAACGGGTCCTGCCCGGCCGCATGGGCCATTTCGTCAACGAAACTTTCGATGAAGAAGCCCTGCTGGCTGTGATCGACCGAACGCAGGCTGCCGAAGCGCAAGTGCGCATCGGCCTCGGCATGGCGGATGGACTTGTTGGCGATATCGTAATGCGGGATGTCCCACGCGCCCGCCGGATCGTGCTTTTGCGTGAATACGTTGTTCCAGCTGAGCGCCTTGCCAGACGCGTCGAGCCCGGCCGAAAAACGGCTGGTATCGGCCGGACGGTAAAAGTCCTGCCGGGTATCTTCCTCGCGCGACCAGATCATCTTCACCGGATAGCCGGTGGCCTTGGCGATTCGCGCGGCCTGCACCGGATAGTCGCTTTCCAGCCTCCGCCCGAACGCCCCGCCCAGATAGAGCTGGTTCACCGTCACGTCGTCATCCGGAATGCCCAGCGCCTTTGCAATCGCGCTGCGCGCCATCAGCGGAACCTGCGTGCTCGTCCACACCTCGCACTTGCCGCCGTGCACCCATGCCGTGCAGTTCATCGGCTCCATCGCGGCGTGGGCGACGAAGGGCACCTGGTATTCGGCCTGCACCTTTTTCGGCGCGGACGCGAAGGCGCGCGGGGCATCGCCGGTGCTGGCAAGCGACTTTCCGCCGCTGTCGCCCGCCTCGTCCAGCGCCTTGCCATAGCGGGCATAGAGCAGCGCGCTGTCGAGCACGTCGCCATCGGTCTTCGAATAGCTGGCGTCTATCGTGTTCAGCGCCTGCTGCGCCTGCCAGTAACCGTCGGCTACGACAGCCACGAAATCGCCCATGTTCAGGATCTGCAGCACGCCGGGCATCGTCCTGGCGGTTTCTGCATTGATCGCCTCTACCTTGGCGCCCGGAACCGGCGCCGCCCTTACCGCCGCGTATTTCAGCGGCTGCCCGTCAATCGCCGCGTCGATGCCGAATACCGCGCTGCCGTTGACCTTGGCGGGAATATCCAGCCGTTTCAGCCCGCGACCCATCAGCTTGTATTGCGATACGTCCTTCAATTTCGGCGTTTGCGGCATGTGCTGGCGCGATGCCGCTTCGGCGAATTCGCCATAAGTGGCGGACTTGCCCGAAGCCTTGTGAGTCAGCATCGCGTTTTCGGCCACGATCTCGCCTGCCGGCACGCCCCATTCGTCCGCCGCCGCGCCGATCAGCATGTGCCGCGCCGCCGCACCGGCAATGCGCATGGTGTGCTGACCCGTCGCGCGAACAGACGAACTGCCGCCGGTGATCAGCGCATCGGCCAGCCGCGAAATTTGCGTGAACGCGCCGTTGTATGTCGGCTCAAGCCAGTCCGGCGCGTCGATCGTGCCGGGAAACATGAATGCGCGCACCATGTCCGGCGCGACATAGAACCCGTCCGCCGGCGCCTGCATCACGCCCACTTTCGCCCAGTCGGCATCCATTTCGTCCGCCAGCATCTGCGCCAGCGTGGTGTGCGCGCCCTGCCCCATCTCGCAATGGGGGACGATCGCGGTAACCGTGTTGTCCGCGTTGACCTTTACCCAGGCGTTGATCAACTGTTCGCCCGGCCCGTTCGCCACGTCGCCGCGCAGCTTGCCCACCGGATTGCCCGGCCGCACCGCAACGCCGACCACCAACGCCCCGCCCGCGACCACGCCCGCGCCGATAAAGCCGCGCCTTGTCCACTTGTTCATGGCTCAGCCCTCCGCGCCGGCGGTTTCGGCAGCGGGCCTTGCGGACGGTGCCGCCTCGATCCCCGCCGCCAGCCTTATCGCCTTGCGGATGCGGCCATACGTGCCGCACCGGCAGATATTGCCCTTCATCGCCGAAACGATCTGGTCGTCGCTGGGCCGCGGCGTATCGCGCAGCAGCGCGGCCGCGCTCATCAACTGGCCCGACTGGCAATAGCCGCACTGCGGCACCTGCGCTTCGATCCATGCCTGTTGCAGCGGGTGCGGCGCGCCATCCGGCCCGGCCAGCCCTTCTATCGTGGTGATCGCCTTGCCGTCCGCTTCGGAAACCGGCGTGGAGCACGAACGGACCGGCTGCCCGTCAAGGTGCACGGTGCAGGCGCCGCACTGGGCGATGCCGCACCCGAACTTCGTGCCCGTCAGCCCAAGCTGTTCGCGCACGACCCACAGGATCGGCGTCGCCGGATCGACGTCAATTTGCCTTGGCTGGCCGTTGATCGTGGTCTGGATCATTGTCCTGTCCTGCTTTCTGGAACGTTGGTGCCGCCTGACCGGTGCCGGGCATGGTGGCGAAATCGGTGGAACGGTGGCGCTCTGCCACTTCGGCAAGGATCGAAAGCGCCAGCGTTTCGGGATCGCGCACCGAATGGAACAGGCCGACCGGCGCGGAAATCCCGGCCAGCGCCGCTTCGCTTGCGCCCAGCGCGCGCAGCGCCCGGCACCGCGTAACGTGGGCCGCCCTGCTGCCCATCGCGCCGATGAAGAAATGCGGTTGGCGCAAGGCGTGCGCTATCAGCGCCGGTTCCCAGTCATGGTCGTGGAACAGGAAGACCTGCGCGGTCCACGGATCGCTTTCAATGGCGCCAGTATCGCGCGGCCCGCGCAACACGCGCGTATCGAACCCGTCGGCATCGAGCTGCGCGGCCAGTTCGCGGTCCGGCGTGGCGACGGCGATTTCCGCGCCCCAGGTCCGTCCCTGACGGGCCAGCCGGTCCACCCCCGCGCCGTGGCCAGCGATCATCAGGCGAACCTGCGGCCAGTGCCCGACCGCCGCGATACCCGTCGCCGGATCGAAGCGCGTCTCGCACCAGCGATTCACAAAGCGTGGCGCATCCGCTTCCGGGCCGAACTCCAGCGCGAAAGGGTGCCTGCCATCCAGTGCGGAGATCGCATTGTGCACCAGCGCGCTGCCCGGTGCCTGCCCGGCCGCCAGCGGCTGGAAATGAAGGTCCACCCCGCCCCCGCAGGGCAAGCGGATATCGATATACCTCGATCCCTGCCCGAAGCGCGTGATGCGCGGCGCGCCCTCGCGGATCGCGGACAGCGCCTCGCCCACCACCGCGCGTTCTATGCAACCGCCCGAAAGCGAACCTGCAAAGCTGCCGTCCTCGCACACCGCCATGTGCGCGCCGGGCGCGCGGGTGGAGGAACCCGTTGCGGAAACAAGCGTGACAAGCGCGACGCGGCGACCATCGCCAAGCGCGCGGTCGAGAAAGGAAAATATACTGCGATTGTCCATCCGCCGCCCCGGCTGCCGCGATCGTCACGTCCTTGATCGGGCAAATGACTATCGCACCTGGGAAAGTCAGGCAATGCGCGCCGAGCGGGCGCTGGTGGCATCGGCATCGCAGGATTCCGCGCGCCGGGCGGGATATCGCGCAACCTCCGCCCGTTCGCAATCCGCATCACCGCGCGTGTCACGGGCAGAACTTCCGGCAATCCGGATGCAAAAAAATCGGGAACGGCGACTTTACGAACAAGTTAAAAGGCGAAAAACTTCGTACTTCGTTCGAACAGGGGACACAATTAATGCATCCATATCGGAGGTTTTACCTGACCGCTACTGTCGTCGGTAGCGCCCTGTTGGCCACCGCCTGTTCGCCATCATTTTCCGACCGGACCCTCAGCCAGCCCCCCGGCGACAACTGGATCACCAACGGCGGATCGTTGAACAACCAGCGCTATTCGCCGCTCGATGAAATCAATTCGGCAAACGTCGGCAAGCTCAAGGGCGTATGGCTGACGCATCTGGGCGGGTCCGGCGTTTCCTCCAAGTATTCGGCAGAAGGGCAGCCGCTTGAATACGACGGCGTCCTTTACGTCCCCACCGGCGAAGACGATGTTTTCGCTGTAAGCGTGGAAACCGGGAAAATACTGTGGAAGTACGATTCCGGCATCGACCAGCAGATTTCGACGATCTGTTGCGGCTGGCTCAGCCGTGGCGTGGCGCTGGGTCCGGGCAAGGTCTTTATCGGCCAGCTTGACGGAAAGCTCGTCGCGCTAGACCAGAAGACGGGCAAGGTCGTATGGTCGGTCCAGCCGGTCAAATGGCAAGACGGCTATTCACTCACCGCCGCGCCGCTTTACGTTGACGGCAAGGTCATTATCGGAACCGCGGGCGGCGAATACGGCATTCGCGGCCGCGTGATGGCCTTCGATGCGAAGACCGGGAAAGAGGTCTGGCGATTCTATACGGTTCCCGGCCCCGGAGAGGCCGGCTATGAAACCTGGCCGCAGGACAGCGATGCGTGGAAACGCGGGGGCGGATCTGTCTGGCAGACGCCGTCAGTGGATACCGACCTCGGCCTGCTCTATTTCTCCACCGGCAACGCAGGACCGGACTATGACGGTTCGACGCGCGCGGGCGACAACCTCTATACATCTTCCATCGTCGCGCTTGACCTGAAGACGGGGAAGCTGCGCTGGCACTACCAGTTGGTGCACCACGATATCTGGGACTATGACGCGCCCAGCCCGACGGTGCTGTTCGATACCACGATCGACGGCAAGCCGGTGAAGGGCATCGCCGAAGCGGCGAAGACCGGATGGGTCTATCTGCTCGATCGCACCAACGGCAAGCCGATCCGCCCGATCACCGAAACCGCCGTGCCGCAGGACGCAAGGCAGAAAACCGCGCCAACGCAACCGATCCCTTCGTGGCCTTCGCTTGCCAGCCACGTGCCCACGCCCGAACAGGTCGCCAGGGTGGAGAAGGTGGCAAAGGTGAAGAGCGCCGCCGTCGCCAAGGATATCTTCACGCCGTTCTGGAAAGACATGGTGGTCGTGGCGCCGGGGGCCGCCGGCGGCATCAACTGGCCGCCGTCAAGCTATGACCCGGCAAGCAACCTGCTGTTCGTATGCGGGCAGAACAGTGTCGCGGGTCTGACCTCCGAAACCGAAGACCAGCCGAAAAAGGGGCCGGATGGCGCCAACGGACTGGCCACGGGCTCCACCGGGGCGACGGGCAACGGCTTCCACAGCGCCGGCTGGTTCGCGGCCTTCGATATCGGCACCGGGAAGGTGGCCTGGAAAAAGGACTTCCCCAGCTCATGCTATTCGGGATCGGCCGTTACGGCGGGCAACGTGGTGTTCGTCGGCCGCAATACCGGCGAATTGCAGGCCTATGAAACGACCACCGGCAAGCTGCTGTGGAAGTTCCAGACCGGTGCGGGCGCCAATAACGTCCCCACGATCTTCAGGCACAAGGGCAAGGAATACGTTGCCTTCTATGCGGGCGGAAATGCGCTCGCCGGAACGGCGCACGGCGACAACCTCTGGCTCTTCTCGCTGGACGGAAAGCTGGACGAAGTGGCGCCGGGCAATGGCGGGCACGCCATCGCGCACGCCGGGGAAAAGACGGCGGCTCCCGTTCCCACGATGCAAGGCAACGCCGCGGCGGGCAAGCAGGTGTTCGCGGACGACTGCTCCGCCTGTCACGGCATGACCGGCCTTGGCGGCAACGGCGGCCCCAACCTTGCCTCGATCGCTTCGGCGAAGGATCGGGCAACCGTGCTGCGGCAAGTGACCAACGGCGGCCAGTCGATGCCGGGATTCAAGGGTGTGATCTCCGACCAGGGCATCGCCGATGTGTCGGCCTATGTGGTGGAGGACATCACCCACGGCAAATAGGCGCACGCTCCCGTTCCGGCCGTGACGCGGCTTGCAAAGCCGCCGCCGGTCGTTTTCCGCCTATCTGCGCGCCCAGTCCGCCACGCGCGATAGCGTGGGCAACTGGATGAACATCGAAACCAGCACGGCGGCGAACGCGCAGGCAAGGATGGTCTGGCGATAGGGGGATTCGGGAATCGCCAGCGCAAGCGCGACCGACACCGCCCCCCGTGCACCGCCCCAGACGAGCACCGGAAGGCTGCGAAAATTCGATCCGATCGGCGTCCCGCGCAGCACCAGCCCGGTCAGCGACACCGCCAGCCCGCGCGCGAACAGGGCGATGAACGCGGCCGCGAGGGCGATGAACCAGACCTTGCCCCAGGCATCGATCGAAATCGCCTCCAGGCCTAGCAGCAGGAAGATGAACGCATTGAGCAGCCCGTCGATCACGCGCCAGAAGCCGCGCATATAGCGCTTGTCGTCCTTCGTCAGCGCGTGGCGGGTGCTGATACCGCCGACCATCACCCCGGCGAGCGCCGCCGCGATCGGCCCGCTGGCACCGATCGCAAGGCTGATGGCGAATACCGCGGCGGCTGTCGCCATGGTGATGAGGACGTCGGTGAAAAGATCGTCGACATTGCGCAATATCCGCACCGCCAGCCAGCCGCCCATATAGCCGACCAGAAGACCCAGGACGCTTTCGCGCAGCATATCCAGCCCTGCTTCACCGGGATGAATCGGCGCGTTCGACATCGCCGCCGCCAGCGCGCTGCCATAAAGCACGATCCCGACGCCATCGTTGAACAAGGCTTCGCCCTGGAGAACCACGCGCGCTTCCTTGGAAATCGCGTTCGCGTCCACCGACTGGACCGCCACCGCGTCGGTCGGCGCCACCAGTGCGGCGAATACCAGCGCCCAGGCGGGCGGCACATCCATGCCCGTTGCCGCCGCCAGCAGCACGATGCCCGCATAGATCGCAACGACCGACAGCACCGTGCCCAGCCCGGCCAGCGCCGCGGCGCTGCGCCACTTGCTGCGGAACAGACCGCTGTCGATGCCGAGCCCACCGGAAAACAGCACGAACGCCAGAAGGAAATCGAGCAGCGCGCCGCTGAAATCGACTTCGGTCACGGCCGATCCGATCCAGTTGAAAGCGGCATTTTCGGGCCAGAAGCGATCGGCCAGCCCCAGAAGCAGCGCACAGACCAGCCCCGCCATCAGCATGGCCAGGCTTGCCGGCATCCGGAAGAACCTCTGGTTCAGCCAGCCCGCCGCCGCGGCGAGCGTCAGGAATGCGGCAACGATGAACAATGCGGTTTGCACAGGCGCGGTATTCTGTCCGTCATGCAGTCAGGGCCAGCAGGGCAAGGCGAGAACCCGCCCGAAGCACCCTTCCCGATATACCGCCACAACCGCCCCGCGCCAGTCACAGGGCAGCGCCCGAAGGCGAAAATCAGGTTCATTCTGAAGATGATTGGTGCGCGACGCAGTGCGAAGCGAGGCAGGCTCTTGTCCGATTTCCCTGCATAACAGGGAATTTACAGGGAAATCGCTGGTTTTCAGGGGTTCAGGCTGCTCGGATTGACCTCAGAACCCGCAGGAAACCGCGGCTCGCCGAGCAAAATTCCCTACGGGCATAACAGGGAAATCGCCGAACCGTATCAGGGAATTGCCGAGCGCCGAACAGGGAAGCCCGGCACCGGGAACAGGGTTTCGCGATAGGGAATAGGATGCAGGAAATGACCTGGCCGGCCTGCACGCTCATTCAGAAGCCTCTCCGCCCGTAAACACCCGTAGCAAGGCCAGATTTGCGGCAAAGCGTGCCTGTCGAGCGACATTTGTTCCTGTTTTGATCTTTCATTCACTCGCGCCATCCGCTACAATTGCGTGACCATCGCCTTGGGGCAGACGGGAGACGAACATGAGTACAACGACCCAACTGGTCGAACGCGACATCGCGTCACTTCGGCCTTACGCGCGCAACGCGCGGACCCATTCCAGAAAACAGGTAAAGCAGATCGCGGCGTCGATCGAGCGCTTCGGCTTCACCAACCCGGTGCTGGTCTCCGATGAAGGTGAGATCGTCGCCGGCCACGGCCGGGTCGAAGCGGCCAGGCTGCTGGGGATGAAGACAGTGCCGACGCTGGCCCTGTCTCACCTCGGCGAGGCCGAACGCCGCGCCTACGTGCTTGCCGACAACAAGCTCGCGCTCAATGCAGGGTGGGACCGCGAGATCCTGGCGATCGAACTGCAGGCGCTGGTCGACCTCGAGTTCGATGTCGAAGTGACCGGGTTCAGCCTTGCCGAGATCGACCTGGTGCTCGACGAGGCGAGTGAAGCCAGTCCCGATGGACCTGCGGGCCCCGAGGACGCCGTTCCGGTTATTTCGGGCACGCCGGTCTCCAGGCCCGGCGACATCTGGCAGTTGGGTCGTCATCGCCTCCTGTGCGGCGACACGCGCAGTGCGGTGGATCTCGACCGGTTGATGGATGGCGATAAAGCCGACCTCGTGTTCACCGATCCGCCCTATAACGTTGCGATCGACGGCAACGTCTGCGGGCTCGGTTCTGTGAAGCATCGCGAGTTCGCCTTTGCCTCGGGGGAGATGAGCCGGAACGAGTTCACCGGCTTTCTCGAGCAGACGCTCACCAACATGAGCCGGGTCATGCGCGACGGGGCGATCGCCTTCGTGTGCATGGACTGGCGGCACATGGGAGAGCTGCTTGCTGCTGGCGAGGCAGCATTCACGGAGTTCAAGAACCTCGTCGTGTGGAACAAGACCAATGGCGGCATGGGTGCGTTCTATCGCTCCAAGCACGAGCTGATCTTCGTATTCAAGCAGGGGACCGCTGAGCATACCAACAGCTTCGGCCTGGGCGAGACCGGACGCTATCGTACCAACGTCTGGGACTATGCCGGGATCAGCTCGATCGGCGCCACCCGCTCGGATGAGCTCGCCATGCACCCGACGGTCAAGCCGGTCGCACTTATCGCCGATGCGATCCGCGACTGCTCACGCCGCGGCGAAATCGTCCTCGACGGGTTCGGGGGATCGGGCTCGACGCTGATCGCGGCCGAGAAGACCGGGCGCCTTGCACGGCTTGTCGAATACGACCCGCTCTACTGCGACACGATCATCCGGCGCTGGGAGGCCCGCACCGGCAAACAGGCAGCGCTCGTCGGAAACAACCGGACGTTCGAGGAGGTCAGTGAGGCGCGGCCGGGTATCGATCCTGCCGAGAGTGACATCTCCGAGGAGGCTGCGTGATGGGAGGCGAACCCGGCAAGTACATCGTCGGTTATGGCAAGCCACCGGTCCAGCACAGGTTCCGGAAGGGGCAGTCCGGCAATCCCGCGGGACGGCCAAAAGGCGCGAAGGGCAAGGCGGTCGATACCGGTTACGGCAAGAAGGCTGCCGAGGAGTTCCTCCGGATGGAAGCCTATCGCCCTGTAGCCATCCGCGAAGGCGATACCGCGATCGAACTTCCAACGATCCAGGCGGTGTTCCGGGCGATGGGCATCGCGGCGCTGAAGGGCAATCGCCTCGCCCAGAAACAGCTGACCCGGATGGTCGCCGATATGGAGGAGCAGCACTATCACTCACGCATGGAACTGTTCGGCAAGGCGCTCGACTACAAGATCGGATGGGACGAGGTCATCAAGCGCGCCCGGGAGCGTGGTTCACCTGAACCGTCTCCCGTACCTCACCCGGATGACATCATCCTCGACCCGGATAGCGGGGAGGTGAAGATCACGGGGCCGCAGACCAAAGAGCAGAAGCAGCGCCTCGATGAAGCGCTCGAGCGGCGCGCCGAGGCGCAGGAGGAGGTAAACTACTTCGCCGAGAAGTACCGGCGATCGCGCAGTGCGCAAATGAAGGCGCGCTATCTCGACGACTGGCACTGGGAGCAGCGTATGTTCGACATCATCAACGATGTCGTCTCCGAGCGCTACAAGGTGAAGCTCGAGAACAGGTCGTACAGGGAAGGTGCATCGCGCCCCGGGACGGCACTCGGGGATTTGCACCGAAACCGGAAGCTGAAGGACGCGTATCTGGAATAGGTTCTAGGCGGCGTGGACAAATTTCAACTTGAACGGCCGACCACTTTCGGCGGGGTCACTCTGGCCGCCGAACGGCAGGAAAGTCGGGCAAGAGGACACCCGCAAGGCAACATGTTTTCGGCCATGCGGTTAGCGCGACACGTGGCGTCAGGACCGTGCGTCGATCGCGGGCGAGGAGAGGTAGCCATACAGCATGTCGTAGAGCTCGGATTGATACGCCCCGTCACTCAATGAAGGGGCGTCGTTGTTGGTCAGGACCTCCAAAGCGCCCATGAGCATGTCTACTGCGAACGTGATGGCCTGCTCCTTGTCCTGGCGCGCGATTTCAGACGAGCAGTCGCGCAGCGCCCGCCTTGCCAGGTCGAGCACCGCGTCGCGCATCCAGACCATCGCAGCGGTCAGCGCGTCGTTGGAGGAGCGGGCTGCCGCGTCCCTGAAGGCGCGCACCAGCCGTGCATCGCGGCGCTGGCTCGCGACCGCGCCCTCGACCAGAACCTTCAGCCTCTCTTCGAGGCGGGGGTATTGTTCAGCCAGAGCCTTGAAGCCAACCTCGTTGGCGGAGAGCATGCGTTCGAGATAGCGCTCGATCACGGCAATGATCATCCGGTCCTTGTCGCCGAACCGGCGGTAGACACTCGCCCCCGACCGGCCAGCCCTCCTGGCGACCTCTTGAATGGTGCACAGCGCAAGCCCGCCCTCGCGCAGGGCTTCCTCGGCCGCGTCGCACAAAAGATCATGCGTGACCTTGCTGCGGTGCTGGCGTGCAATGGGCTGGTTGGGTCCGTGCGACATGCCGTGCTTGTAGACTTGACTGGGGATTAATGTAAATATGCAGTTACATTATGTCGCTGCCCACAAGGGTCACCCATGCCGCACTACAACCTGATCGACCTGTTGCTCACCATGATGGTGTTCGTTGTATGGCCGGTTTCTTCCTTCTTCGTTGGCCGCCAGTTTGATCGGGCGCCCTTGGACGAGGCCGGATTGCTGCGCCGGTACTGGAAGATCATCGTAAAGGGCATCTTGATCTCATCGCTCATACTTGTGTCATGGTATTGGTTCAGTCGATCGTACCTTGCACTGGGCCTCCAGATCGGTGTTCTCGGGCAGTTGGGTCTCGTGCTGGATGTGCTCCTGGTAGCCCTCTGCGCCTACATCCTCCTGTTTCAGGAGATGTCACCTGACAAGCTTCGGCTCCTGCGAGTGTCAGGCGAAGTGAGAAACTGCCCCCCTTCCGAATCTGAGAACTGACCCCCTCTGGGTTCGACAAGAGGAGGGACAGATGACGATAGGGACATCAGAAATCCCGGCACAGGCGATTGCTGTGCAGGGAGAAGAGATGCTTCAACCGGACGAGGTGGCCGCGATGGTGCGGTTGCATGAACTTGGCTGGGGAGCCAAGCGGCTGTCGAAGGAATTTGGCTGCGCGCGCAACACGGTGCGCCGCTACCTTCGCGCCGGGGGCGTCGTGCCGTTTGCCAAGGCACCGCGCAAGTCGGCCTTTGACGGCTTGGATGACTGGCTTCGCGAACGGTTCTTCCGGCACAACGGGAATGCCGATGTTATCCGCCAGGAGTTGGCGAGCGAGCACGGGATCGTGATCGGGCTGCGTTCTGTCGAGCTGCGGGTCCAGCCCTGGCGGCGCGAATTGAGGGCGCACAAGAAGGCGACGGTGCGCTTCGAGACTCGCCCTGGGCATCAGCTGCAGATCGACTTCGGCGACACCAGGGTCTGGATCGGCGATGAGCGGGTCAAGATCCACCTGTTCGTGGCGACGCTGGGTTACTCGCGGCGGATGCATATCCGGCCTTCGCTCCGGGAGCGGCAGGCGGACTGGTTCGAAGGGATGGAGGGCACGTTCCTGCGGTTCGGCGGCGTGCCGACCGAGGTCTTGTTCGACAATGCGCGAGCCCTGGTCGACCATCATGATGCAGCGACCCGCGAGGTTCGGTTCAATACCCGGCTCCATGCCTTCGCGCGCTACTGGGGCTTCAGTCCAAGGGCGTGCGCTCCGTATCGAGCCCGAACGAAGGGCAAGGATGAACGCGGCGTCGGCTATGTGAAGCGCAATGCCATCGCAGGCCGCCGCTTCGCGAGCTGGGGCGCGTTCGTTGCCCACCTGGATCAATGGAACCGGGAGGTTGCCGACATGCGCGTTCACGGCACCACTGGCGAACTGCCAATCGTGCGCTTTGCCGATGAGGCGAATGCCCTGCGTCCGCTCAGCGGACGCGCACCGTTCGGCCAGCTGCGCGACCTGGCCCGCAAGGTGCGCTCCGACTGCGCGATCGACCTCGACACCAACAGCTACTCGGTCCCGTGGCGTCTCGTCGGCGAGACGGTTCAGGTCGTGGTTCTGGGCGGTCGCGTCATCGTCCGTCATGCCGGCGAGGTCGTGGCCGATCATGCCCAATGCGAGGGTCGCCGGCAGCGGGTTATCGAACGGGCGCATCTGGCTGGGCTCGTCGGTGCCGCGCCCGGGCGCGCGACAATGCCGCCGGCTGCGCCGCCCGCGCTGTTGCGGCCGCTCGCCGAATACGAAGCGGTTGCGGGAGGGGCATGGTGATGGCAGTCGATCACGAGACCCTCATCGCCATGCTGGACCGGCTGAAGCTGACCGCAATCCGCGATCAGCTGGATACGCTGCTCGACGAAGCCGCACGCTCGGACATGACCTTGCGCGAAGCGCTCGCGTTCCTGGTCGGACGCGAAATCGCTCGGCGCGATGAACGGCGGATCTCCATGGCGAGCAAGATCGCCCAGTTCCCCTTCGTGCGCGAACTCGACGGCTTCGAGTTCGATGCGCAGCCTTCGCTGGATCCAGGGCAAATCCGGGAACTGGCGACGTGCCGCTGGATCGCACACGGTGACACGACGCTGTTCCTGGGGCCGCCCGGGACGGGGAAAACGCACTTGGCGGTGGCGCTGGGACGTGAGGCGATCCGGCAGAACTACTCGGTCCAGTTCGTCACGGCAGCAACGCTCGTGGCCCTTCTGGCCAAAGCCCACATGGACGGGAATCTCGATAAGCAACTCACGTTGCTGAGCCGGCCGAAACTGCTGATCATTGATGAACTCGGCTACTTGCCGTTCGAAGCCGACGCGGCTCACCTGTTCTTCCAGCTGGTATCGCGCCGTTACGAGAAGGGATCGATCCTGATCACCTCAAACCGTTCGGTCGGCGAATGGGGCAGCGTGTTCGGCGATCCGGTCGTCGCAACCGCGATCCTGGATCGCCTGCTCCACCACTCCACCGTGATCACCATCCGCGGGGACAGCTACCGACTTCGCGAAAAGCGCAGATCCGGCCTTCTGCAGAAGGCCGGATCTGCGCTCGACAACACCGCAACCGCACCGCAATGACAGGGGGTCAGTTCTTCAGTTCGCCCAAGGGGTCAAATCCTCGGTTCGCTTGACAGCGAGAAAAGCTGGAGAGGATGCGTATCGCTCCTCGAACCAATGCGCAGTTCGTGCTCTTTCCTCTCGTCATCATCATCGGAAGTTTCACCGAAGAGTTGCTGTTCCGGGGCTATCTGTTCTGGGCGCTTGCGCCCCTCCTCGGAGTGTGGGGTGCTGCCACAATCGCGTCAGTCGCCTTCGGCTTGGCTCACGCTTATCAAGGACCATCAGGTATCTTGCGTACGGGAGTGATCGGGCTGGCCTTCGCGATCGGATTTGCGCTGACGCATAGCCTGTGGTGGCTGATTGTGGCGCACATGATCTTGAACTCGATCGGCTACTTCGTCGCGATAAGGGTGAAGAATCTTCCGTCCGTGCAAGATGCGTGAGCCGCGCAAACGCTCGCAATCGGGTCGCTTCCTGCTTGGTAGCTCAGCCCCGAAAGCGGACATGACAGTTGACGCATCGCAGCCAATCGGATCACCTTTGAATCGCGGTGCCCAGCGAACATTAACAAATATTCACGTGACGTTTTGCAAGGGAGATCGGAGTATTAGCAAGTGTGAATTCTCCTTCGGGTCGCAATTTCCGATTTGAGTAGCGCTTAGCCCTAATCTTGGGGGCAGATCACCAAGGCGGGGTGGGTCTGAAGGATGCCGACGGCTTTCCAGAGCGCTTCTACATCTGGCTCGTTCGCCAATGCTTGATTGAAGCTTTCGGAGTATCTTTTGTCCATTGTGACCAGATAGCCTCATCCGAAAGCGAGCAACATTCAAATTCCACTCTATCGCAAGTCGCTAAGGGCACCCTGACGTCCGCTTTGTCGGCGATTCCTGCTCTCAATATTTGCGACATGCACTGGAGAGGGCCGTGAAAGCATCTATGGAGCATGGCGGCGTGTCCATTGTGCCAGCGTTGATGGACAGTTGTACCGCGCTCGACTTCAATGACGATGCCAGTAGCCATTGCAGGCGCGGGTCCAGTTTCAATCGCCATCCGTCCTGTCCAATGTACCCCCAGGTGGCATTTTGCCCGGCATTCGCGCTCGCGTTGCCCGCAGTTCCATTTGGCGACGGTAAGATGCTGCCCGTTCCGCTGGCTGTGACGGGCAGCACATAGTTGCTTAGTAGTGTGCCAGCGTCGGCACTGTAGTCGCCGATCGTGAGGTTGGCGGTGACGGCGAGGCCGACGCCAATCTGGGAACTGGCATAACTTCCATCCGTCTGGGTGACGCTTGCGCCCTGTCCATCGACGAAACCTGTGAGCAGGAAGTTGGAAGTGCTCAGCGTCGCATCTGTAGTGCCATCATACGTCTTCGTGGGATTGCCGAGCAGACTGACGCTCAGGGTCTTGGCGGTGATGTCGGCTGTCGTCGTGCCGGCCGAGGACAGAGTATAGTTTCCGGCGGCAGTGCCCGTGAGAGCGAGGCCGGTGACGGTGACGGTCTTGCCGGTGCCGGCATTGGCGTCGGCGAAGCTGGCGCTGGTTGCTGTGGTATCGAGGCCGACGTTGTCACTGCCGACGATGCCTGCAAGGCTGCCGAAGCCACTGACGGTGGCATCGGTCGTGCCGTCGTAGACCTTGTTGTTGGCGGTGAGGCCGGTGAGGCTGAGGGTTTTGGCGGTGATGTCGGCTGTCGTCGCGCCGGCCGAGGACAGAGTATAGTTTCCGGCGGCAGTGCCCGTGAGAGCGAGGCCGGTGACGGTGACGGTCTTGCCGGTGCCGGCATTGGCGTCGGCGAAGCTGGCGCTGGTTGCTGTGGTATCGAGGCCGACGTTGTCACTGCCGACGATGCCTGCAAGGCTGCCGAAGCCACTGACGGTGGCATCGGTCGTGCCGTCGTAGACCTTGTTGTTGGCGGTGAGGCCGGTGAGGCTGAGGGTCTTGGCGGTGATGTCGGCTGTCGTCGTGCCGGCCGAGGACAGAGTATAGTTTCCGGCGGCAGTGCCCGTGAGAGCGAGGCCGGTGACGGTGACGGTCTTGCCGGTGCCGGCATTGGCGTCGGCGAAGCTGGCGCTGGTTGCTGTGGTATCGAGGCCGACGTTGTCACTGCCGACGATGCCTGCAAGGCTGCCGAAGCCACTGACGGTGGCATCGGTCGTGCCGTCGTAGACCTTGTTGTTGGCGGTGAGGCCGGTGAGGCTGAGGGTCTTGGCGGTGATGTCGGCTGTCGTCGTGCCGGCCGAGGACAGAGTATAGTTTCCGGCGGCAGTGCCCGTGAGAGCGAGGCCGGTGACGGTGACGGTCTTGCCGGTGCCGGCGTTGGCGTCGGCGAAGCTGGCGCTGGTTGCTGTGGTATCGAGGCCGACGTTGTCGCTGCCGACGATGCCTGCAAGGCTGCCGAAGCCACTGACGGTGGCATCGGTCGTGCCGTCGTAGACCTTGTTGTTGGCGGCGAGGCCGGTGAGGCTGAGGGTCTTGGCGGTGATGGAGAGGGCGCCGCCCACGTAAGCAATACGATAGCCTTGCTGATCCGACCACAGATCCGGGCTATAGCTGCCGACATTGACTGCGCCATTGTACGCGTCACCTAGACCGAACAGGTGTCCTGACGTATCCGCGCCTGCCACCGAATAGCTCGGGTTGAGCAGCCCGAAAGTGCCGCCGTTGTATGTCTGGCCCTGGTTGTCGGCAGTGATCGTGAGCGGGATGAGGAACACGTTGAGCAGTGGTGCGGTGTGGCCACTGTAGTTCACCCACACCGGAGAGCTGAAGTCGAATCCGGTGAAGCTTGCCTGCTGCATCATTTGCGTGCTGGTCAAGCCGCCGCCCCCGGTTACGGCGCCGCCGTTGCTGCTACCAATCCCAGTGCCGAGCCCCGTACTGGTATCCCAGTAACCGTTGGTGATGACCGCTCCGTTCGAGTTCATCCCGACCAGCGCGCCGACCTTATTGGTGCCGCTGACGCTGCCGGTGGCATAGGCGTTGGTGATGGTGGAGTCCGCTGTATTGGAGCCGACCAATCCACCGACCTCATTGGTGCCGCTGACATTGCCGAGAGCATAGACATCGCTGATCGTGGAGCTATTGGAGCTCAGCCCGACCAAGCCGCCGATCTGCCACTTGCCGGTGACGTTGCCGGTGGCGTAGGCGTTACTGATCGAGCCATTCGAGTTGTAGCCGACCAGACCGCCGAGGTCTTCTTGGTTGGCGCCGGAGCCGGTGACATTGCCGGTGGCATAGGCGTTGATGATCGCCCCATTGGTGTTCAGGCCGACCAAGCCGCCGACGAGGGCATTGCCGGTGACGCCGCTGGTCGCGTATGCGTCAGAGATAGTGCCTAGGTTGGCGCCGACTAGAGCGCCTACAGAGTAGGAGCCGGTAAAACTTCCGCCGATGACGCCGATGTTGCGTACTACGCCGCCGCTGCCGACCACGCCGAACAAACCCACATAGCTGGCGGACGGCCGATTGACGGTAAGGTTGCTGACGGTGAAACCCAAGCCGTCGAAGACGCCGGTAAACGCGTTGGTGAAGTAGTTGTTGCCGAACGGCACAAAGCCCGCGCCGTTGTTCCAGCCGGCGGTGGCCGAGGCGTCGATGCTGTTGCCCAATACGTAGTCGAGGCCAAGGCCCGTGCTGTTGATGTTCTGAAGCTGGGTGACGCTCGTGATCACCTTGTACTGAGTCGGTGTCGCGCTGGTGTCAGTACCCAAGAATACCGATCCGCTGATCGTATTGAAACTGGTGTTGGCAAGCAGGTATGGTGTGGTCTGGTTGTCGGCGTTGGCCCAGTCGCTTGAGGCGAAGCCAGTGGGCAAAGTTGCGGCCAGCTGTGCCGTGGTCAGGCCGCCGCCGCCAGTGACGGTTCCGTTGCTGTTGCCAAAACCAGAGGTGAGACCGGTGGTGGTGTCCCAATACCCATTAGTGACGCTGCCATTGAAGTTGGCTCCAACCAACCCGCCGAGGCTGCCGTTGCCGGTGACGCTGCCACTGGCATAGGCATTGATAATCTGACCGTTGGTGCTGTTCGCTCCAACCAGGCCACCGATGCCATATGCGAGGGCGCTGCCGCTGACGCGGACGCTTCCGGTGGCGTAGGTGTCGGTGATGACTCCAACGTTCACGCCGACCAGTCCACCGAGACCATCGGTGCCGCTGACGCTACCGCTGGCATAGGCGTTGCTGATCGATCCGCTGGAATATCCGACCAGCCCACCCACGGGTGAGGTACCGCTGACCGGGCCAGTCGCATAGGCATTGCTGACTGAACCACCAATGTTACTGCCCACCAGACCGCCCACGTAACCCTTGCCGGTGATGCTGCCTCCGATGATACCGATATTGCGCACCACGCCACCGCTTCCCACCCTACCGAACAGCCCCACAAAATTGGTGGACGGCCGGTTGATGGTAAGGTCGCTGACGGCGAAGCTCAGGCCATCGAATACGCCGCTGAAAGCGTTGCCATTGCTGCCAATGGGCTCGAAGCCTGCGCCACCGTTCCAGCTGCCGGTGGGCGAGGCGTCGATGTTATTGCCCAGCACGTAGTCGAGGTTCACCCCGGTGCTGTTGATGTTTTGAAGCTGGGTGAGGCGGGTGATCACTTTGTACAGCGTTGGCGTAGCGCTGGTATCTGTACCCAAGATCACCGAGCCGCTGTAACTTTCGAAGTCGGTGTTGCCCAGCAGGTACGGCGTGGTCTGGCCGCCGGCGTTGGCCCACAAGCTGCTGCTGAAGCCCGAGGGCAGGGCAGAGGCCAGCTGCGCGGTGGTCAGGCCGTTGCCGGCACCACCACTGTTGGTGGTGCCACTGGTGGTGGTGTCCCAGTAGACGCTCGAGTAGCTACCGCCATAGCTGACGCCGAGCACCCCGCCGAGCTTTGTACCGGAGTAACTCGAGTTTAGGCTGACCTTGCCGGTGGCATAGACGTTAATGACCGAGCCCGAGCTATTGATCCCGATCAGTCCGCCCGCCGCGTCGTAGTTGGCGGTGACGTCGCCGGTGGCGTAGGCGTTGCTGATGGTGCCGATGTTACCGCCGACCAGTCCGCCGGCATTGGTGTCGCCCTGGACATTGCCGGTGGCGTAAGCGTTGCCGATGGTGCCGGTGTTTAATCCGACCAGTCCGCCGGTCCTGGAACTCAGGCCGGTGACGTTGCCGGTCGTATAGGCGTTGCTGATGGTGCCGGCGTTATAGCCGACCAGTCCGCCGGTGTTGGTGCCGCCGTTGCTGATGATGCTGGAGGTGTAGGCGTTGCTGATGGTGCCGGCGTTATAGCCGGCGAGTCCGCCGACATTCGTGCCGACCTGGCCGTTGATGCTGGCCGTGGAGTAAACATTGCTGATGGTGCCGGCGTTGTTGCCGACCAGTGCCCCGGTATAGGACTTGCCGGTGATGCTGCCGCCGACCAGACCCAGGTTGCTCACCGCGCCAGCGCTGCCGATAGTTCCAAACAGGCCGAAGCCGTCATTGCCGGAGCCGGATTGGTGAATGTACAGACTTCTGATGGTGTAGCCCAGACCTTCCAGGCTGCCGGTAAAGGAGGTGGAGGCCGTGCCAATCGGCGTGAAGCCCGCGCCGCCGTTCCAGCCGGCGGTGGCCGAGGCGCCGATGCTGTTGCCCAGCACGTAGTCGAGGTTCACCCCGGTGCTGTTGATGTTCTGCAACTGGGTGACGTTGGTGATCACCCGGTATTGCGTCGGTGAGGCACTGGTGTCAGTGCCCAGCAGAACTGCGCCGCTGACGGTCTGGAAGCTGGTATTGGTCAGCAGGTACGGCGTGGTCTGGTTGCCGGCGTTGGCCCAGTTGCTGGAGGTGAAGCCCGAGGGCAGGGCCGCGGTCAACTGCGCTGTGGTCAGCCCGCCGCCGCCCGTCACCGTACCGGAAAGAGCGCCGTAGCCAGCGTTTGTGCCCTTGCCGGTGGTCGTGATGTCCCAGTAGCCGTTGGTGATCGTGCTGCCGCTGTTGCTTCCAGCCAGACCGCCGACCGTGCTGCTGCCGCTGACAGCTCCAGTGGCGTAGACGTTGTTCACCGTGCCGTTGTAGGCAAGCCCGAGCAACCCACCGACCGTGGACCCGCCGCTGACATTGCCGGTGGCATAGGCGTTGCTGATCGCACCGTTGGTGCTGAATCCCACCAGTCCGCCGATACGGATGCCGGTGCCGGTCACGTCGCCGATAGCGTAGGCGTTGGTGATCTTACTGCCAGAACCCAGATTGAATCCGACCAGACCGCCGACCTCGGAGACGCCACTGACGTTGCCGGTAGCATAGGCGTTGTTGATGGTGCCGCTGTTCCGACCGGCCAGCCCGCCGACATTGGTACTGCCGCTGACGCTGCCGGTGGCGTAGGCGTTGCTGATGGTGCCACTGTTGACGCCAACCAGTCCGCCGACAGTGTCATTGGTCGATGTCGTTTTGACCGTGCCGGAGGCATACACGTTATCGATGCTGCCGCCGATGGCGTAGCCGACCAATCCGCCGGCATAGCGGATGCCGGTGACGTTGGCGTTCAACATGCCGATGTTGCGGATCGCGCTGTTGCTCGTATAGCCGAATAGGCTTGCCGCGAATGCGTAGCGGGCGACCGTAGTCAGGTTGCTGACGGTGTGGCCCAGCCCATCGAACCGGCCGGTAAAGGTGGCACCGCCATTGCCGTCTCCAATGGGGTCGAAACCGTAATAACCGCCAAATCCGTCGGGGTTCCAATTGGCCGTGGGCGAGGCGTCGATATTGGCGCCCAGCGCGTAGTTTCCGGTCAGGCTGCTGGCCGTCACACCTTGCAGTGTCATCGTGCCCGGCGTGGTGCTGGCATCGCCAGCCAAGCCCAGGCTGGTAATGACGGTCCAGGTGACCGCGCTGCCGCCGGTGCCGAGCCTGGTTGACAAGTTCGGTCCGGCTTCCAGATTAATCGGCGCGTTGACGATGTAGTCAGAGGTAACGCCGCCGATCACGCCGTTGATTGAGCCTTGGCCATACAGCAGCGCCAGCTTGGCCGTGCCGGAGGCGTTCATTGCCGTGTTGATGACGATGTTGCGGTAGGCGTTCAGCGTGAGCGTGTTGGCGCTCCAACTCACCGTATCGTTGACGATGATATCGTTGTAGCCGGCATTGTTTCCGGTGCCGCAGTTGATGCCGGTGCAGTTGACGAAGCTGCCGGTGGTCGTGGTGATGCTGGTCTGGATGGTGACGCTGGTACTGGCCAGCGCCGCAGAGAGCGCCGCGCCGGTGATGTCGCCGCCCGTAGGGGCGATGGTGAAGTCGGCGGGATCGATCAGCCATCGGCCATTGTCGCCTCTGACAGCCTTAGTGGTGATCGTGGTACCATCTGCGACCTTGAGGTGCGCGCCTGAGGTCTCGATGAAGCCGCCATTGCCCCCATTGGGCGCGGTGGCATCCAAGGTGCCGGCCACCTGCACCGTGCCGCTGTCGCCACCCAGCAGCTCGATGGTGCCATTGTGGCTGGCCACCGTCTGCGCTTGGATCTGCCCGGTGTTGTTCACCACCGTCTGCAGCAATGCATCCTTGGCCTGGGCACTGAGGATTACCGTGCCGCCATTGGCTGCGATCACGCCGCCGTTCTGCGCCAGTGTATTCAGCGCGCTGCTGCTGACCTTGAAGGTGAGCAGCGAGTTGTTCGCCAGCGTCAGGTCGACGCTGCCGCCTGCGCCCAGCGCAGTTGTGCCTTCGGGCGTGGCAATCGAACCATTGTTGCTGACACTCTTGCCGATGAAGGCAACATAGCCGCCATTGGCGGCACGGATACTGCCATCGTTTCGCACGCCTGCCGTGCTGTGACCGGCGAAATGGTATTTGCCAGACAGGAAATCCTGGTCGGTTATGTCCAATGTCGAAGCGACAATGCCGCCAACGTCAATCTGGGCGCCCGGAGCGAAATAGACGCCGTTCGGGTTGACCAGAAACACCTGTCCATTGGCATTCAGGTGGCCAAAGATCGCGCTCGGATCGCTTCCCAGCACTCTGTTCAATGCGACCGAAGTGATGTTCGGCTGATTGAATATGACGGTGTTGTCGCTTCCTATGTTGAAGGATTGCCAGTTGATAATCGCGTTCTGGCTGGCTTGGTCGACCGTCAGAGTGCCGCCGGTTTGATTTACAGTGGCCTGGCCGCTGACCACGTTCGCACCGGTTGGCAGCGGCATCACTGGCGGGGAAACAGCACCCTGGATGCCGACTGACGTGGAGTTAGGGGACACCGCGACTGACTGAATCGTGCCAGTTGCGGGGGCCGCATGTGCAACGCTAGGAATGACCCCCAGTACCAATGCGCCGAGCGGCGCCAGCCGAATCCGGTTCAATCTGAAGCGACGCGCGTTGATGTAGCCCCTGTTGCGGCTGACCTCGGTTGCCCGGATCACAGCGTCACTGAATCGATTGCGGGTCGGTTGGTGCCTATGGTTCATGTGAACTCCCCCGTGGCGTTCAGAAGTTGACCGTGAGCCGGGCCCACAGTTCATTGCGCGGATTGCCGCCGTTTCCAGAGCGGGATTCCCAAATCGGATGTGACCAGGCCAGGCTAGCGTTGACCGTGCGCTGCCATTGATAGTCCACAATCAGACCGGCACCGGTCAGGTGCTGATCGTCGCCAGCCGTGCCGGCATTGGAGCGCCGCCAGACCTTGCCCGACTGGATCATCCCCCCCCCTTGCAGCCTTCCGGTGTGGATTCCGGGGATCGGGTGCATAATGCGCGCGTCCAGCAGAACACCGTCGTCGCCACCTCCATTGTTGGCCGGCGCACTCATCACTGCATAGGGGCCGCCGAGATAGAATTGCTCGCTACCGTCCAGTGAGCGCGAGGCCAGTTGCCCGCTGAAGCGTACTGTAAGGTTCCAGCCCAGCGGCAGTGTCTGATCGCGTTGCAGCAACAGCTGTCCGACCCAAAATTCGCCCGGCGCACCTATCCCGGTGTTGTTGGCGTTGCGTGCATCGGCACTGTCCAGACCCAGTACGCCGCGGCTGATGCTAAGTCCGCCCGAAGTCAGACCGCCGCCGGAATCGGCGAAGGCACCATTAAGACTCAACCTCAGCAGATTGATATGCCAGCGGCTGTCAGTTGCCAGCACACCGCTGCGCTGCGCGAAGTCATTATGCAGTGCGTCCAAGCGTAGCCCAATCAACCGCCCGGGTGCCATCAGCAATGGATAGTCGAGATCGGCACCGACCTGCCTGACACGACCGCTCATTTCCAGCGCGGCGAAGTCACCACCGAGACGATAATCGGTGTGCGAACCGTAAGCGCCTGCACGCAGACCGTTCGACAGGTCTGGCGAGGTGACGCTGAATCCATACGAATGCAGCAACCCGTTTGTGCTGGTCAGCGCATTAAGCGTCAGCTGGGCGCCATGGCCTAAGGGGTTGTCCAGGCTGAGGCTGCCGCCAATACGCGCGCGTCCGGTCGAATCGTTGCCATAATTGTCCGAGTAAAAAGCCGCGTGCAGCAGTGGCGTATTGTCGATCCTGACTTGCAAGGTACTGGTCGCAGGTTGCGCACCTGGCACCAAGGTGCCGGCCACACGAATACCGGGCGTTCTATTGAGCAGTAGCAGACCGCGTTCCAGCCCGCCTTGCGCAATGGCCGAACCCGCACTCAATCCCAATGTGCTCTTGGCCTGGCTCATTCTGAGCCGGCTATGGTCGTCTATGTCGATGCGATCATAGTGTGGCTCCACCACCTCGATACGGACCACCCCCTTGGTTATGGTCTGCGCTGGAACAAAGGCATGCGCCAGCGGATAACCTCGCTCCTGATACAGTGCCGTGATGCGTTGAGCGGCCAGCTGAAGCGCACCAAGGGTGACGGTGCGCCCTTCCAGGCCCTGGACCAGCGGCTTCAGTTGGTTGCTGGAGATAAGGCTATTGCCGGTTAATTCGATGTGCGTAACCGGAATAGGTGTGGAATCATCTGCCGACTGCTGCGAAGGCCCGGGCAGTTTGAGGACGCTGTCTGGCGCCGTCGGCAAAGGCGGCGGCGGAGTGCTTTGCTTCAGGATCGTCCCCGGGCTCGGCGCAGTCTGAGCACGCAGGCCAGTGCTGGCCCCTAGCAAAATTCCCCCAACCACGAGCGCTCGCCCCATTACCCTTATCGTTGGCATAGCCCTCGCCATCTGTTTCTGTTGCGATATGCAAGCCTATAGGCACGCAGAAATCGCCTTGCAAAGGAACGTCTATTTTTCGTGACTTGCGTGCCTCACTTACACATTCAGTTGAATGCCCCGCCACATTGGACAGGCGAATTCCGGATCAATCTCCGGTCAGTTCAGGGAATGGCAATCCAAGCATGGACCATGCGTGCCGAACCGTCTCTACGGCTTCATCGCCCCGCGCCCGCCAATCGGGGTGTTCGATTGACTTGGTGTGGATCAGCACAGGTTCTGGCGCAAAATTGGCATTGGCGAACCGACCGCGGTAGTCGGTCACCACCTGTTCCAAGCAGTCCTTTCCATAGGGTACCAACCTGATCTCCTTGCGATCGCCGAGAAACAAGCCCGATGTCGCCATGCGAAGGTGAAACTGGGCCCAGCCTACCAGGACCACCTCGAAATAGCTCATGACCGACAGCTGCTGCGCGGTATAGCCTAGGTGCATCAGGTCGTTGATAATCCATCGCTCTATGGCGCTGCGTGGCGCACTGACAGGAAAGCGGCCATCGGCTGGAAGACCCCCACATTTCTCGTAAATGGAGATGCACGCCGGTACCGGGTGTCGCAAGGTGACTAGGTAATCGGCACGACCTTGGCCCAACAACATCTTGAAGCTGCTGGCCCAGAATACGATCTTGTGCATCTTCTTCGGTGCCAGCCAGAATCCGTCGCTTCGGCGGTCTGTGTTGCGCTGATAATACAGGTTGGCGAGTACGAGAAATTCGGCGACTTGGAATATCGCCTCCTGCAGGTGGTAATATGGGCGATCGCCATTCCAATCATACCACGTCTCGCGCAGATCGGGGAAACCGTCGTGTGCCAGCGCCTCGGAAACCCGCGTGTGATCCAAACCTACCGTGCGCAGCAATTCCTTCGTCAGGTAGCTGCCTCCGCTTCGCGGATATCCTATGACGAACGCGAAGCGCGTCTCCTTCAGGTAATCGCGAACCACTGGGTAGTTGCCCGAAAGAAGGGCGATCGCGATCTGCAAGGTATCATTCACTGCGCGCTTGCTTAGCGGTGTCTGTAGAATGGCCTCGTCGAACTTCGGCAGTGGCGTAGGCGGCGAGAGAAAATCCTCGGTCTGGTTGGCCCAATCGTATGAACCATCGGTCCAGTCCGCGAACTGCTCGTTCATTTCGGCGAGAATGCCAATGAATGCGGGCGAGGGCTGGAAGCGAAGCTGTATGTCAAAATGCATGGTGACGGCCCACTTGGCGGCATGCGCTTACGACACAGCATAGCGCGGATTTTTCAATGGCGAGAGGTGAATAGTCCCGCGTTTGGAGATGATCGTTGGTGGCGCCCTTGGGTCTAGGATGGAGGCCAGATTGCGTCGGTATTGGCTTTGCCATTCCCTTTTTGTGCAGCCAAATCTCAATGGCCGCAATGGCGAAGGGCTCGAATAGGGGTGATCTAACTGCGGCAGAATAGCGCGTTCCGAATGACTTGTTGCAAAGTCTCAAAGCCGAGGCAGCGACAGACGGAGTGAGCATGCACCGGACGCTCAAAAGGCAAGCTGCCGATTGTAGCCATGCCGTGACTAGCAAGGCACCTTTATGATGGCCCGGTTTGGGCGGGAGGTGTTTCGAATGACGGAGGAAGATCAGCGCATCGGTGAACTTGAGGCAAATCAGCGCCCGGCGCGCCTGCGTGACTTCCCAATCGGCTGCAGCTGGCAGTTGGTCAATTCGATGCCCAAATCTTCCAGCGGCAAGGCAGGCCAGGGTTTCATATATGCAATGAACGGCACCCCCAGTTCCTCGCAGCGTTCTTCAAGATGCGCGGCCCAGTTACGCTGTCGTCCAAATGTCCGGAGCGTTATCTGCGCGTCCAGGCTGTTCGATATCCAATTGAATGGGCAGGCCCGGCGAGGGACTGAGCAGGGCCGTTTAATTGTTGAACAATGGGCGCCCGATTGCCCATTCGTACAAATGAATGCGCTAGGCCGCGTGGACAAATTCGCTAGCGAGGCTCAACGTCTGCTATCGCACCTTCTTAATCCAAAACCAGCCATTCCGGACACGCCTGCAGAGCCGATGTTCAAGAGCTCAGATCGGCTCGCCGAGAGTGGTCTTTGTTTCAGGCAAATGCGAGAGCGGCTTTAGCATCGGCTGACCGGCGCGACACTGTGGACAATTTTATAGCCGTTCTCGCAGTGCCTCTTGAGGCTTTTTGCTTTTGAATGCGCCGTGCGGTCGATGTAAGTTATAGAATTGCTCCCATTCATCGAGGCGCTCTTCAAGATCAACATGGGATGTTATGTGTAATTTTGGGAAGCCCAGAGGTTTTCCCGTCAACAAAGTGGTTGTTCGTGATCCCTTGAAGGCTGAACCGCCCTACCCTCACCGCCTCACTCGTCAATCAGGTGCGTTTGGTCCGATAGAGAACAACAATATGTTACTTGCCTTGATAAGAGGCAAAACTTCATAATCAACTAAGTTCACTCCGATCACGCTACTAACCAAGGGCTTGGAAATGGGATCAATATTGCGTTCTATCGTCATGGCTACGGACTTGAGTGCACGTTGCGACCGGGCGTTCGACCGAGCAAAGGCGCTAGCGCGTGAATGCGGCGCGAAACTAAATATTCTGCATGTTGCCGAAGCCGTTCAATCCGTTGGTCATGAAGCCAGAGAGGCTACTGCACGCAAGTTGATTGTTGAAGACCTCGGAGGCGATCCTGCAGAAATCACTATCGCATACGGATCGGCGCCCAAGGCGATAGCGAGGACGACAGACGCAATTGGCAGCGACCTCCTGATCTGCGGCGTAAGCCGATGGAATGGGATCAACGATTTCATTCTGGGCACAGCCGTTGATCACATTGTCCGCTATGCGTCTGTGCCGGTTCTCGTCGTGAAACGAAGGCCGCACGCTCCTTATCGCCGCATTCTGCTGGCAACGGACTTTTCCGACTGTTCGCGCGCCGCCCTGATAACGGCAGCACAAATCTTCCCGCAAACCGAAATCCATGTGGTTCACGCATTCCATGTGTCCTACGAGGGCTGGAACGTGGCACCGGAGGAACATGATAGCTGGCAAAGGAAGGCCCAGGGTGAATTGGATACATTCCTCGCGCATCCTGACATCGACCGCAGCCTGCGAGCGCGAATTCAACCGATGCTTGTGTATGGCGACACGCGCACAGAAATCGGCAAGGCAACCAACGAAATTGAACCTGATCTTGTTGTTCTCGGAACTCATGGCCGTGGCTGGGTCGCCCATGCCACAATAGGAAGTATGGCTTCTGACCTACTCGCGTCGCTGCCAATGGATACGCTAATGGTACGCAAACGCTAGTGCCTTCCAAGGCATTTGATGCAGACAGAAAATAGACTGCCGGCTTAGCATTTCAACCGAACAGTGGGTTTCGGAAAGACTAGCGCGGGGCCATGCATGCACACCCAATTGCCATTCCTGCGGGAAATCATTCTGTTCCTGGCTGCAGCCGGCCTGGTCATGCCGATTGTGCGACGACTGAAAATCAGTCCTGTGCTGGGATTCCTGTGCATTGGTTTGTTGATCGGCCCGTACGGCCTCGGGCAGCTTGAGGAGCAGGTTCCGGCGATCGGCCATTTCGTGGTTTCAGATCTCCAAGGCATTCAGACCATTGGAGAACTAGGCGTCACTTTTCTCCTGTTCAGCATCGGGCTTGAAATGTCTGTTGCCCAGCTCTGGGGTATGAGACGAACGGTGTTCGGTCTTGGCTCGGCCCAAATTCTTTTTGGCGCACTTGCGATCGGGCTTGCCGCAAGCGTCCTTGGCACAGACACAAAGACCGCCATTCTCTTCGGATTGTGCCTTGCCCTGTCTTCGACGGCTATCGTGGTGCAACTATTGTCGGAACAACTGCGCCTCGCGTCAAACGCAGGCAGGACAGCGTTCGGCATTTTGCTGATGCAGGATCTCGCAGTTGTGCCGATCCTTCTCTATGTTGGCGTCCTTGGATCCAGGATCGAAGGATCATTTTGGTCTGCGATCGTACTATCCATCGGTGAGGCATTGCTCACCGTCGCAGCGATATTCCTGATCGGCCGTTTAGTTGTTCGTCCCGTACTCAGGTTCGCTGGAAGCAGCGGCAGCCGGGAAATGTTCATGGCTGCGGTGCTGCTGTTCATTCTCGGAACGTCTGCACTGACAGCCGAAGCGGGTCTGTCCATGGCACTTGGAGCATTTCTGGCAGGACTGCTGTTCTCCGGAACAGAATATCGCCACCAAGTGAACAGCGACATCGAACCGTTCAAGGGGCTCTTGCTGGCGCTGTTCTTCATATCGGTCGGCATGAGGATCGATTTGATGGAGATATGGAACGATCTAGGCGCGATTGCGCTCGCGGCGATTGCCCTGATCGTCGGCAAGGCCGTCATCCTTGTAATCCTTGCACGAGCTTTCGGTCACCCCTGGAGTGTAGCCACTGAAGTCGGGATCCTGCTGGGTGAAGGCGGAGAATTCGCATTGGTTGCAGTGAGCGCTGCATCAAGCGTGGGCGCAATCGCAATCGATATGTCGCAATTCCTGATTTCCGTTGTCGTCCTGACAATGCTGGTCACACCGGGGCTCGCGTGGCTTGGCCGGATAACGGGCAATGCCATCGCGGTAACGGAGAACGAAACCCAGAATGCCGCGCCCGAGGACGTTGCATCGGACACAATCGTGATTGGCGGCTTTGGCCGCGTTGGACGAATAATCGGCAAGATCCTTGAAGGCCAGCGCATCCGCTATGTCGCGATTGACTCCGACCCCATTCTTGTCGCGTCCGAAAAGGGCCGAGGACTGCCAATCTATTATGGTGATGCAAGCAATCCGGAATTGTTGCGGCACATCGGGATCAGCAAGGCTGCGGCATTTATTACGACCATGGACCAGCGGAACGCCGCAGAACATATCGTTTCCGCCGTTCACCGATCATGGCCACACATCCCGATTTACGCGCGCGCGCGTGACCCCGCCCACGCCCGAAAAATGAAGCAATTCGGAGCATATGACGCCATACCTGAAACGACCGAGGCCAGCCTTCAGCTTTCGGAGTCCCTCTTGTTTGGCCTTGGCATTCCCGACGACGTCGCACGGTCCATCATTGATCAGGTGCGCGACGATTTGTGCTTTGATCCCCCTGTCCGCAAGATCGAAGAGGAAGGTGACCACACTGGGGAACAAAGGTCGGCACCCAGCCAATAGCCATTCGTCGAGCGAACACAGCAGCCTGATAAATCGGCTTGGCCACTTTGTCCGTCGTCAGAACATTCGGCACAACTCGCGGTGTAGATTAGCGAATTGCGGGCCTCGTCTTGGGGTTGATGTTAAGCGGCGAGCTTGCGGTGAAGCAAGCGCCGATGCTCGATGGTCTGTCCTTTGATCCTTTCACGCTGTTTGATGATGGCTGGCGCTCTGCCGAAGTAGGCGTCGGCGGGTGTCACGTTATCGAGGCTCTCGTGGCACCGCAGGTGGTTGTAGTGCTCGACTAACGCCTCGATCTGGGCCTCCAGGTCTCCGGGCAGGAAGTAGTTTGTCAGCAGGATGCGGTTCTTCAGGGTCTGGTGCCAGCGTTCGATCTTGCCCTGGGTTTGCGGGTGGCACGGTACACCGCGGACATGGAATGTTATTTGTAATTTTGGGAGGCCAAAGGCTGCTCACGCCTGAAAACCCGCCGTTCGGTCGACCAAATCGGCTTCCTGGTAGCGGCCGTCCGTTCATCTCGCTCAAGGCTTTGGATTATCGGCCCAAAACGCGGATTTGTATTGTCGGGCAAGCCTGACCTCTCCAGTGATAGTTTCACAAACGCCGAATATCCAGACGGTCAGATGACTACCAGGTGCGATAATTCCGCTACCCCACAAGGCTTTGGAGGTAAGGAGCTTTATAATCGGGAGCTGAAATGTGCACCTAATCTACTACGACGAAGTGAAGCACTCTCCACCCGAGCAGCCTTCCTACTGGCTAGGAGGCGTGTGCGTCTCGCATGAGCTGGTGCCTGAGATCGAAGCTCAGATCAGCGCGATCGCGGAACGTGCATTCGGCTCGGCGGTGTTGAGTAAAGAGACGGAGATCCACGGGATCGAGCTTTGCCGAGGGAAGGGCAATTTCAAGGGGCGGGATTTTGGCGAACGGCTTGAGCTGCTCAAGGAGCTTCTCACGATTATCGCGCGAGAGGAAGTTATGCTTATCCGCGTGAAGGTAAACCCCGCGAACATTACCCATTCGAGCGACTCACCTGCAGATATCGCGTTCATGTTTTTCGTTGAAAAGTCGGACGAGTTGCTTCGCGCGAAATCCTCGCTCGGTATGTTGTTCGGAGACTACGACGAACCCGCAATCGGCACCTCCGTGGCTAACCTATCGGAGTTCCGACGAGGCAGTACGCGTTGGGCTAGAGGCAAAGGCATCGCCAATCTCATAGACACCGTCCACTTCGCGAAGTCACATCATAGCAGGATGATCCAGCTTGCCGATGTGCATCTCTACGCAAGCCAATTCATGTGGGGGGACAACAGTTCCGGATGGCGAAAGGCAGTTGCCGAGGTGATTAGTGCGAGCGGATCACTAGGTCCCACGAAGTACAAAGATTGGCCGCAGGAGGCGCGATGGTATAGATGACGCGACCGGCGCCCTAGGGATCTGGCACGGCTACGCCGCTGCGCTGCCGGTCGCGCAAACAACATGATACTGTTGTGCGTTTTGTCAACAGCGTCCGCCGCAGCGACTACTGAATCAGCGTCCATAAGCGAAACGTGGCGTCCAGCTATCATTCATCGCTTCCTCGTCATCTTCATCTTCATCATCGGGTTCGAGGAGGGCCTCCGACGACAGAACGGTGAGAGTGAATCCGTATCGACCAAGCCCTATCACATCTTCGTCGAGGTGCACGCGGCGGTCGGTATCGAACCAATCCATGAGGTCAGATTCGCCCGTCACACGACGGGCAGCCATCACATTCTCGGGGCGCGAGTTGAAGGACGCCGTCACGCCGGAGGGCAGAGGCTCACCCTTCCTGAGAAAGATGCGTTTGCCGAGTGCTTTGAAGGCGCGAGAGGGAAAGGCGTAACGAACCTCCGCGCCGCTGCTGACGATAATACAGAGGGGAAAGGAGGCGCATTCAGCCGCCCGGATCGCGGCGGCGGTGAGGGAGACGCGGGCGTCCTCGGCCAGTCGGCAGATGCCTTCGAGACCTACCTGATGCTGGTCGAGATTTCTGCGCACCAGATCGCCTGGCATCAGCAGCCCGGCAGCGAAATGGTCCGCTTCGAGTTCGATCGAGCTGGACCCTTCCGAAAATCCGGCCCGCGAAAAATGCTGCCCCCCAGCCTTCAGTATCTCGTCAGGATGGTCGGGCAGGAAATAATGACCCAATTCATGGGCCACGCTGAATCGCTCGAACCCCTCATTCTCAAGTTCGGCGGAATAAATAATGATCGGCTTAGGATCTGCAAAGATGAGGGCGCCGGACACGCCCGGCATCCCGGCCGGTTTCTGCTCGACATGTAGGTCATGCTTCGCTGCGATCGCGAAGGGGTCGACGGGAAAGGCATTGTAGCCATCATCCCGCGCCCGCTTCTGGCCGGTTTGGGTCGCCATCAGAAGTCGGAACTGTCCCGGCATCTCAGGGCTTACCTGCTCCTGCTAACCGGTCGATCAGACCTTGGATATAGTCCCTGTCGCCTGCGGTGAGCTTGTCCTCGTTCCGGAAGGCGACCGTCGCTTGCACACCCAATAGGTAATCAGACGATACGCCGAGTGCTGTCGCCAGGCGGCGCACATTTTCGAATGAGGGTTTACGACGATTCGCCTCGAAGTGAGCGATCGCGGATGGCTGCATCTCGGCGCGATCCGCTAATTGGGCTTGGCTAAGCCCCTGCCTTTCGCGCGCTTCCTTGAGCCGCGTGCCAAACACGGTTTCCGAGCTTGACTCGTTCATGACGATTCCGTATATAGTTAATGACGATTTCGTCAAATGCCTGCTGAGGCGTCATCGTTGATCGCCGTGACAGAAAATGACGTGTTCGTCAACATAGACATACGAACTGTAGCGGGTCAAGCCCGCCTTAAAGAGGTTGAAGCAATGAGCAATGGCAAGCGCATCCATGTCGTGCCCCACAACGGTGCGTGGGCGACCCGTCGCGAAGGTGCCAGCCGGGTGGCCAGCACCCATACGACCCAATCAGGCGCGATCGATGCCGCTCGCGGTCGTGCGATTCGCGGCGCTGGTGAAGTCGTGATCCATCGGCCCGATGGTCGGATCCGCGACTCGAATTCCTACGGCAACGATCCCTTTCCTCCGAAGGGGTGACCTATTCCACACCACACCGATTAGAAAAGGAAAAAGGAAATGAACGATCACAACTCTGGAGCGGACGGCAAGGCGGCAAAGACTGTCGACATCGAAGTCAATGACACGACCCATACCGTTCCCAAGGGCAAAATCTCGTTCGACGAACTGGTGAAGCTGGCTTTCGGTGTCGGCGCCAACCCGGCAGACGGGTACCGCATCTCATACGACCGCGGCCACGGCAACGCGTCAGCCAAGCTCAAGCCGGGCGGTTCGATCGAGGTTGTCGAAGGCATGGATTTCACCGTGACCGGCACTGGCCAGTCCTGACATCAAGAAGGTACGGGATGATGCAGAAGTTACCTTCGTCAGAGGATGGCAGCATCCAACGGCTGCTTGATGCGGGGTTCGCGCTCTACCGACGCGGTCCTTACCTGGTCATGCCAGTTCCATATCTCGACGCTTCTGGCGAACCGCGTACCGGGCTGATGGTCGATACCATTAACCAGGACGCAGATGGTCAAGCGCGTACCCAGCCGATGAACCACCAAATGTATTTCATCGGCGACCAACCCTACGATCATGAGGGGCGTATCCTGTTCAGCGGAAATGGGGCGAGCGTGGTTCCGCTTTTTGATGGCAAGTCCTCGTCGTTCTACTGGTCGTGGAAGCCGCTAGGCGATGACGGGGCCAAGCGCGAATATGTTAGCCTCGAAGAGAAGTTCACGGAGTATGCTTTCTATGTCTCCGGACCTGCCGAGGCGAAGCATCCCCGGTTCAAGGTGGCACCCTTCGCTGACATCGGACAGGTTGACGAGGATTGCCCGTTCCCGTTTGATGATATGAACTCGGCTCGCGCGAACCTCAGTGAGCTAGACAGGCTCCTTGCCGAAGACACAGTCGCGATCATTGGCGCTGGTGGAACTGGATCGTACATCTTTGATCTGATTTCAAAGACGCGGGTCAAAGCGATCCGCCTTTACGATTTCGACGCGTTCGATATCCACAATGCGTTCCGCATCCCTGGTGCGACCCATCGCGAAGAACTCGGGCAGCCGAAAGTTCGAGTGATCGAGCAGCGCTATGCCAACTGGCATAAGGGTACGAAGGCGATCGAGGAAAAGCTTGATGGCAGGTCGTGGGATCTTCTTGATGGCGTGACCTTCGCATTCCTCGCCGTCGACAAGATCGCCGCCCGCCGAGAGATCGCCAAACTACTCCTCGCGCACGAAATCCCAGTTGTGATTGTCGGTATGGGACTGCACCACGGCAATCCGGGCCTCACAGGCATGGTGGATACGACTCTTCTCGACACGGCTAGTTCTGCCGACGTGATTGCCGAGGTGATCGGCGACAATCTGATCGACATTCCCGACGAGTACCAGAAGAACATCCAGACGGTAGAGCTAAACGCCCTAAACGCGGCTATGGCCGTACTCATGTACAAGAAGTATCGGGGCTATTACGCTGGTGGGCATTCCACCTCCCAGGCCACGCTCACCATCTCCACCATGCAGCTCGACCGTGAATGAACCCTCTCGTCGTATCGAAACCTTCGTGGTGTCGCGCGGTCCGATTCCCGAGCGCCTCGAAGTCGGCACGCTTTACGTCAACCAGAAGGGAACACGAGCCCATCACCTCTGCGCGTGCGGATGTGGCCAACGTGTCATGACCCCCCTGAACGACATCGAATGGGACCTAACTGGCACCGACGATCGACCATCCCTGCACCCCTCAGTGGGGAACTGGAATCTAGACTGCAGATCCCACTACGTTCTGACTGAAGGCAGGGTTCACTGGGCCCGAAGCTTTTCGCAATCCGAGATCGAGGCAGTTCGCCGCAATGATCTCAAACCCTATCAACAGACATCTTGGGCACAAAGGATCGGTGACTGGATTGAACGAGTAGCCAGGTTCTTCCGGCGCGGCTGATTAGCGCGAACGCGGGATCTAGTGACAGCTTTCCGCCACCAAGGCTCCTAACCTGCCGTTCCGGAGTGTCCGACCAAGCGGACATTCCATTGGACTTCGTCGCGGACCTGAGCATTGGTCATGGACATGAATCGCGGTCCGGATGACGGGCCGCCGCCCTGACCGGCGCAACCGGCGGGGCTTCGGGTGGTGGGAGCAGCATGGTGCTGCTCCCGGAACGGAGAACCACCCTATGTCCGATACCACGAAGACCAAGCCCGTAAGCCGCCGCCCGCGCCGCATGGCCCGTGAACCCGAAGGAGCAGCGACCAACCAGGCAAGCGCGCCGCAGTCCTCTACAGCCACCTCTGAGCCGTCAGCCAGGCCGCAGACCAAGGCTGCATCGGTCGAGGCCCTGCTCGCACATACGGGCGGCACGACACTCGACGCCATGTGCGAGGCAACCGGCTGGCTGCCCCACACCTGCCGTGCCTTCCTCACCGGCCTGCGCAAGAAGGGAAAGACCATCAAGCGCGAGAAGCACGAGGACGGCACGTCCATCTACAGGATGGTGCAGGACAAGCAGAGCACGCCAACAGAAGGCAGTGCAGCCTGATGGCAAGAAGAGCCTATCTCACGCTCGCCCGACTGGCAGACCTGTCGCCTGATGCGCTGAGGGCGGAGTGGGTGCGCCGCTATGGCGCGCCTGCTCCGGCCGTGTCACCCGACCTGCTGCGGCTTGGTCTCGGCTACAAGCTGCAGGAGCAGCGCCTCGGCGGGCTGAACCGCTCGACACGTTCACTTCTGCGACGCGTCGCGTCATCAGATGATGACGCGGCGAACAAGGCTCCCCTTCCCCGCAAGCTCACTCCAGGGACACGGCTCGTGCGCGACTGGCATGGGGTCGGTCACACCGTGGTCGTGCTGGATGACGGGTTCGAGTACAACGGGAAGCACTGGAAGTCGCTGACCGCTGTTGCACGGGCCATCACCGGCGGCCACTGGAACGGTCCACGCTTCTTCGGTCTGTCGGGATGAAGACGCTGCGCTGCGCGGTCTATACCCGCAAGTCGACCGAGGACGGGCTCGAGCAGGAGTTCAACAGCCTCGATGCCCAGCGCGAGGCGTGCGAAGCCTACATACTGAGCCAGCGCCACGAAGGCTGGACACTGGTTCCCGATCGCTACGACGACGGCGGCTTCTCGGGCGGCAACATGGAACGACCGGGATTGAAGACGCTGCTCGCCGATGTCGATGCGGGCCTCGTCGATGTCATCGTCGTCTACAAGGTCGATCGGCTGACCCGTGCACTTTCCGATTTTGCCAAGATCGTCGAGCGGCTCGATGCACAGGAAGCCAGCTTCGTCTCGGTGACGCAGGCGTTCAACACCACGACCAGCATGGGACGCCTCACACTCAACGTCCTCCTGTCCTTCGCCCAGTTCGAGCGCGAGGTCACCGGCGAGCGCATTCGCGACAAGATCGCCGCCTCGAAGAAGAAGGGACTGTGGATGGGCGGGCCCGTGCCGCTGGGCTACCAGGTCATCGATCGCAAGCTGGTGCCGGTGGCCGAAGAGGCAGAACGGGTCCGCATTATCATGCGGCGCTACGTCGACTCCACATCAGCCAACCAGCTGTTCGCCCAGCTGGAGGACGAAGGCATCGTCACCAAGATCCAGCACCGTGTCAGCGGGCCGCATCGCGGCGGCATTCCGTTCCGCCGCGGGAGTTTGTTATACCTCCTCAAGAACCCCGTCTACCGCGGCATGATTGTGCACAAGGGCAAGGTGTATCCCGGCGAGCACGAGGCGATCGTCGACGAAGACCTGTGGGAACGCGTGCAAATGCGCCTTGCCGAGAAGGCTCCGCCGCGCAGGCGGCCAACCAATAATCCGCAGCATGCCATGCTGCGGGGATTTCTGACTGACCCCGAGAGCAGGCCAATGGTTCCGACGTATGGATCGAAGGGCACCCGACGCTACAGCTACTATGAGACCCGAAAGGATCTTGCTCGCCCTGCAGATCCGCCATCGACCCGCTTCCGGCGCAGTGCACTCGAGATGCACGTGGTTGATCACCTTACGGCCCTGCTGGATGACGAGCATGCGCTGCGCAGGATTACTACAATCGATGAGGCGAGTGGCCTTCGCACCCTGTTCGCCAAAGCGCACCTGCTGGCGGTCCAGCTCGGCACAAAATCCTCTCGCGACGATACGGTGCGATCACTGATCGCCTCGATGCGCATCGGCAACGACCGAATCGATGTCCAGCTGCAACCCGATGTACTTGGCCTCGACGCAACTGACACCTTGCGCTGGCGTATTCCGCTCCCCGCCCGCAAGCCGTTCCGCGAGGCAAAGCTCAGGATCGATGCATCGCCCGACGGGACGCGACCCGACCCGAAACTGATCCGCCTGCTCGCCGATGCGTTCGAGGTTCAGAAGTTGGTTCTGGCTTCACCGGGACAGTCGATCAACCAGCTCGCAAAGCAGAAAGGCCGCTGCCGAACGCAGATGGCGAAGCTGCTGCGCATCAGCTGGCTTTGCCCCAGGATCGTCGAGTCCATTGTCACAGGCACCCAGCCAGCATCCCTTACGCGCAAGGCGCTCCTGCGTTCTGACATTCCGGTCGAATGGGCCGACCAGGAACGAATGCTTGGTTACGTAAACTGAGCGGCTTCTCAGCAGGCTCTCAAATTACATTTTCTAGAGGTGAAGCCGGGTTCTTTGAAACAGAGAATCCGGCCAATTTCTTGCCGGTTCGCCGGCTCTGGGGTCAGTCTCTGTCTGCACCGTTCAACAATCGGCAGCCCAAAGCCCGCAGAACTGCGCGACTTCGCACGAAGCCGGTGCCCGAAGGCGAAAATCAGGTTCATTTATGGACTGATTGGTGCGGTCGAGAAGACTCGAACTTCCACGGGCTTTCGCCCACAACGACCTCAACGTTGCGCGTCTACCAGTTCCGCCACGACCGCAAAATCGACGGGGGCCGAACGGCCCCCGGGCTGGGTAGGAGCGCGCCCTTAGCAAAGGGGTTCGGGGTGCGCAACAACCAATCGCCAGCGCGCGAAGCGGCAGTTGCGCGATTGCCCGCCATCAAGCGAAGTCCGGCCCGCATGGGCTGAGTTCCCGCTGCCCTAACTGGGCTTCCAGCCGATCTCCACCTTCTTCGCGGCTTTCGGCACGTCGAGACAGGCCTGGTTGATATTCACGCTTTCGCCCGGTGAAAGCGCCTTGTCAGGCGCCGCCACGTCGCAGCGATAGACGATCTTGCCCGAACCGTCGCGCATCACGATCAGCAGGGCGGGAACGCGCGCCACGGCCTTGCCCACGTTCGTCACCGTGCCGCTGGCGCCAAAATATTCGGTTCCGTTGGGCAATGTGCGCCTGTCCTGCTTGTTGCGCGGGAACGACAGCGAAAGGTCGGGCTGGGCCGGCGCGAACACGGGGCGGGTAACCGGCGCCCAGTCGGGAAGGCCGAAATAGGCGGCCGCGCCCACGGGCACGATCACCAGGACCGCGAAAACGATACCGCCGATGGTCCACAGTTTCGCCTTGTTGCGGCGCGGCTTGAACGGCGGCTGGTGATCGAAGCGCGAAGGAAGCTCGTCCCCTTCCGCTTGCGATGCCTCTTCCCTTGGGCGGCTGACCGTGGCCGCCGCCGCTTCCGGAGCGGAACGGTCCGCCGGAAGCGCGGATGAAGGTAGCGGAGACGAAGACAGCTGGGCCTCTTCGCTTTCGTCGATCGAATCGTCGACATAGCGGACCGTCGTGCGGATTGGCGGTGCAGCCTGCCCCACCGCAACCGACGGCGCGGGCGGCGGCGGTGGTTCGGCAACCGATGGTGCGGGCGTCTCGGGTGCTTCCTGCACAGGGGGGGGAGGTGGTGGCGGAGGAGGAGGCGCAGGCGGCGGCACAGGTTCCGCCTCTGACGCCGCGTGAACGGCATCGGCCGCGGCGCCGGCCTGGAACCAGCTATGCCGGCACTTGGCGCAACGCACGGTGCGCCCTTCCACGCCAATCGCGGTGTCGGGCACGACATAGCGCGTTGAACAGGCAGGGCACGCGATGATCATGGTTTACGGTAAAGCACGCAGTTTACGCACGAAACAATAGCGTAACGCACTCTTGCGCGTTCCCACGCCCTTTTTTCCACATCGATTGCCGCGTATAGGCCCGTTGCCTTACAAAGAAGCCCGCGCACCGTGCCGCGAACCTGTGGATCGTCAACGCCTGCCATGAACCAAGCCGCCGATGCAGAGATCGTCCAGTTCGACAATGTCGGGCTGCGTTACGGCACGGGAAAGGAAGTGCTGACCGACATTTCGTTTACGCTGTTCCCCGGCAGCTTCTATTTCCTGACCGGCGCCAGCGGCGCGGGAAAGACCAGCCTGCTGAAGCTGCTCTACCTGGCGCAGCGCCCGTCGCGCGGGTTGATCCGGATGTTCGGCACCGATGCGATCACCCTTCCGCGTGAACGCCTGCCCGGCTTTCGCCGCCGTCTTGGCGTCGTGTTCCAGGACTTCCGGCTGGTCCAGCACCTTTCCGCCTACGATAACGTGGCGCTGCCGCTGCGCGTGGCCGGTGTGCCCGAGCGCGAGATTACCGGACCGGTGACCGATATGCTCGACTGGGTGGGCCTGGCCGACCGCCAGCACGCGCGCCCGGCGACGCTTTCGGGCGGAGAGCAGCAGCGCGTGGCCATTGCCCGCGCGGTGATCGGCCGGCCAGACATGCTGGTGGCGGACGAGCCGACCGGCAACGTCGATCCCGACATGGCGATAAAGCTGATGCGGCTGTTCGAAGCACTGAACCGGCTGGGCACGACGGTCGTGGTTGCCACGCACGACGTCCACCTGATCCGCCAGATGCCCGAATCGCTGATCATGCGGCTCGACAAGGGGCGTCTGTCCGATCCCACCGGCGCGCTGCGCTATCCGCCCAAGCGGCAAAGGGCGCGGCCCGTTCCCGGTCCCGTCCCCGGAATCATCGGGCAATGAACGCGCTTTCCAACCTTGGCGCACGCTGGCGCGAACGCGGCGGCAAGAGCGACAGGCGCCTGCTTCCCCAGGCACGCCTTTCCGGACCGATGCCCTGGGTCATGGCGATCATGGTTGCGCTGACGGTGGTTGCCGCGGCCAGCAGCCTGTCGCTGCGCAACGCGGCGGCGGCGGCAAGGGCGGACCTGGAAGGCGGCGTGACGGTGCAGATCGTCAACGCCGCGCCGGCGGAACGCGACCGGCAGACGCGCGCCGCGCTGGGCGTGTTGCGCGCGGACAGCGGCGTGGCGTCCGTCCGGGTCGTCCCGCAGGAAGAGCTGGACAAACTGGTGGAGCCATGGCTGGGCGCCCGCGTGGGAGACGACGTGGAAGCCCTGCCCATCCCCTCGCTGATCGACGTGCGCCTTTCGGGCGAAGCGAGCCGCGGGCGGGTGGCCGACCTGAAGGGCAAGCTGGCCGCCGCGGCGCCATCGGCCCGCGTCGATGCGCAGTCGAGCTGGCTCGTCCCCGTGTTCAACGCGGTCCATGCGCTGCAATGGCTGGCCGGCGGGCTGATCGCCCTGCTGGCCATTGCCACCGGCGCGGCGGTTCTGCTGGCATCTCGAAACGCGCTGGGCACCAACCGCGGGACGATAGAGATCGTGCATATGCTGGGCGGAACCGATGCGCAGATCGCGCGCGTGGTCCAGCGCAGCATGGCGATCGACGCGGCGGCCGGCGGGATCGCAGGGCTGATGCTGGGCCTTGCCGCGATCCTTTTCCTGGGTCGCCAGTTCGCCGCGCTGGGATCGGGTATGGTCATGTCCGGCGCGCTGGGCTGGCTCGACTGGGGGCTGATCGCGCTTGTCCCGGTGGCCGGGATCGTTCTGGCCGTGCTTACCGCGCGGTTCACCGTGATGGGCGCATTGCGCAAGATCCTGTGAGCGGCGGGCGCGGCATATTCCGGCGCATCGCGGCGTCGATGGTGCTCTTCTGGGTGCTGGGTTTCGTCTATTTCGCCGTCGCCCTGCCAAAGCCCGCGGGCAGCCAGCACACCGACGGCATCGTTGTCCCCACCGGCAGCGGCGGACGCATCCAGCGCGGCCTGGAAGTGCTGCAAAAGGGCTGGGCGAAGAAGATGCTTGTCGCAGGCGTGGACAAGGAAGTGCGCCCGCGCGAATTCGCGGTGGAATACGGCGTGGGCGCCCGCACGATGGCCTGCTGCATCACGCTGGGCTATCAATCGGTTGATACGCGGTCGAACGCGATGGAGGCGTCGCACTGGATCGAAGCCAACAAGTTCCGGTCGGTCCGCCTGGTGACGACCGACTGGCATATGCGCCGTGCCCGCGCCGACCTTGCCGCCAGGGTGCCCGACGGGACCACCATCGTTACCGATGCCGTGGTTTCAAGGCCATCGCTGCGCACGCTGTTCCTTGAATACAACAAGCTGCTGGCGCGGCAGGTCAGCCGCTGGTTCGGGTGGTGATGGCCATCCTGCGCAGCCTTGCCTTCTATGTCGCGTTCTATGGCGGCAGCGTGGGCCTTGTAATCTATGCCGCCGCCGCGATGTTCGTGTCGGACCGTCAGTTCCGCGCCGCGGTGAGGATGTGGGGCCGGTTCCACCGCGCCTGTCTTTCGGCCACGGTCGGCATCCATGTCGATGCCGGGCCGACCGGCCGCCCCGGCGGCGTGCTCTATGCAATCCGGCACGAATCCTTCTTCGAAGCGATCGATACCTCGGTGCTGTTCGACAACCCCGTGGTCTTCGCCAAGAAGGAACTGATGGACATTCCGCTGTGGGGCATCGCCGCGCGCCGCTATGGCATCGTGGCGGTGGACCGCGAGGCCGGCGCCAGGGCGTTGCGCACGATGCTGGCAGAGGCGCGCCGCCTTACCGAAGCGGGGCGGCCGCTGGTCATCTTTCCCGAAGGCACGCGCGTGCCGCATGGCACGCAGCGCGCGATGCAATCCGGCTTTGCCGGGCTATACAAGCTGCTGGGCCTTCCGGTGGTGCCGGTGGCGGTGGACAGCGGGCCGTATTACCATCGCCGGTGGAAGCGGCCGGGCACGATCCGCTACCGCTTTGGCGAGCCGATTCCTCCCGGCCTGCCGCGCGCCGAGATAGAAGAGCGTGTGCGCACCGCGATCAACGCGCTGAACATGCCTGAGGAGAACGCGTGATGCCCAGGGTCGAAGCCGTTTCCCGCGATGCCGGACACCGCTTTTCAAAGCCCGGCGCGGCCGAGATTCACTTGCTTGAAGGGCTGGGCGTGGAAGGCGATGCGCACCTTGGCAAAACGGTGCAGCACCTTTCGCGCAAGGCGAAAGACCCCGATTTTCCGAACCTGCGCCAGGTCCACCTGATCCATGCGGAACTTTTCGACGAACTGGCCGGGCGCGGGTTTGCCGTGAAGCCCGGCCAGCTGGGAGAAAACGTGACCACGCGCGGGATCGACCTCCTTTCGCTTCCGCAAGGCACGCGCCTTCGGCTTGGGCAAGAAGCGATCGTGGAAGTAACGGGGCTGAGGAACCCGTGCAGGCAGATCGACGAATTTCAGGCGGGCCTGCTTGCCGAAACGATCGAGAAGCGCAGCGACGGCACGCTGCTGCGCAAGACCGGCGTGATGAGCGTCGTGCTATCGGGCGGCGCGGTAAGGCCCGGCGACGCGATTACGGTAGAGCTGCCCGACGGGCCGCACCGCCCGCTGGAAGTCGTCTAGGGTCAGGGCCTAGGCAGATTTCCCGTTGTGATCGCTGCGCCCGAAATCGGGTCGCGCATCGTCCTGGCCTTCCTCGATGATGGAACGGCGGATCGCGCGGGTCTTGGTGAACAGGTCGAACAGCGCATCCCCGTCTCCCCAGCGGATCGCGCGTTGCAGCGCGGTCAGGTCTTCACTGAACCGCTGGAGCATTTCCAGCACCGCGTCCTTGTTGGAAAGGAACACATCCCGCCACATCGTCGGGTCCGAAGCGGCGATGCGCGTGAAATCGCGGAAACCGCCGGCCGAATACTTGATGACCTCGCTCTCGGTCACGTCCTCAAGGTCCGATGCCGTGCCGACGATGGTATAGGCGATCAGGTGCGGCAGGTGGCTGGTCACGGCGAGCACCAGATCGTGATGCTCTGCATTCATCGTTTCGACGCGCGCGCCCAGCGCTTCCCAGAACGCGGCAAGCCTTTCGACAAGAGCAACATCGGCTTCTTCGGGCGGCGTGACGATGCACCAGCGGTTGCGGAACAGGCTGGCAAAACCCGCGTCCGGGCCGGAATTCTCCGTTCCCGCAACCGGGTGCGCGGGGATCACCGGCTGGCCCGGCAACGCCTCCGCCAGCGCCTTTGCCACGCTGGCCTTGCACGAACCGACATCGCTGACCAGCGCATCGGGATCGAGGCCGGGCGCGATGCTCCGCGCCGCGTCCCCCATCGCACCCACCGGCACGCAGAGGATCACAAGGTCCGCGCCGCGCACCGCATCGGCGGCTTCGTCGGGAATCGATGGCGCAAGGCCGATTGCGCGCGCGCGGTCGCGCACCGCCGGGTCGGCGTCCCAGCCGGACAGCGCGACGCCGGGCATCGCTTCATGCACCGAACGCGCGATCGACGAACCGAGCAGGCCGAATCCGATCACCGCGACGTGGGCGAAAGGCGCGCTCATCGCAGGTCTTCCGCCATGTCGCGGATCGCGGCGGCGATCTCGTCCATCTGTTCGGACGTGCCCACCGTCACCCGCAGCCCGTGCGGCAGGCCCTGCCCCGGCAGCCAGCGCACGATATAGCCGCGCTCCATCAGTCCGTTATAGGCCGCCTCTGCCGAAAGCGCGCCTTCGAACAGCACCAGCACGAAGTTGGCCTTGCTGGGCAGCGGGCGAATGCCGTGATTGCCCAGCGCCGCCATCTTCGCGGCAAAGCGTTCGCGCAGCGCGAAGTTCATTTCGCGCGAACGGTCCACGAAGTCCGCGTCGCCAAGCGCTGCCAGCGCGGCCGCCTGCCCGCAGACCGAAACGTTGAACGGGCCGCGAATGCGGTTCAGCATGCCGACCAGCGCGGCATCGCCCGTGGCCCAGCCGATCCTTTCCCCGGCAAGACCGAAGATCTTGGAAAAGGTGCGCGTGACCAGCACGTTTTTCGCCCGCGCGGCCAGCGCCAGCCCGCCGTCGTCGTCCTCTGCCTCAAGGTATTCGGCATAGGCCTGGTCCAGCACCAGCAGCACGTGCGAGGGCAGACCGGCGTGCAGCCGCGCGATTTCGCTTGCGGGAAGGAAGCTCCCGGTCGGATTGTTGGGATTGGCGACGAACACCACCCGCGTCCGGTCCCCCACCAGTGCCAGAAGCGCATCCACATCGGTGCCGAAATCGGCATCGGGCGCGACGACCGGAGTCGCCCCGCAGCGCCGCGCCGCGATGTCATAGACCGAAAAGCTGTATTGCGCGAAAAGCACTTCGTCGCCCGGACCGGCATAGGCCTGTGCGGCCAGGTTCAGCAGTTCGTCGGACCCCGTTCCCATGACGATGCGCGCCGGATCGATGCCGTGTTTCCGGCCCAGCGCATCGCGAAGGGCGGTGCTGTCCGGGTCGGGATAACGCGACGGTTCGCCCGCCTGCGCCCTTGCCGCCAGCGCCGCCGCGCTGGTGCCCAGCGGGTTCTCGTTCGCGGAAAGCTTGACCAGCGGCCTGCCGTCGGCGCCGGACGATTTGCCGGGAACATAGGCGTGGATGGCCCTGATCCAGTCCTTTGGCTGCGGGGCGGTCGGTTCAAGGCTTTCGGGCATAGTGCGCGGCCCTTAGCCGCTTGCACCGCCAAGGGAAAGCGCGGAGGCGCGCCGCGCATGGCGATTGACACGGGGCACGCTTTGCCCCCAATCCCCGCCTCCCATGGCCGACACCGCCGCCCTCGACGCTTCGCAGCGCATCACGCTGCCCGATCCGCTGCCGCTGGACAGCGGGCAGACGCTCGACCGCGTTGAGATCGCTTACGAGACTTACGGCACGCTCAACGCCGATAAATCCAACGCCATCCTGCTGTGCCATGCGCTGACCGGCGACCAGTTCGTGGCCAGCCCGCACCCGATTACCGGCAAGCCCGGCTGGTGGGTGCGCATGGTCGGCCCCGGCAAGCCGATCGACACGGATCGCTATTTCGTGATCTGCGCCAACGTGATCGGCAGTTGCATGGGATCGTCCGGCCCGGCCAGCCTTGCCGCGGACGGCGCGCCCCATGCCATGCGCTTTCCGGTCATCACCATCCGCGACATGGTGCGCGGGCTGGTGGCCCTGCTCGACGTGCTGGAAATCGGCCAGCTTCATGCCGTCGTCGGCGGATCGATGGGCGGGATGCAGGCCTTGAGCCTTGCCGCCAACTGGCCGGACCGCGCGCGCGCCGCGCTGGTGATCGCCTCCACCGCGCGCCATTCGGCCCAGAACATCGCGTTCCACGAAGTCGGCCGGCAGGCGATCATGGCCGATCCGGCATGGCAGGGCGGCGACTACTACGGCACCGGGCAAAGCCCGGATAAAGGCCTCGCCGTGGCACGCATGGCCGCGCACATCACCTATCTGTCCGAAGAGGGGCTGACGGAGAAATTCGGCCGCCGGTTGCAGGACCGGTCGGCCAAGACGTTCGGCTTCGACGCGGACTTTCAGGTGGAAAGCTATCTGCGTTACCAGGGGCTTTCCTTCACCGACCGGTTCGATGCGAACTCGTATCTCTATATCACGCGCGCGATGGATTACTTCGATCTTGCCGAGGAGCATGGCGGGCGGCTGGCCGACGCTTTCGCGCAGTCGAAAGCGCGCTTTTGCCTGATCAGCTTCGATACCGACTGGCTCTATCCCACCAGCGATTCGCGAGAGATCGCCAAGGCGCTTAATGCCGCGGGGGCGCCGGTCAGCTTCGTGGAACTGTCCGCGCCGTTCGGCCACGATTCCTTCCTGCTGGACGTGCCCGCGCTGGACGCGGTGGTGACGGGGTTCCTGGGCTGATGGTTTCCGCTTCCGGCCATACGCTTCGCCCGGACCTGGCGATCATCGCGCGCAACGTGGCCGAAGGCAGCCGCGTGCTGGACGTGGGCTGCGGCAACGGCGAACTGATGGCGGCGCTGCGCGATACGCGCGGGTGCGATGCGCGGGGAATGGAAATCGATGCGGGCAATGTCGCGGCCTGCGTGGCGCGCGGGCTGTCGGTGATCCAGGGCGATGCGGATACCGACCTGGCCGACTTTCCCGACGATGCGTTCGATTACGCGATCCTCAGCCAGACGCTGCAAACCACGATGCGCCCCGGCGTCGTGCTTGACGAGCTGCTGCGCATCGGGCGCCGCGCCTTCGTCAGCTTTCCCAATTTCGCGCACTGGCGGGTGCGTCTTTCGCTGCTGCTGGGCGGGCGGATGCCGGTTACGCGCCTATTGCCCGTCGCCTGGTACGAAACACCCAATATCCACCACGTGACGATCGACGATTTCCGCGCGCTGGTCGGTCAGCGCGGAATCCACGTGGAACGGGCGTGGTTCCTGAACGGTGACGCCGAAACAAGCGCCACCGTCGCCAACTTGCGCGCGGAACACGCGGTGTTCCTGCTCTCGCGCCAGGGATCGCAGGGCTAGGCGGCGTGGACAAATTCCGCGTGGATCACGGTTGCCGCCAGATTGGCGCAGGATAGGCGCGAAGGCGCGGGAAGAGCGAGTCTCTTTCAAGCCTGAGCAACGACGCCGGCGCCAATCTGGCGACAACCTCTGCGGGGCCGGGCCAAAAACCACCATTTCGGCGTCGGCTTAGCTGGAAATATCGGCATATTCCTGCGCTTCGCCTCCTTGAACTGGCGGTTTTTGACTCCGGCCGTGACCGCGCGGAATTTGTCCACGCCGCCTAGAGCGCTCCAGACCCCTGCGTCGAGGGGCGGGCGGAAGCGTCAATAATCGTAACCGTGATCGTGCCCGTGCTGTTGCAACGGCGCGGCCATGGCCGTCGCCGGTGTCGTCGTGACGGCGGGCGCCGCCGTGAACGGCGTGATTCCGAATTCGGGGTAAACCTCGCTCGGGAAATAGACCATGCCGTCCTTCACCACCATGGCGATGGTCTTGATTGCCCTGATGTCCTTCACCGGGTCGCCCGGCACCAAGAAGAAATCCGCCAGCTTGCCCTTGGCGATCGACCCCAGCGTCTGGTCGCGCCCCATGTAGCGCTGCACTTCCAGCGTATCGCGCGCCAGCACGTCCGCCGGGGTCATGCCCAGCCCGGTATAAAGCTCCAGTTCGCGGTGCAGCGTGAAGGCGCCGCCGGTATCGGTACCCGGCACCATGAAGATACCGCGCCTTTCCATGATCTTCAGCACGTCGACGATCTTGGCATAGGCGGCGCGATAGGCCGCATCGTCGCCCGGCGCGCTGGTATCGATCCACTGGTGCTTCAGGTCGCGCTGTTCGCTGGGCGGCATATGATCGAAATAGTCGACCGCGCCGGGCGGCACCTTTCCGTCGCGGTTCAGAAGCAGGTTTTCGTGAATGCCCAGCGTGGGATCGATGGCGATCTTCTTCGTCGCCATCGTCCGGATCGTGTTCTGCACCGGTGCGCTGTTCAGGTCGAGCGGGCCGAGCCGCTTCAGCGCGGTCAGGCGCAGCAGGGTGCGCGTGTCTTCGCCCGGTTTCAGAACCCAGCCCAGCGCGACCTGGTTGATGTGCGTCATCTCATCATAACCGGCCGCCATCATCGCATCGGCATTGGTGAAGGCGGGCACGTGCCCGGCAACGCGCATACCCAGCTTGTGCGCTTCGGCGATCACCGCGGGCACCCAGTCCGGATGCATCGAGTTGTAGATCTTGATCTGCCAGAAATCGCGCGCGCCATACCAGTCGACCGCGTTCACCGCCGCCGCCTGGCTATCGACAAGGATGCCCGCGTTCGAGTTGAACGGGCTTTTCCCTTCGATGAAGCCAGAGCGCACCACGCGCGGCCCGGCCACTTCGCCATCGTCCATCTGCGCGATCAGTTTCGTCAGCACCGCGTTGTCGTTGCCCATGTCGCGCACGGTGGTGACGCCCGCCAGCAGGTTGAGCATCGCATCGTCCTGCCCCAGGTGCGCGTGCATGTCGGTCAGACCCGGAACCAGCGTTCCGCCCGCGCCGTCGATCACCGTCTCTCCCGGCGTCACCGGGCTGTCCGCCGGCTCCACCGCCGCGATGCGCTTGCCCATGACGACGACCGAAACCGGCCCGGTCAGCGCCTTTGCCGCCGGATCGAACAGCCGCACGTCGGTGATCCGCACCGGCCCGTCATAGCGGTGGGCGTATTTCTTTTGCAGGTCGGTATAGCGTGCAGCCGAAAGGTCGGCGGCGATGCCGCGCAGGCGCACTTCCTCACCTTCGTATCCCTTGCGCACCACGACCGAATTCGCATCGATCACCGCGAACAGCGATTTGTCCGGCGCCAGCAGGATATAGGACGGATCGAGGTCCACGCCTGAAAGCGTGTATTGCGTCGCTTCGACCGGACCGCCCTTGCCGTCGACGGTGAATGTCTTGCCTTTCGCGATCTTCAACCTGCCGCCCGGCAGCGCGGGAAGTGTGTTGTCCGGCGCCGCCAGCAGCGCGCGCGCTTCCACGCCCAGCGTCCACGGGCTGCCGTTCTGGGGGATATAGAAGCTCGGCCCGGCCACCGTCGCCTTGCCGCCGCCGGCGCTGTCGGTCCACACCGCCTGCCCGCCGCCGAGCGCGAAACGTTCGGCCACCTTGCTGCCGAACGCGGTGGCGCCGTCGATCTTCCAGGCCGTGGGCAGGCCCTGCGCATCGACGACAAGCGCCTCTTTCATCGTCGGTCCGCGACCGTTGTCCTTCACATCGTAGTCGATCACGGTCGCGCCATCGCTGGTGTCGGCATCGACATGGCCGACGACCTTGCCGCCGGTGATGACGGAGAAATGCTCGACCCCTGCCTGCGCGGCGGTGAACGGAAGCAGCGAAGCTGCGGCGAAAAGCGCAAGGCGCCCGGCATGACGAACGAACATGGGCCGGGAGGCTATGCCAGCCGTCTGGGCATGGCAATCGCGTTTGCCGCGTTACCGCCGCGCAAGCCCGTCGCGCAGCAGGCCTTCGGCTATTGCCGCGATTTCCTCTACCGGGCGCGACGTATCCTGCACGCCATAGCGCAGGCCCAGGAACACGTTCATCCCCATGATCGCCCAGGCGCGCACATCGTTGTCGCCCGCAGACAATTCGCCCGCGGCCACCGCTTCGCCCAGCCGCGCGGCGATGCGCGTGGCGGTGCCTTCATAGTGCTGGCGATAGCTTTCCGGATCGGCGAACTCCGCCTCGTCGATAATGCGATAGATTTCCTTGTGTTCGCGCGCGAAGCCAAGGAAGCCGGCAAAGGCCTGCCGCTCGCGCTCAAGCCCGGTCGCGCCAGGCTCGATCGCAGCGGCGGCGGTCTGCGCGACGCGTGCCGACATGTCGCGCACCAGCGCGGTGAAGATCGCGTCCTTCGAATCGAAATAGGTATAGAAACTGCCCAGCGCGGTTCCGGCGCGGCGGGTGATGCCGCTGATCGAGGCTTCGTGAAAGCCGCGCTCTCCGAATTCGGACGCAGCGGCATCCAGCAGGCGGCGCAAGGTTGCGCGGCCGCGTTCGGTGCGCGGCGCTTTTCCGGGACTTGCTCCTGCAGCAGCGCCTTGCGGCATCGCGTGCCCTTCCCCTCCACCGACCGGCCCTGTTGCCGATCCGCAACGTTCCTATCGCTTAGTTCACACCGCGACAATCAAAAAAGTTGAAAGGTGGTTCAACTTTCAATATCGAGGCTTTCGACGGCCCTCGCAACGGCGGGGACCGAGAGAGGGAGCCTGATTCATGAGCCGCTTTGCCATGCGCGCCGCCCTGGCCGCTTCGACCGCGCTTTTCGCCTTTCCCGTGCTTTGCGCACCCGCTTTCGCGCAGGACCGGCCGCAAGCCGGTTCGGGCACGGCCAGTTCAGACAGGAACAGCGCCGAAGCCGACGCCAGCAGTTCGAACGAAGGCGCCATCGTCGTTACCGCGCGCCGCCGCGAGGAAACGCTGGTCGACGTGCCGATCGCGATGAGCGCGTTCTCCGGCCAGCAGCTGGCCGACCAGGGCACGATGGACATCACCGCGCTGGCCGACCAGAGCCCGAACGTGACGCTTGAGCCGTCGCGCGGCACCAATTCCACGCTTACCGCCTTCATTCGCGGCATCGGCCAGCAAGACCCGGTTTCGGGTTTCGAGCAGGGCGTGGGCATCTATCTCGACGATGTTTACCTGAACCGCCCGCAAGCCGCCGTGCTGGACATATACGACGTTGCGCGCGTGGAAGTGCTGCGCGGGCCGCAGGGCACGCTCTATGGCCGCAACACCGTGGGTGGCGCGGTGAAGTATGTGACGAAGAAGCTGGGCGACCGTCCGCACCTGGCGGCCCATGCCACATACGGTTCCTATGACCAGGCCGATGGCGTGCTGACCGTCAGCACGCCGGTCACGCCCGATGGCGTGGTCCGCGTCGGCGCATCGCTTGCCCGGCTTTCGCGCGGCGGGTTCGGCACGAACCTGACCACCGGGCAGGAGAACTACAACAAGGACATCTGGGCCGCACGCGGAACCATCGAAATCCACGCGACGGACTTCTTCGCGCGGCTTTCCGGCGACTACACGCACGACAAGTCGAACGCGCGCGGCGGCCACCGCCTGATTCCCGCGCAGTTGAGCGGCAATCCCGTGCTGTCAGACGTCTACAACACCGAAGGCGGGCTTAACGATCCGAAGCAGGACGTAAAGGCCTGGGGCGGTTCGCTGTTCATGGAAGGCCACCCGACCGACTGGCTGACGCTGCGTTCGATTACCGCCTACCGCCAGGACAAGTCGGCTTCGCCGATCGATTTCGACGCACTGCCTTCTGTCGACGTCGACGTTCCCGCGCGATACGTCAACCACCAGACCAGCCAGGAATTCCAGGCACTGTTCGATTTCGGCAAGTTGAACGGCCTTGTCGGCTTCTACTACCTGAATGCCAGCGCTCTGACCCAGTTCGACGTGCGGCTCTATACCACCGCGCCAACCATCCTGCCCCAGCTTACCGCCTATACCGACGCCGATGTCGGCACGGACACGATGGCTGGTTTCGCCGATTTCACCTATGACTTCACCGACCAGCTGAGCCTGTCGGTCGGCGGCCGGTACACGTGGGACAAGCGGACCGCGCGCATCCTGCGGCAGAACTACATCCTGGGCAGTTCCGGTGTGTTCGGCGCGACAGGCGTGGCGCTGGGCGGGCCTTCAACGGATTTCCGCGGCGGCGCATCCTATACCAAGTTCACGCCGCGCGCCTCGCTCAGCTACAAGCCCACGCCGGACAGCACGATCTACGCAAGCTATTCGCAGGGCTTCAAGGGCGGCGGGTTCGATCCGCGCGGTGCGGGCGTGAACGCGCCGACCACGAACCCCAGCGGCATTCCGTCGGATGCGGAAGTGGCGAAATTCCTCAGCTTCCGTCCGGAAAAGGTGAACAGCTACGAGGTGGGCGCAAAGGCCGATATGTTCGGCGGACGGCTCTATCTGGCCGGCGACGTGTTCTACATGGACTATACCGACGTCCAGATTCCCGGCTCGGTGGCCTGCGTTGTGTCGGGCGTACCCAGCTTCTGCGGCGTCGTTTCCAACGCCGGCAAGGCCGAGATGAAGGGCTTCGAACTGGAAGGCAGGGCCAAGCTGATCGACAGCGCGGCGGGCACGCTGACGCTGAACGGATCGGTCGGCTATATCGACGCGAAGTACAAGAAATACATCACCGATATCGGCGGCGTGCCGACCGACGTCGCCAAGTACCGCAAGATCCAGAACACCCCCGCATGGACCGGCAATGCATCGCTGACCTACGCCACATTCGTGGGCGACGGGCGCGTGGCGGTGACGGGCGGCATGTCGTTCAAGAGCAAGACCTACCAGTTCGAGATTCCCAATCCCTATCTCGACCAGAAGGCTTACCAGCTGTTCGACGCAAGCGTGGTCTATCACGCGCCGGGCGATCACTGGTCGCTTGGCGTGTTCGGCAAGAACCTGCTCGACAAGCGGTACAAGACCTCCGGCTATACCTTCATGGGTGCGGACCCGGTGACGGGCGCGCTCTATACCAACCCCGACGGCACGCTGGTCCCGGCGCTGGGCAAGGAAGGCATCCTTACCGCCTATTACGGCAACCCGCGCCAGGTCTATGTGACGCTGAGCGTCAACTTCTGATCCTTGCCTGGTGGATTGATTCCGGCATTCGCCGCCGCCCGACCGGCAGCAACGCGAATATCGGAATCGGACCACCGGCCCCGCGCCATCCCTCATGGCAGCCCCTCATGGCAGCCCCTCATGGCAGCGGCGTGAGCGGGCTCCGGCACTATGGCCGGGGCCCGCTTCATATTGCGGGGCGGCAGGCACCGGCCATGATCCTGGCGCTTGGGCATAATCGGCCACAACGGGTTGCGCTTGAACGCGCCGGGGTTATGTCTCGTTGCAAATGCAACCGCCCCCACCTTAGCCGGGGCGGTTTCTCCGGAAAATGGCCGGCAGCAGGCGGCCGACAGGGAACAAGGGGAGCAAATGGCCAGCATCTGGGGGCCGACAAAGGCCATCGAACCGCAGCACGACCATGCCCATACGCTGAAGCGCACGCTAAGCTGGCCGCACCTGGTGGCGCTGGGCGTGGGGGCGATCGTGGGCACCGGCATCCTTACGCTGACCGGCGTGGGCGCGGCGCTGGCGGGGCCGGGCGTGATCCTTTCGTTCCTTATCGCGGGGCTGGTCTGCGCGGCCGCGGCACTGGCCTATGCGGAACTGGCCACGATGATCCCGCAAGCCGGCAGCGCCTATACCTATTCCTATGCGGCGGTGGGCGAGACGATCGCCTGGATCGTGGGGTGGAGCCTTATCCTTGAATACTCGGTGGTCTGCTCCACCGTGGCGGTCGGCTGGTCGGGCTATTTCGCGGGTTTCATGGAAGCGAACGGCTGGGGCCTGCCGCATGCCCTGACCGCCGGACCCTATGCCGGCGGCGTGGTGAACGTGCCGGCGGTGGCGATCATCGCCGTGGTGGCGGGCCTGCTGATGGTGGGCACGCGCGAATCCGCCACGCTCAACACGATCCTCGTCGCGCTGAAGCTGCTGGCGCTGGCGATGTTCGTGGCGATCACCCTGCCCGCTTTCGACAGCGCGCACTTCCACCCCTTCTTCCCGCACGGCTTTTTCCCGACCGAAGGCGCGGACCCGTTCGATCCGTCGAAGATGATAAAGCTGGGCGTCCTGCCCGCCGCGTCGATCATCTTCTTCGCCTTCTACGGCTTCGACGCGGTTTCGACCGCGGCAGAGGAAGCGCGCAACCCCGAACGCGACATGACTATCGGCATCGTCGGTTCGATGGTCATCTGCGTGCTGATCTACATGGCCGTGGCGGCCAGCGCGATCGGCGCGGTGCCTGTGGCGGACTTCGCCAATTCGCCCGAACCGCTGGCGCTGGTTCTGCGCTCCATGGGGCAGATCTTCGCGTCCAAGGTGTTCGGCGCGGTCGCGGTAATCGCGTTGCCGACGGTGATCCTGGCGTTCCTGTTCGGCCAGACGCGCATCTTCTTCGTGATGGCACGCGACGGGATGTTCCCGCGCAAGCTGGGCGAAGTGAACCCGAAAAGCGGCGTGCCCGTGCTGGTGACGATCCTGACCGCGATTGTCGTGGCCGCGATTGCCGCCTTCCTTCCGCTGGCGGAAATCGCCGCGCTGGCCAACGCCGGAACGCTTTGCGCCTTCGTGGCGGTGGGCGCGTCGATGCTGGTCCTGCGGCGCAAGGACCCGACGCGCGAACGGCCGTTCCGCGTGCCGCTGGCCCCGCTGGTCGGCGCGGTCGCCATCCTGGGCTGCATCGCCCTGTTCGTGACGCTGCCCACCGGCACACAGGTACGCTTCTTCGTGTGGAACATCGCCGGGCTGGCGATCTATTTCCTGTTCCGCCGCGGCAAGACCGTTGCGGGCTGACGGGCACGGCGGCGGACGCTCCCATACGGAGGCACATCTGCTTGACTTGGCCACGGGCGCTGGCCACTTTGCGCGCCATCCCGGCGGGGCAGCACACCCCGCACAATCCCTGAGGACATCCATGAAAATCCGCTTTGCCATCGGCCTTGTTTCGCTTGTCGCCATCGCGCAGCCCGGCCTTGCCGACACGCCGCCGCTGCAAAAGCGGGACGGGGTCTGGGCACAGGACTATACCGGGCGCAAGGCGGACCCGGATGTCGTCTTCGGCACTCTGCCCAACGGCGTGCGCTATGCCATCATGCACAACACCACGCCCAGCGACGGGGTGGCCATGCGGATGCGCATCGGATCGGGATCGATAGAGGAAAGCGACGACCAGCAGGGCCTTGCCCACTATCTTGAACACATGGCCTTTCGCGGCAGCACCAACGTGCCCGACGGTGAAGTGGTGAAGATGCTGGAACGGCAGGGGCTGCGCTTCGGGCCGGACACCAACGCCTTCACCGCGCAGGACGAAACCGTCTATATGTTCAACTTCCCCAAGGCGGACCAGTCTGCGCTCGACACCGGGCTGATGCTGTTCCGCGAAATCGGCGGAAGGCTGAACCTCGCGCCCGCCGCGGTGAGCGCCGAACGCGGCGTGATCCTTTCGGAAGAACGGCTGCGCGACACTCCGCCCTATCGTTCGGTCAAGGCCAACTTCGGCAATTCGCTGCACGGCACGCGCGCGGTCGAACGCTGGCCGATCGGCACGGTGGCGACGATCAAGGCCGCCACGCCGGAGCGGCTGCGCGCCTACTACGAAGCCAATTACCGGCCCGACAACGCGACAATCATCGTTGTCGGCAATATCGACCCCAAGGCGGTCGAAAAGGAAATCAGGGCGCGCTTTTCGGACTGGAAACCGGCGGCCAAGGCCGTGACCTTCCCGCTCGGCACGCCCGATCCGGAACACAAGGCCGCCGAATACGTGGCGGACGGCGTGCGCGACCAGCTTTCGCTGGCATGGGTGCGCCCCGAAGACAGCCGCGCCGAAACCGCGGCGGTGGACCGCGAAAAGCTGCTGCGGATGATCGCGTTCACCGCGCTCAACAACAGGCTGGACGATCAGTCTTCAAAGCCCGGCGCGCCCTTCGTCAACGCGGGCGCAGGCGCCATTCCCGACCTGTTCGGCAGCGCCTCGCTCAGCCTGATCCAGATCACCGCGTCGCCCGACAAGTGGCAACCCGCGCTCGACGCCGTGACAGAGGAACAGCGCCGCATGCTGTCCGAAGGCATCGACAAGGACGAACTGAAGCGCGCGGTAACGGTCCTGCGCACGCAGTTGCAGAACGCCGCCGACACCGCATCGACGCGCAAGAACGAAGCGATTGCGAACGACCTTGTGGACGTGACGAACGATAACGACCTTTACACCAGCCCCGCGCAGGATCTTGCCTTCGCGACGCCGATTCTCGACAGCGTGACTCCAGCGGAAGCGACCGCCGCGCTGCGCACCGCGTTTGCCGGCAAGGGGCCGGTGCTGTTCCGCTCGGCCCAGTCAGGCCCGGCGGGAGAGACGCAGCTCGCGTCCGCGCTGACCCAGGCATACCAGCGCCCGCTGGCCGCGCGCGCGGCGCAGGCGGCGATCGCATGGCCCTATACCGATTTCGGCAAGCCCGCAGCCGTTTCCTCGCAGGTAAGCGACAAGGCGCTGGGCACCACGCTGGTGACTTTCGCCAACGGAACGCGCCTGCTGGTAAAGCCGACCGCGTTCGAAAAGGACAAGATCCGCGTCAGCGTGCTGCTGGGCGGGGGCCGCGCGGCGGTGCCCGCGGATGAGGCGCACGCGCTTTGGGCGACAGACCTGTTCCCCTATGGTGGCACCGGCAAACTTTCCAACGGCCAGATCACGCAATGGGCGCAGACCGGCGGCAAGGTCGTTTCGGCAAAGCTGTCCGCCAATACCGATTCGTTCGCGCTTGAGGGCAACACCCGCAAGACGGACCTTGTGGCGCAGATGCAACTGCTTGCCGCCTATGCCCGCGATCCCGGCTTCCGCCCCGAACTGGCGGAAAAGACCAAGGCGATTGGCCCGATGATCGCCGGGCAGGTGGACGCCAATGCCGGTGCGGTGTTCTTCCGCGGTTTGCAGGATGTGACCACCGGCGACGACGCGCGCTTCGTGACCATTCCCGACGCGAAGCAGATCGCCGCGACCGGACCGGGCGACGTCAACACCGTGCTGGGCAAGGCGCTGAACAGCGCGGCAGACGTGGTGATGGTCGGCGATGTGAGCGTGGACGAAGCGATAAAGGCGACCGAGGCGACCTTTGCCGCCGGTGCCGCCCGCCCGCGCCCGGTGACAGCCGAAGCGAAGGTAACCATGTCGTCCGGCCGGTCGGACCCATGGGTGTTCACCCACGGCGGCCGCGCCGATCAGGCGTTCTATGGCGAGTTCTGGCCGACCGAGGACTATTATGCCGATCCCAGGGCGAGCTACGTCGCCGATGTCGCATCGGCGGTGTTGCAGGCGCGGCTGATCGATTCTGTGCGTGAAAAGCTGGGGCTTACCTATTCGCCGATGGTTCGCGCCGAATCCGCGCTCACCGTGGCGGGGCTCGGCTATTTCGGTGCCGCCATCGAAACGCCGCACGAAAACTTCGCCACGTTCCACAAGATTGTGGGCGAGGAACTGGCCGACATGGCAACCAAGCCGGTCACCGCGGACGAGCTTGAACGCGCCAAGACCCCGCTGGTCGAAGCGGCGGGCAAGGATCTTGAGAACAACGGCTATTGGGCCAGAATGCTGCCGATTGTCATGCGCGATCCGCGCGCGAAGCAGCCGACGCTTGGCAAGGCGGCGGGCCTCGGCGCGGTAACGGCGGCGGATGTGCAGGCCTTTATCGACCGCTTCGTGAAGGGCAAGACGCCCGAAACGGTCATTTCGGAATCGAAGGCGGTGAAAGAAGCCGCGACAAAATAAGGTAGCGCCCCGCCTTTTCCGGGCGGATCGGTCTGGAATTGCAGCACACGCCTGGCCGGAGCATCCGGCCGGCGCGGACGGTCAGCTGGCGAGCCGAAGTCCGGCGGCAACCGGCCCGCCCGGCTGGTCGGGCCAGATGCCGCGCGTATCGTAAACAACCTTGTTCGCGCGTTCGGCCAGCGGCACGGAGCGGAACACGTCGTGATCGACAAGCACGATCAGCACGCCGCATTCTTCCAGCGCGGTATCCAGATCGATCGCGCTGGCACCGGTATCGGTAAACTCGATCGGCAGGTCGGCCGCGTAAGGTTCAACGATGTGCACGCGATCGCCGAACCTGCGCGCCAGCCGCGCCGCGACAAAGCGCGCGGGGCTTTCGCGGAAATCGTCGATATTGGCCTTGAAGGCGAGGCCCAGGCAGGCGACCTTTTCGTGCGGGTGGGCTTCGACCAGTTCGGTCGCGCGGGCGATGACGTGGTGCATCTTGCCATCGTTCACGTCGCGCGCGGTGCGAATCAGCGGCGTATCGTCGGGCGCGCCATGCACGATGAACCACGGGTCCACCGCGATGCAGTGGCCGCCCACACCTGGGCCGGGCGTCAGGATGTTCACGCGCGGGTGGCGATTGGCAAGCCGGATCACCTCCCACACGTCCAGCCCCATCTTGTCCGCGACCATTGAAAGTTCGTTGGCAAAGGCGATGTTCACGTCGCGATAGGCGTTTTCGACCAGCTTGGTCATTTCGGCGGAGCGCGCGTCGGTGGTGACGCAGGTTCCGCGCACGAAACGCTTGTAGAACCCCAGCGCCTTGCGCGCGCAGCGCGGGGTGATGCCGCCGATGGACCGGTCGTTGCCGGCCAGTTCTTCCAGGATGCGGCCGGGCAGCACACGCTCGGGACAATAGGCAATCGAAACGTCGGGCGTGCCGATGCATTTGCCGGGGAACTTCAGGTCTGGGCGCAAGCCGGCCATCAGGTCGCGCATCCTCTCGGTCGTGCCCACGGGCGATGTCGATTCGAGGATCACCGTATCGCCGGCCTTCAGCACGGCGGCGACTTCGGTTGCGGCGGCCATCACATAGGTAACGTCGGGCGTGTGGTGATCGTCCTTCTCGAACGGGGTGGGCACGGCGATCACGAAAACGTCGGCGGGTGCGATCTGCGTCGCGGCGCGCAGCAACCCGCGCTGGACGACCGCATGAACCAGTCCGTCCAGATCGGCTTCCTCGATGTGGATCTCGCCGCGATTGATCGTGTCGACCACGTTTTGCGACACGTCGAGGCCCAGAACCTTGCAGCCGGCGCGGGCGATGATCGCCGCGGTGGGCAGTCCGATATAGCCGAGCCCGACAACGCAGACGTCAGGCTTTACATCACCGGGTTTGGGATTGGCGGACATTTCCAAGCAGCTCCACGATGCGGCGCGCTGCCTGCCCGTCCCCGAACGGGTTGTGGGCGCGCGCCATGGCCGAATAGGCGGCCTTATCGTCAAGCAAAGTGAAGATTTCGGTAACGATAACATCCTCTTCGGTGCCTACCAGCCGGGCGGTCCCGGCGGCGACGCCTTCGGGCCGCTCGGTCGTCTCGCGCATCACCAGCACGGGCTTGCCCAGCGCGGGCGCTTCTTCCTGCACGCCGCCCGAATCGGTCAGCATGATCTCGCTGATGGCGATGAGCCGCGCGAAGTTGGGATAATCGAGCGGCTCGATCATCGCGACGTTGCCAAGCCCGGACAGTTCGGCATCCATCACCTTGCGCACGTTGGGGTTGGGATGGACCGGGAAAACCAGTGCCACGTCGCTGCGCTGCGCTATGCGGCGCACCGCGCGCGCGATGCTTTCCAGCCCGCCGCCAAAGTTTTCGCGCCGGTGGCTGGTAACGCCGATGATCCGCTTTCCGGCAAAGCGCGCCTCTATCTCCGCAAGGCCCGATGCCAGCGCAGGCTCCCCCTCGATCCGCTTCGTCACCCATTGCAGCGCGTCGATCACGGTATTGCCGGTAACGTGGATGGTGTCGGGATCGACGTTTTCGGCCTTCAGCGCGGCGGCCGACGTTTCGGTGGGCGCGAAGTGCAGCGCGGCAATCGTGCCGATGATCTTGCGGTTCACCTCTTCGGGCCAGGGGTGATAGATGTTGTGGCTGCGCAATCCCGCCTCGACATGCGCGACCGGCAGCTTGCGGTAATAGGCGGCAAGCGCGCCCGCCATCGCCGTGGCGGTATCCCCTTGCACGATGACCCAGTCCGGCTTTTCCGCGTCCATCACCGTGCCCAGCCCGGTCAGCAACGCGGCGGTCAGGCCGTCTAGCGTCTGGTCGGGCTTCATCAGGTCAAGATCGTGATCGGGCGCGATTTCGGCGATCTCCAGCACCTGGTCCAGCATTCCGCGATGCTGGGCAGAAACGCAGGTGACGACGCGAAAGCGGCCCTCAGCCTTCAGCGCGTGGACAACCGGAAACAGCTTGATCGCTTCCGGCCGGGTGCCGAAGACGATGAGGATGGTCTTGCTCATGGAGTGCAGGACTTAAACGCTGAATGTTAACCATGAAATAAGAGGCTTGCGTCTAATCAGGGGCAAATGCGGCGACTGCCGCGTAAAAAAAGGCCCGTCCAACCGTGACCGCGATGTTCCCGAAAATTGCCGCTTCGCCCAACCACAGCGAGGGCGGGACACCCCTTGCGGCAACAACGCGCGTTACCGTTGTGGGCCTTGGGTATGTTGGCCTGCCGCTGGCCGTGGCACTGGCGAAGAAATTCTTTGTTACCGGCTTCGATATCGACCAGCGCCGCATCGGCGAACTTGCCGACGGGCATGACCGAACGGGAGAAATCGAGGCACAGCCGCTTTCCATGTCGAGCCTGGGCGTGACCAGCGATCCCGCCGTCTGCCCGCCAAGCGACTTCTATATCGTCACTGTTCCCACCCCGATCGATGCGGACAACAAGCCGGACCTGCGCCTTGTCGAAGCGGCCAGTCGCACCGTTGGCGCGATGTTGCCCGCAGCGGCGGAAGAAGGCCGCGAACCGGTGGTGATCTATGAAAGCACGGTTTATCCGGGCGTGACCGAGGAAATCTGCGCGCCGATCCTGGAAAAGGTTTCGGGGCTGGTCTGCGGGCGCGATTTCTTCCTTGGCTACAGCCCGGAACGCATCAATCCGGGCGACCGCGAACATACCATAGAGAGCATAACCAAGGTCGTGTCCGGCCAGACTCCCGAAGTGCTTGACCGCTTGTCGCACCTTTATGGCGCGATCACCAGCGGCGGGGTCTTCCGCGCTGCGTCTATCCGGGCGGCAGAGGCTGCAAAGGTGATCGAGAACGCCCAGCGCGATATCAACATCGCCTTCATGAACGAGATCGCGCAGATCTTTTCGAAGATGGACATATCGGTGTGGGACGTGCTGGCGGCGGCCAATACCAAGTGGAACTTTCTGCCTTTCACCCCGGGCCTTGTCGGCGGGCACTGTATCGGCGTCGACCCCTATTACCTTTCGCATCGCGCAGAGACGCTGGGCCATGATCCGCAGGTTATCCTGGCCGGACGCGGCGTGAACGACGGCATGGCCGAATGGGTTGCCGCATCGCTGCACGAACAGCGCGGGGGCAAGCCGGGCAGCACGCTGGTCCTTGGCCTTACCTTCAAGGAAAACGTGCCCGACCTGCGCAATTCGAAAGTGGCTGACGTGATTGCCGGACTTTCCGCGCGCGGCCACGAAGTGACGGTGCACGATCCCCATGCCGACAGCGGCGAGGCGCAGCGCGAATACGGCCTTGCGCTGGACCCCCACGCGCTTGAAAGGCAGTACGACCTGGTGCTGCTTGCCGTTCCGCACCGCGTTTACCTTGCCGGAGGTGAAGACGCGATGACGGGCCTTGTTGCCCGGGGCGGCACGCTGGCCGACCTGAAGGGCGTGCTGAACGGCGCTGCAGACTGGAAGCTTTGACAATTGCGGGCCTCGGCCCGAGGGGAAGCGGCATGAACGTTCTTGTTACCGGCACGGCCGGATTCATCGGCTATTCGCTTGCCAGGAAGCTGCTCGAACGCGGCGATACCGTGATCGGTGTCGACGTGGTCAACGACTATTACGACGTGTCGCTGAAGGAAGCGCGGCTGGCCCACTTGCGCGAGCTGGGCAAGGACCGGTTCCGCTTTCACCGCATCGATTTTGCGGACTATCCGGCGCTGACCGCCGCGCTGGCGGACGAGACGTTCGAACGCATCGTCCACCTCGGCGCGCAGGCGGGCGTTCGCTATTCGATCGAGAACCCGCACGCCTATCTGCATTCCAACCTTGCCGGGCACCTGAACCTGCTGGAAGTGGGCCGGCATCGCGGGGTGGAACACATGGTCTATGCCAGTTCCAGCTCAGTCTATGGCGGCAACACCCGGATGCCCTTCTCGGTCGAGGACCGGGTCGACCAGCCGATCAGCCTTTATGCCGCGACCAAGAAGGCGGACGAGCTGATGAGCGAAACCTATGCCCATCTCTATCGCCTGCCGCTGACGGGGCTGCGCTTTTTCACCGTCTATGGGCCGTGGGGCCGGCCCGACATGATGATGTGGATCTTCACGAAGAAGATCATGGCCGGCGAACCGATCCCGGTGTTCAACCATGGCGATATGTACCGCGATTTCACCTATATCGACGACATCATCGCCGGCGTGATCGCCTGTCTGGACAACCCGCCGCCCGACGATGGCGCGGTAAAGGCCGGCGGCAGCACAAAACCGCACCGGCTTTACAACATCGGCAACCACAAGTCGGAACACCTGATGAAGGTGGTGGGCATCCTCGAAGAGGAAATCGGCCGCAAGGCGACGGTGGAAATGCTGCCGATGCAGCCGGGCGACGTGCGCCAGTCCTATGCCGATATCGACGCGATCAGCAGCGATCTGGGATACAAGCCCACGACCTCTATCGACGTGGGCGTGCCGAACTTCATCCGCTGGTACAAGGAATACCACGGCGCCTGACGGCCCCGAACGGACCGCCTGCGCCGCCTATTTCCGGCGCGGCGGCCAGGCGATGCGGGACGGCACGCGATCCTGCTTGTCCAGCAGCAGGTCCAGCGCGTCGCGCGGTTGCGCGCCAACCAGCACGGCAGGGTCCATCGGCCCGGTGCTGTGGAATCCGAAGCGGCGGCCGCGCCGCCACACCACCTTGCCGCTCACCCGCGCATCGCCGCGTTCCACATCGACGCGGGCGCCGATATCTGGCGGGCTGTCGCAACGGACCATCAGCCCGGTGGATGAGGCATTGGCAATCGTGACCGGCATGGCCTTGCCGTCCACGGTCATCCGGGCTGCGACAAGGGCAACCCTGCGTCCGGCGCGATCCGTTTGTTCTTTCATGCAACCGCAATAACAGGGCCGGGTTTCGGAAGGACTAATGCCAGCGTGCACTGATTGGGGCGGCGTTTCGATCACAACGCCTCCGCCGCCGCCACGCCGCTCGCCCAGGCCCACTGGAAATTGTAGCCGCCCAGCCATCCGGTAACGTCCACCGCCTCTCCAATGGCAAACAGGCCGGGCACGCCCCTCGCTTCCATCGTGCGAGAGGACAGGCCCGCCGTCGCGATGCCGCCGGCGGTGACTTCCGCCTTGGCGAACCCTTCGGTGCCGGTGGGCCGGAACGGCCATGCGGCCAGCCTTGCCGCCGCGTGGCGCAGCGCCTTGTCGGTTATCCCGCCAAGCTCGCCGTCCGTCGCCATGCGCTCCGCCAGCGCCTCTGCCAGCCGCTCGGGAAGCGCCGCCGCCAGCGTCCGGCGGAGCGAGGAACGCGGACGCGCGGCCTTTTCGGCCACCAGCCAGTCGCCCTCACGCCCCGGCAGGAAATCGACATGGATCGCGCCCTTGTGATCCCAATAGGACGATATCTGCAGCATCGCCGGCCCGGACAGCCCGCGATGCGTGAACAGCGCCGCTTCCCGAAAGCGCACTTTGCCGAAGCGCACCTCGACATCGGCGGAAACCCCGGAAAGAGATCGGAACAGCGCGTCTTCCTCTCCCAACGTGAAGGGCACCAGCGCCGGGCGCGGCTGCACCACCTTCAAACCGAAGCGTCGCGCCACGTCATAGGCGAAGCCGGTTGCGCCCATCTTCGGGATCGAAGGCCCGCCGGTGGCAAGCACCAGCCGGGGCGCCTCCACCACGTCCGCGCCGATCGACACCCGGAACCGGCCGTCCGCATGGTCGATCGTGTCGGCCGGCTGGCCCAGCCGCAGCGTCACCCCGCCGCGTGCGCATTCTTCGAGCAGCATGGCAACGACCTGCCGCGCGGAGCCATCGCAGAACAGCTGGCCCAGCGTCTTTTCATGCCAGGCGATGCCGTATCGTTCGACCAGGGCAACAAAGTCGTCCGGACGATAGCGGCTGAGCGCCGACTTGCAGAAATGCGGATTGGCCGAAAGATAGCGGTCGGGCGCGGTGTGGATATTCGTGAAATTGCAGCGTCCGCCGCCCGATATCAGTATCTTCCTGCCCGCTTCGGGCGCGTGATCGACCAGCAGCACACGGCGGCCGCGCTGGCCCGCGCGCGCCGCGCACATCAATCCGGCGGCACCGGCCCCCAGCACGATTGCATCGAACCGGCCCTGTTCGCGGGATGGCGCAGCGCCCGATGATCCCGTTCGATCCGCGACGGTCACGCGCGCGGCATCTGCTGGCTGGCGCAATGGAAGCCGCCGCCGCCTGCCAGCACCGCGTCGCCCGGCAATCCGATGCACGCCCGGCCGGGAAAGAGCGCGCCGATCGCGGCCACGCCTTCATCGTCGTGCGGCGTGCCGAACGTGGGCACGACCACAAGATTCGTCGTCACCACGAAGTTCATGTAACTGGCCGGCTGGACCGTATTGCCCCATTCGATCCGGCCGGGCGACGGCACCTGCACCACGTCGACGCCGAAATCGCGCGCGCGTGCGGCGGCATCGGCATAGATCGCCGCATTGGGATCGTCCGGCCCGGTGGCTACGGGCAAGGCCAGCCGGTTCGGCGCGACGAACCGGGCCAGGTTATCGACGTGGCCGTCCGTGTGATCGTTTATCAGCCCGTCGCCCAGCCACAGCACCCGGTCATAGCCAAGGTCGCGCGCCAGCCGCCGTTCTATATCGCCGCGCGAAAGCCGGGGATTGCGGTTGGGATTCAGCAGGCACTGTTCCGTCGTGGCGACCAGCCCCGTCCCGTCTCCATCCAGCGCCCCGCCTTCCAGAACCCAGTCGCAACGAACCGCCTCCAGTCCGGCGCTGGCGGCCAGATCGGCGCCGATCGCCTCGTCCCCTGCCATCAGGTATTTGCCGCCCCAGCCGTTGAAGCCGAACAGGCGGGCGGCGGTTTGGCCCTTGCCGTCATGGACGACAAGCGGCCCGGTATCGCGCAGCCACACGTCCCCGTAAACGCGCTGTTCCAGATGCACCGCGCCCGAAACGAGGCGTTCCGCCCGTGCGCGATTGGCCGCGTCGCGCACGATCAGCCGCACCTCCTGCCCGCTTTCGGCAACCGCGTTCGCAAAGGCGGCGATCTGTTCCTGCGCGCGCGCAATGACATCGGGCCATTCGTCCGCATCGTGCGGAAAACCGATCCACAGCCATTCCTGCGGATGCCATTCGGGCGGCATCCGCCATACGGTGTCGCTCATCCGCTCAGTTCTTCTTCAGGCTCTTGTCGCGGATGCTGCGGAATTCGTCGTCCTTGTGCCAGTTCGGCCAGTCGTCCGTCATCGCCAGCATCCGGCCAAGGCGGTAATACATCTCGATATCCTCGGAAATGCCGGACCAGTTCCAGTCGGGCGAATATTCGTCGCTGGGCTGGTGATAGCGGTTGTTCACATAATCGTCCGCCGCCGCTTCGCCTGCCGCGTTTCCGCCATCGAACAGGTCCGTTCCGCGCGCCACGTCGAACATCGGCACGCCCTGCTTGGCAAAGCTGAAATGGTCCGAACGGTAATAATGGCCGCGCTCGGGATGGTCTTCCTTCGTCTCGTAAAGGCCCATCGCCTGCAAGGCGTGGCGGAAATATCCGGTAAGGTCCGACTTGTCGCCGCCGGTCATGGAATAGTCCTTCGCCCGGCCGGCGGGCAGCAGCGCATCCATGTTCACCCCGCCCACGGTCTTCGCCAGCGGGTAGATCGGGTGGGTGGCATACCATTCGGAGCCGAGCAGGCCCGATTCCTCAAGCGTCACCGCCATGAAGACCTGGCTGCGATCGGCCGGTCCGGCCTTCCTGTTCGCTTCCGCAAGCGCGGCCAGCGCCGCGACGCCGGTCGCGTTGTCGACCGCGCCGTTGCAGATGCCGTCACCCGTCTTGTCGGGCGTGCAATGGCCCAGGTGGTCCCAGTGCGCGGTATAGAGCACGTACTGGCCGGGATGCTTCGCGCCCGGCAGGATACCGACGACGTTGTGCGACATCGACTTGCGGATCGCGTTATCGAACGAGAAGCTCACCTTCTCGCCCAGCGGCACCGCGCGGAAACCCTTGTGCTTTGCCGCTTCGGACAGGGCATCGAAATCCTTGCCGGCCGCCGCGAAAATCCGTTTGGCGACCGGAAGCTGGACCCAGCCGTTGGCGGCCGTCTGGTCCATGCCGTCGTTATCCGACTGGACATAGTATTGCGCGCCGCTCCAGCTGGAGTTGACGACGTTCCAGCCATAGGCTGCCGGGAAGGTGTCGTGCACGATGATGGCCGCGCTCGCGCCCTGGCGCGCGGCTTCCTCGAACTTATAGGTCCAGCGGCCGTAATAGGTCATCCGGCGGCCCTTGAACGGCCCGTTCTCGTCCTTCATCCGGTAATCGGGATCGTTGACGAGGATAACCGCGGTTTTCCCCTTCATGTCGATCCCGGCATAATCGTTCCAGCCCAGCTCGGGCGCCACGATGCCGTACCCCACGAAGACCAGGTCGCTGTCCTTCACCTGCGTATGCGGCGTGACGCGATAGCTGGCCGCCACGTACTGGTCGCCATAGCTGAACGTCATCGGCGAGGTTCCGCCGGTCACGGTCATCGGCGAGAAATCGCTGCCGGTGATTTCCACCGTCGGCACGTCCTGCAGCCAGCTACCGTTGTTGCCCGGCTTCAGCCCGGCCTGCTGAAACTTCGAAATGATGTAGTTCAGCACGCGCGGTTCCGCATCGGTGCTGGGCGCCCGGCCTTCGAAATCGTCGGAGGCCAGCGTCTTCACCATCTCCTTCATCAGCGGCACGTCGACCTGCGGCGCGGAAACCTGCGGATAGGCCGTGGCATCCGCAACGGTTGCGGCCTGCGTTGCCGGTGTCGCCGGCGCGGCGGCGGTGGCCATTTCCGGCGCCTGGACCATTGCGCAGGCGCCCAGCGCCGCCGTTCCGGCAATCGCCAGCACCAGCGCACGCACCGCGCTGCCGCTTGTCTTCAAAGTCATGATCTGCGTCCCCTTTTCCGGCCGGTACCGGCCGTCGATATCGTTCGCCCGCGCCCTGGACGGGGTGCGGCAATGCGCGGACAGTGGCAGAGCCTTCTTTTCCGCGCAAGGCGATGGGTTGATCCCGCAGGGCGGAGCGGGCATCGCATTTTCCGTGATGACCAGCACTGCGCCAAAAGCCGACTTTCCCGATGCCCTTTCCCGCGCCAGAACGCATTCCCCGTTCCTGTCCGGCGCGCTCGACCGGCTTCCCGCACTGGAGGAATTGCTGGCTGCCGGCCGGATCGAGGATGCACTTGGCGCGGCGCACCGGGCGGGACAGGGTGAAGACGACGTGGGCATCGCCCTGCGGCGAGAGCGGCTGGCGCTGGCGCTTGCCGTCGCCATCGGTGACCTGGCGGGCGTGCTGCCGCTGTCCCGCGTGGTGGGCGAGCTGACCGCATTTGCCGATCGCGCGCTCGACCTTGCGATAGACGACGGCATCCGCCAGCGCGCGCCCGACGACGAACCGACCGGCTTTTCCGCCATCGCGCTGGGTAAGCAGGGCGCGGGCGAGCTGAACTATTCGTCCGACCTCGACCCGATCCTGCTGTTCGATCCCGAACGCCTGCCCCGGCGCGACCGTGACGAACCGGGCGAAGCCGCGCAGCGCGTTGCGCGGGCCGTGGTCCGCACGCTCTCTTCGCATACGGCGGAAGGCTATGTCTTCCGCGTCGACCTGCGCCTGCGACCCGCCAGCGAAGTCAGCCCGCTGGCGCTGCCGTTCGAAGCGGCGATCACGCATTACGAATCCTCCGCCCTCGCGTGGGAGCGCGCGGCCTTCATCCGCGCCCGCGCCGCGGCGGGGGATATAGAGGCGGGGCAGGCTTTTCTGGACACGATCCGCCCGTTCGTGTGGCGGCGCAGCCTCGATTTCGGGGCGATCGCCGAAATCGGGCGGCTGACCACGCGCATCCGCGACCACTATTCGGGCGGGCAGGCGGTTGGCCCCGGTTACGACCTGAAGCGCGGGCGCGGCGGCATCCGCGAAGTGGAATTCTTCGCGCAGACGCACCAGCTGATCCACGGCGGACGCGACCCTTCGCTGCGCCAGCGCGGCACGCGCGCGGCGCTGGATGCGCTGGCCGCCGCCGGGTTGATCGGGGCGGAAGACGCGCGCGTGATGGGCGAAAGCTATGACCGGCTGCGCACGGTCGAACACCGGTTGCAGATGGTATCCGACCAGCAGACCCACAGCCTGCCGACCGACGCGGAAGCGCTCGATTCGGTCGCGCAGCTTGACGGGCTGGCGAACGGCGCCGCGCTGGTAGAGGAACTGGCGGACATTTCCGAAGCCGTGGGCAGCCGTTTCGACGCGCTGATAGAGACATATGCGCCCGAAGGCGCGGTTCCGGTTTCGGCCAAGCCGCTGACACAGGAACTCGCCGACCTGGGATTCGACGATCCCGAGGCCCTGACCGCGCGGATCGACGGCTGGATCGGCGGGCAGTATCGCGCGTTGCGCTCGTCCGAAGCGCGCGATGCGTTCCGGCGGATGCGGCCGCAATTGCTGGAAGCGCTGGCCAACGCGCCCGATCCCGAACGCGCGCTGCTGCGCTGGGAACAGTTGCTGGCGGGCCTGCCCAGCGCGATCAACGTGTTCCGCCTGCTGGAAGCGCGGCCGGGCCTGCTGGCGATCGTCATGCGCGTGCTCGCCCATGCGCCCACGCTGGCGGACGAACTGGCGCGCCGCGCCGACCTGATCGACATCCTGATAGACCGCAGCGCCTTCGACCTGCCGGGCAGCGTAAACGAAATCGCGGCGGAACTGGCGCGCGGGGAAAAGGATGACGATTACCAGCGCACGCTCGACAATGTTCGCCAGCAGGTGGGGGAAATGCGCTTCGCGCTGGGCGTGCAACTGGTGGAAGGGCGCGATCCGCTGGAAATCGCCGCCGCCCTGTCGCGCGTTGCCGAAGCGGCGATCCGCGTGCTGGGCGAAGCGGCGATCCGCGAATTCGCCCAGGCGCACGGATCGGTGCCGGGCAATCGGCTGATGATTCTGGGGCTGGGGCGGCTGGGCGGCGCGGCGCTGACGCACGCATCGGACCTTGACCTGATTTTCCTGTTCAGCGGAGAGTTTGCCGCCGAATCGGACGGGCGGCGGCCGCTTGGCGCAACGCTCTATTTCAACCGGTTGTCGCAGCGGGTGATCGCGGCGCTTTCCGTGCCCACCGCGGCGGGCGCGCTTTACGAGGTGGATGCACGCCTGCGGCCGTCGGGCGCGCAAGGGCCGATTGCGGTCAGCCTCGACAGCTTCGAACGCTATCAGCGCGAAGAAGCCTGGACCTGGGAGCACATGGCGCTGACCCGCGCGCGCGTGCTTTTCGGCACCGACGGGGACCGCGCGGAGCTGGAAGCGATCATCGCCCGCGTCCTCGATAGCCCGCGCGACGCGGACAAGCTTCGCACCGACGTTCTGGCCATGCGCGACGAGATGGCGCGCCACAAGCCGCCCAAGGGGCCGCTGGACGTGAAGCTGGCGCGCGGCGGGCTGGTCGACCTCGAATTCCTGGTCCACTTCCTGCAACTGCGCGAACGCACCGCATTCCATCCGCAACTGGGCGAGGCGGTGTCCGCGCTTGTGGCGGCAGACCTGCTGCCTGCCTCCCTGCGCGACGCGCATGACCTGCTTACGCGCTTGCTGGTAATCGTGCGCCTGTTCGCCCCCGATGGCGCCTATCCGCCCGAGGCGAGCCGCGAGATCGTGGCGCAGGTCTGCGGCTGCGAGGACTGGAATTCGCTGCTCGCCAGCGTAGAAGGCGCGCGCGGCGAGGTTGCGGCCGCCTGGGCGGCCACGTTCGGAACCCAACTGGAGGACCAGCCATGAGCACTGAGGCCGGAATCGGCGATCCGATGCCCGATATCGCCATGACCACACCCGAAGGCGGCACCATCCGCCCGTCGGACCTTGCCGGAAAACCGGCGGTGATCTTCTTCTATCCGAAGGACGATACCCCCGGCTGCACGACCGAGAACAAGGACTTTTCCGCGCTTTCCGGGGAGTTCGCCAAGGCCGGCGTGCATCTTCTGGGCGTCAGCAAGGACCCGCCGGCAAAGCACCAGAAATTCATCGCCAAGCACGATCTTTCGGCACCACTCGCCAGCGATGCGGAAGAAGGCGGCCTGTCCGACGCGCTGGGCATCTGGACCGAAAAGAAGAACTACGGCCGCACCTACATGGGCATGGTGCGCACCACGTATCTGCTGGACAGGGACGGGAAGATCGCGCGCGTGTGGAACAAGGTGAAGGTAAAGGGCCACGCCGAAGAGGTGCTGGCCGCCGCGAAGGCGCTTTGACCGGAGCGCACCTGTTGCCTGACGCCCGCCCCACGCTTGCGCGCGCGATCCGCGACGCGCTGCTTACCGCCGACCCGCGCGAAAAGGCCATGGCCGCGCGCGCGGTTGCCCGCGACTGGGCGGCGGGAAGACTGGCGTTCGCCTTCGACGTTGCGATGCCGGACGTGCCCGCAAGGCCCGACAGGCCCGAACTGCTTGCGCCCAACCGGATGCCCAAACGCGGCAAGGGCGGGTCCGAACGCGGGCGCATCGCCCTGATCCATGCGCTTGCGCATATCGAGTTCGTGGCGATTGACCTCGCGCTCGATATCGTGGGCCGCTTCGGGGAAGAGCGCGGCCCCGCCTTCGCAAGCGACTTCCTTTCGGTCGCGGCGGACGAAGCGATGCACTATGCGCTCCTCGCCCGCAGGCTGGTGACGCTCGGCACATATTACGGCGCCCTGCCCGCGCATGACGGATTGTGGGATGCCGCGCGCGAAACGGCGCACGATGTCGGCGCGCGGCTGGCCGTCGTGCCCATGGTGCTGGAAGCACGCGGGCTGGACGTAACGCCACTGACGATCGAACGCTTCACCGCGGCGGGCGACATGACCAGCGCAAGAATCCTTCAACGAATCCTTGACGACGAAATCCGGCATGTGCGCTTCGGCACAACCCATTTCTCCAAGGTCTGCGAAGAGCGTGGGGTGGCCCCGCCGAATCTCTGGAAGGAGTTGGTAGAGCGCCATTTTCGCGGCGCCGTTAAGCCGCCGTTCAACGACTCGGCGCGTCAGGCAGCCGGTTTGTCGCGTGAGTTCACTGCCGTACTTGCCTTGTAAACCTTTTCCACCTTACCCAGCAAAACACACGAGACGGCGGGGGGTTCCGACCATCTCAAGGAAAGCCTTCGGGCGCGGATTCAAGCCGTTCGCGCCAACGGGGCAGTGTTGAATCCGGGTAGTTCAGGCAATGAAGCCGGGCCGGGTCGCAATAGGAATACGGGGTCGCAATGACGAACATTCTGTCGCTCAAATCCGCACTCGGCACCGTCGCCGCCATCGCATCGACGTTCGGCGCCGCTCCGGCTTTCGCCAACAGCGCTTCGTCGGCAGACATCACCACCCCGATCCGCGCGGCAGAAGCTTCGCGCAGTTCATCTGGCACCGGCGCCCCCGACGCCGAATTCTCGCGCCTGTTCTCAAGCTGGCAGAAGCTTGACGGCGAACAATCGACCGTCACTCCGCTGCACAGCGCCACGCAGGTGTCCATTCCCTCGATGGCGCCGCTCGACGCGATCCGCATGACCAGCGGCTTCGGCATGCGCCACCACCCGATCCTGGGCGGCCGCCGCAAGCACGACGGCGTCGATCTTGCCAGCCCTGTCGGCACGCCGGTCCACGCGACGGCGGACGGCGTAGTGGAAAAAGCTTCCTGGTTTGGCGGCTATGGCCTGTTCGTGGAACTTGAACACGGCGCGAACATGGAAACCCGCTATGGCCACATGTCGAAGATCGCGGTTGCCGAAGGCCAGCGCGTTCACAAGGGCGACGTGATCGGCTATGTCGGCAGCACCGGCCGCTCCACCGGCCCGCACCTGCACTATGAAGTCCGCGTCAACGGCGTGCCCGTCAATCCGCTGGTCTACATGCAGGATGACAGCACGCAATTGCTCGCCAGCGCCAACTGACGCAGGTCTATCAAACCGGTTTGCATCTTGGAGAGGATGCGGAAACGGGGTGGCTGAACAAGCCGCCCCGTTTCTTTTTTGCGCTTCGCTCCATCTGACGGGCGGTTTGGGCGTTGCACAGTTTAATCGAACGATTAAGGTGCCGCCAAAGCAGATGGCAAACGCCCCCGCGCGAGAGAGGACCCGTTAGATGCACCACCACCCGTCCGCCCATGCCCTGACCCATCCGGACAAGCCCGCCGTGATCATGGCAGGGAGCGGCGAAACGATCACCTATCGCCAGCTTGACGAAGCCAGCAACCGCTTCGCCCAGCTGTTCCGCGCGCGCGGCTTGAAGATCGGTGACACGATCGCGCTTTCGATGGAAAATCACCCGCAATACTTCGCGCTGGCCTGGGGCGCGCAGCGCGCGGGGCTTGTCTACGTGGCGATTTCCTGCCGCCTCGCCCCGCCCGAAATCGCCTATATCGCGCAGGACAGCGGATCGAAGCTGCTGGTCGGGTCGGCCTATATGGCAAAGGTGTTCGACGAAGTGGCGAAGCTGGCACCCGATGTGCCGCAACTGCGCTTCGACGGGCATGACGAGCATGATCTCGATGCCGCGCTGGCGCAGATGCCCAGCCACGCAATCGCGGACGAGCGCGCGGGCTGCGACATGCTCTATTCCTCGGGCACCACGGGCAAACCCAAGGGCGTGCGTGTGCCCCTGCCGGAAGAAGAACACATCGGCGCCGCCAACGTGCTGCAGATGCTGGCAGCGCAGGTCTTCGGCATATCCGCCGATTCGGTCTATCTCTCGCCCGCGCCGCTCTATCACGCGGCGCCACTGCGCTGGTCGATGACCGTGCACCGCCTGGGCGGAACGGTCGTGGTGATGGAGAAGTTCGATCCCGAAACCGCGCTGCAACTGATCGAACGCTACAAGGTTACCGACAGCCAGTGGGTGCCGACCCATTTCGTGCGGATGCTGAAGCTGCCCGAAGACGTGCGCGCGAAATACAACGTGTCGTCGCTAAAGTGCGCGATCCACGCCGCCGCGCCCTGCCCTGTGCCGGTGAAAAAGGCGATGATCGAATGGTGGGGGCCGGTGCTGATGGAATATTACGCCGGCACCGAAGGCAACGGGTTTACCTTCATTTCCAGCAAGGAATGGCTGGAACGCCCCGGTTCGGTCGGCCGCGCGCTGACCGGCATCATCCGCATCTGCGACGAGAACGGAGACGAGGTGCCGCGCGGCACCGAAGGCCAGGTATTCTTCGAACCGACCGAAGGCATGCAGCAGTTCGAATATCACAACGATCCGGCCAAGACCGCCGACAGCCGCAACAAGCACGGCTGGTCAAGCCTTGGCGACGTGGGTTGGGAGGACGAGGACGGCTACCTGTACCTGACCGACCGCAAGAGCTTCATGATCATTTCAGGCGGCGTGAACATCTATCCGCAAGAGATAGAAAACCTGCTCGTAACGCATCCCAAGGTAGCGGACGTCGCGGTGATCGGCGCGCCCGACCCGGACATGGGCGAACGCGTTGTCGCGGTTATCCAGCCGGCCGACATAAGCGAAGCCGGACCGGCGCTGGCAGAGGAACTGACCGCATGGCTCGGCCCGCAGCTCAGCCGGGTGAAGCTGCCGCGCCAGATCGACTTCCGCGAAGAGCTTCCGCGTGAACCGACCGGCAAGCTGTTCAAGCGCCTGCTGCGCGACGAATACAAGAAAGCCGCCGAAGCCGCCTGAGCCAACCTGTCCAGGGGAAATCCCGCCAATGGCCACAACCGCCGATCCCGTGCTGCCCTTCGACAAGGGGCTGCGCATCGTCGATCCCAAGGCTTACGCCGATTGGGACAGCCAGCTCGACCTGTTCGACGCGATCCGCGGCGAAACGCCGGTGGTCCGGGTGGAATCGGAAACCGGCGAGTTCGCGCCGTTCTGGCTGCTCACCCGCTTCGACGATGCGATGGCGGTCAGCAAGGACAACGCGACCTGGCTCAACGCGCCGCGTCCGTCGGTCTTCACCAACCGCATGGGCGAGGACTTTGCGCGGCAGATCACCGGCGGAAGCCACAACCTGGTGGAATCGCTGGTGCAGATCGACGCACCCAAGCACCCGCAGCTGCGCCGCCTGACGCAGGAATGGTTCATGCCCAAGAACCTGCGCAAGATCGAGGACGGGATACGGCAGATCGCCAGCGGCGCGATCGACAAGATGCTGGCATCGGGCGGCGAGATCGATTTCGCGCGCGAGATTTCCGCCCCCTATCCGCTGCACGTCGTAATGCAGATCCTGGGCGTTCCCGAAGAGGACGAGCCGCGCATGCTGATGCTGACGCAGCAGATGTTCGGCGGGCAGGACGAAGACCTGAACCGGTCTGGTATGAAAGACCTGCCGCCCGAACAGCTCGTTGCGCTGGTCGCCGCGGCGGTAAAGGACTTCGAAGCCTATTTCGAAGGGCTGGCGCAGGAACGCCGCCGGAACCCGGCCGATGACGTTGCCAGCGTGATCGCCAACGCAACGATAGACGGCAAGCCGCTCGATCCACGAGACACCGCCGGGTATTACATCATCGTCGCCGCTGCCGGGCACGACACCACGTCCGCTTCCACCGCGGGCGCGATGCTGGCGCTTGCACGCGATCCCGAACAATATGCGCGGGTGCGGGCAGACCGGTCGCTGCTGTCAGGCATCGTGGAAGAAGCGATCCGCTGGACCACGCCGGTGCAGCACTTCATGCGCACCGCCGCGCACGATACGCAGATCGGCGGGCAGGCGATGAAGGAAGGCGACTGGCTGATGATCAACTATGTCGCCGCCAATCACGATCCGGCGCATTTTAACGATCCGCGCAAGTTCGACGCGAGCCGCCCCAACAACCGCCACATCGCGTTCGGCGCGGGCGCGCACCAGTGCCTGGGGCTGCACCTTGCGCGGCTGGAGATGCGCATCCTGTTCGAAACGCTGCTCGACCGGGTGGAAAGCATCGAACTGGCCGGCGATCCGCGCCGCATCCAGTCGACCTTCGTCGGCGGGTTCAAGGCCTTGCCGCTGCGCTTCAGACCCGCCTGACCGGTTGCGGGGCGGGGCGGGACTCGGCGCGGCGCCCCGCGTCCGGTCAACTGCCGAGCAGCCGCTTTGCGATCTCGCGCACTTCCGCGCCCATGTCCTCACGCTCAAGCGCGAGGGCAAGCGTCGCCTCGATGAAACCGGTCTTGCTGCCGCAGTCATAGCGTTTGCCGGCGAACGTAACCGCGTGGAACGCTTGCTCGCCGATCATCTGCGCCATGGCGTCGGTCAGCTGGATTTCGCCGCCCGCACCCTTTTCCTGGTTTTCCAGAACGCGCATCACCTCAGGCTGAAGGATATAGCGCCCGGAAAGGATCAGGTTCGACGGTGCCTGTTCCACCGGCGGCTTTTCGACCAGCCCCGTCACTTCGGTCAGCCCGTCTCCGGCTTTCGCGCCGGGGGCGATCACGCCATAGCTCGACACATCCTCTCGCGGGACTTCCAGAACGCTGATCAGGTTGCCGCCCACCTGGTTATAGGCATCCACCATCTGCTTCATGCAGCCCGGCGTGCCGATCATCAGTTCATCGGGCAGGAAGATGGCGAAAGGTTCTTCCCCCACGATTGCGCGCGCGCACCAGATCGCGTGGCCCAGCCCCATCGGCACCTGCTGCCGCACGGTAACAAGGTTGCCGGGAAGGACGCGCGTGGGCTCTAGCACGTCGAGCGACTTGCCGCGCTCTTGCAGCGTCGTCTCCAGTTCGTATGCGGTGTCGAAATGTTCGACGATCGCGGTTTTCCCGCGCCCGGTCACGAAGATCAGCTGCTCGATACCCGCCTCGCGCGCCTCGTCCACCGCGTACTGGATAAGCGGACGGTCGACGACGGGCAGAAGCTCTTTGGGGATGGCCTTGGTGGCCGGGAGGAAGCGGGTGCCAAGCCCCGCGACGGGGAAAACGGCCTTGCGGATCGGCTTGTGCTTTTGTGAAGTCATCTGCATCCCTTTGGCCAGATCGTCTTTCTCGGCAATTAAAGGGTTTTCCACGGTCTAGGCAAGCGCCGCTCCCCTTGAACGCCGCCCGGAAACGGCTAAACCGCCGCGATGGACAAGATCATCATTCGCGGGGGGAAGCGCCTGTCGGGCACGATCCCCGTTTCCGGCGCGAAGAACGCCGCCCTCACCCTGCTTCCCTGCGCCCTGCTGACCGACGAGCCGCTGACGCTGCGCAACCTGCCGCGACTTGCCGATATCGACGGTTTCCAGCACCTGATGAACCAGTTCGGCGTGACCACGGTGATCCAGGGATCGCGGCCAGAGGATTTCGGCCGGGTGATGAGCCTTGAGGCAACGCGCATCACCAGTTCGGTCGCGCCGTATGACCTTGTGCGAAAGATGCGCGCGTCGATCCTGGTGCTTGGCCCGATGCTGGCGCGCATGGGCGAGGCCACCGTTTCACTGCCCGGCGGCTGCGCCATCGGCAACCGGCCCATCGACCTGCACCTGAAGGCGCTGGAAGCGCTGGGCGCGACGATCGAACTGGCGCAGGGCTATGTCCGCGCGATCGCGCCCGACGGCGGCCTGCCCGGCGGACGCTATTCCTTCCCGGTCGTCTCGGTCGGCGCGACGGAGAACGCGATCATGGCCGCCGTGCTGGCCAACGGGAAATCCACCTTCCACAACGCCGCGCGCGAACCGGAAATCGTTGATCTGTGCAAGCTGCTGGTCGCGATGGGGGCGGAGATCGAGGGCATCGGCACGTCCGACCTTACCGTTCACGGCGTCTCGCGCCTGCACGGCGCAACCTATCGCGTGATGAGCGACCGGATCGAGGCCGGCAGCTATGCCTGCGCGGCGGCGATCACCGGTGGCGAGGTGTTCCTGAAGAATGCCGTGGCCGAGGAAATGGAAGCGACGATCCAGGCGCTGCGCGATGCCGGCGTCGCCATAGAACCGCGCCGCGACGGCATACAGGTGACGGCGGACGGCCCGCTGAAGCCGGTGACGCTATCAACCGCGCCCTACCCCGGCTTCGCCACCGATATGCAGGCCCAGCTGATGGCTCTGCTGTGCCTTGCCAAGGGGTCGAGCGTGCTGACCGAGACGATCTTCGAGAACCGCTATATGCACGTGCCCGAACTCAACCGCATGGGCGCGAAGATAGAAACCAAGGGCCGCACCGCCGTGGTCCACGGGGTGGACGAACTGACCGGCGCCGAAGTGATGGCGACCGACCTGCGCGCTTCGATGAGCCTTGTTATCGCCGGCCTTGCAGCCAAGGGCGAAACGCAGGTCCATCGCCTCTACCACCTCGACCGCGGATACGAGCGGCTGGAAGAAAAGCTGGCACTGGTCGGCGCGGATATCGAACGCGTCGGGGACGACTAGGGCGCGCCTGCCCGCCCCGCTGCGACTAACCTCACCTGCGGTTCGGCAAGTCTCGCTCCCCTCTCGCTTGCGGGAGCGGCTGGGGGTGGGCACCGCGACCACGCGCCGCCAGCCAGCCGACCAGCCACAACCGCACCGCGCTCGCCAGCCCCGGCGGGTTTTCCGCGCCGATGCGCTCTGCATCGATCCGCGCGACGAGCGCGTTGACCGGCACCGCTTCGGCCACCGCCGCCTCGCGCAGCATATCCCAGAACAGCGGTTCGAGACTGATCGAGGTCTTGTGCCCGGCAATCTCTACCGAACGCTTGACCGGCGGGTGATAGGGAGTGGTCATTGTCTCGGCATAGCGCCGGCAAAATGGCGCCGACTACAAGAAATTCGGGGTGGCCGCTTGTCGGTCCAGTTTCTAGACCCAGCGACATGACCGAAGGTTTCAGCGCGCTGACCGACAAGGAAAAGGAGACTCTGCGCCTCCTCCTTGATGGCCATGACGCAAAAAGCATCGCTGCGCACTTCGACTTGTCGGTCCATACAATCAACGAACGATTGCGCGAAGCACGGCGAAAGCTTGCAGTTTCCAGCAGCCGTGCCGCTGCGCGCTTGCTGCGGGAGGAGGAGCGGAAACACCCCGAATTGCTTGGGGACAAGGTTTTGGGGGATGCCACAGAGACAGGAGGCGTGGAACAGCATTGGCCCCCGGCCGGTCAAGGCAGCGCGTTTCGCCGCCCCGGCTGGGTGATCGGAGGATTGCTCATGTCAATTACCCTTGGACTAACCTTGATCGCCGCATCGTCGCTGGGAGGGCTTGCTCAGGCGCCATCTCCACAATCCGCTTCGGCAGCACCCAACCCTGTCGAGGCCAACGTCATCGGTGCCGCGCGCAATTGGTTGGCGCTCGTCGACAATGGCGACTGGCAGGCGAGTTGGGAAGCGACCGGCCATTCGTTTCGCAAGGCCAACTCAGTCGAACGCTGGGCGGACGCCTCAAAAAGCGCGCGCGAGCCATTAGGCGGGGTGGAATCGCGCCAATTGGCGACGGTCGATTTCACGCCCGCCCCGCCCTCGGGTAACTGGGTCGTCAAGTTCCGGACCGATTTCGCCAACAAGGCGAACGTGGCCGAAACCGTCACTCTCATAAAAGAGGACGGGACGTGGAAAGTAATCGGCTGCATGATTGACTAACTGGGAGTTGCGGAGACTAGCCGCGACAATGCCGCTGCCATGCAATCAGGCAGGTTCGACGGACTTGCTGTTCGCGCGGCACTGGCGCTTGGCTCACTGACGGCTTGGCCGACGGTGAGCCAAACTCGTACCTCCATCAATACATATGCTGGCCGCCGTTGATGCTCATGGTCGAGCCGGTGACGAAGCCCGCGTCTTCCGAGACGAGGAAGGCAACGCCGCGCGCGATTTCCTCTGCGTGGCCCAGGCGGCCGACCGGGATCTTCGCGACGATCTTTTCCAGCACCGCGTCGGGCACGGCGGCGACCATGTCCGTATCGATATAGCCGGGCGCGATGGCGTTGCAGGTTACGCCGAACTTGGCGCCTTCTTGCGCCAGCGCCTTGGTGAAGCCGTGGATGCCGCTTTTCGCCGCCGCATAGTTCACCTGGCCGTACTGGCCCGCCTGCCCGTTGATCGATCCGATGTTGACGATGCGGCCCCAGCCGCGCGCCCGCATGCCGGGGAAGCACGCCTTGGCCATGTTGAAGCAGCCGCCAAGGTTGATGCGCATCACTTCGTTCCAGTCGTCGAAGCTCATCTTGTGGAGCGTGCCGTCACGCGTGATGCCCGCGTTGTTGACCACCACATCCACCGGGCCGACCTCTTCGGCGACTTTCGCGCAACCGTCCAGGCAGGCCTGATGATCGCCAACGTCCCAGCGCACCGTCTTGATGCCCGTGCGATCGGCAAAGGCCTTCGCCTTTTCCTCGTTCCCCGCATAGTTGGCGACAACGGTGTATCCAAGGTCGTTCTTGAGCGCGAGACAGATCGCCTCGCCGATGCCCCTGGTTCCACCGGTTACGATAGCGACACGTCCCATTGCAGTCTCCTGTTCAGACCCTCAGCCCGCCGTTCCGTAGGGTAAGCATGTGACGGTCAGGCGACAAGCATCGTGCATACGAATTGCACCAATGTGCAATACGCCTTGTGCACAAAAAGGAACCGGTCCGAATGGATCATGCCGCATACGGAGGTAACGGGCGATCGCGTGTCGACCGTCCACGCGCGCGTAGACGAATCAGCGGGTGAAAATGACAGGGAGGGACCGGAAGATGGCGCAAAGGCAGCGGCCGGTTCGCCCGGGCCGGATGCGAAACGCCAGGTCAGAAGCGGAACTGGGTTCCTACGTAAACGGCCTGGCTGTCCTGCGTGCCGTCTGTCAGCGGGGCCAGCCGGTCACGATCGGAGCTGTAGCGAACGCCCGCCGTAACCTTCAGGTTGCGCGTCAGGCGATAGCTGCCGCCCAGATCAACCTGGTAATCGCCCTGGTTCTCGAACGTGCGGGGCGCGCGACCGGCGTTGCTCTTCTCGTCAAGCTCGATCGCGGGCGCAAAGCGCGACGGCGTGCCGCTGCCGACGGCATTGCCCGGCTTGTAGGTCGAAAGATCCGGCATCGCGACGTTCTTGAGCGGCTTGGTGTCCTTGCCCTCGTCAATCGCGAAGCTGGCATAACCGCGCGCGACACCCAGGCTATAGGCGGTGGGCGCTATGCGGACCGGTGCGGCGCCGGGTTCCGTCGGGACACCGGCCAGCGCATTGCGGACCGAAATGGCGCGCGCCGCTTCCGGATCGACGCGCACGGCCACCGTTACCGACCGGTCGGGGCGGGCATTGTCGCCCGCGGGGGTGAACTTGAACATGCCCGGATGCGTGAAGGCGCGCACGGTGATCTGGCTTACCAGACGCGGATCGACCGACGCGGGCGTGAACGAACCGATGCCGCCGCGCGCCGCAAGGCTTACCGGTTGCGATTCGAATCCGCTGGAAAAGGCATTGCCCACCGCAGGCAGGACCACGGCACCCAATGCGAGCGTGCCACCGGCAAGCGCGGCAAGACGCAGACGACGGCCAAAACCGCGCCCTTTCCCGTCTTTTCCGAACGTGCCCACTGTCACAATCCCAATCCTCCGGCCCGAATCCGGGCTATGCAGAATGCCGTTACCCTGTTGGCCAAGCCCCATCAACCAAACCTGAACAGGTCCAAGAGACTCGGAAAGCGGCAAAACCTGCCGTTAATCACATAGGCCACCCGCGCGCTTTGCGCCACCCCGCCGCGTAATTTTCGAATCTTGTCAAACAAGTGTGGCGCAATATCCACACATCGGCGGGGTGGTTCATGGCGCGTTCACCGCCGGGGCACCCATCTGCGGCAAATTCAACCCGCTTGCGGCGTGGCGCAAGGCGGTGATAGAGGCCCGCTATCCCGGCGGGCCGCTGTCGCTTTGGCTGTCGCTTCGCGGGACATTTGGCCCGGCGGCGTTCCAGCTGCCCAGATTGCAAGGACGAACGACACCGTGACAACCAGCGCGAGCACCGACCGCCGGCCCCTGAACCTCGTCGCCCGCGGCATCATGCTTGGCAGTGCGCTGCTTCTGGTGGCGGGCTGCGGCCACAAGGACCGCCCGAAGGCCGATCTGGCCGCCGCGCGCGTAACCACGATCGGCGTCAATTCCTACCTGTGGCGCGCCAGCCTTGAAACGCTTTCGTTCATGCCGCTGCTGCAGACCGATTCGAACGGCGGCGTGATCGTGACCGACTGGTATGCCAATCCCAAAGACCCGAACGAGCGGGTCAAGGTGACGGTATCGATCCTCGACCAGGACCTGCGGGCGGACGCGCTGCGCGTCGCGGCCAGCCGCCAGGTGCAGCAGAACGGCACCTGGGTGGATGCGCCTGTGAAGGCCGCGACGGTGCAGAAGCTGGAAGACATCATCCTGACCAAGGCACGCGACCTGCGCCGCGGCACGATCGCCAACTGACCGCGCGGCCCGGACAGCCCGCGCGGCGCACCCCCGCGCCGCGCGTCCTGCCGCATGATTGGCCGCGCGCCCCCTCGACAAGCCGCGCCGAGCGGCTAGAGGGACGCGCATGAGCACAGAACCCATCCGCACCGAACCGGCCCGCTTCGATCCCGCCAGCGCCGATACGCGCTGGCAGAAGGCCTGGGACGAGGCGCAGAGCTTCCGCGCCGACGATTCGTCCGCCCGCCCGCGCTCCTATGTGCTGGAGATGTTTCCCTATCCATCGGGGCGCATCCACATCGGCCACGTGCGCAACTACACGATGGGCGACGTGCTGGCGCGCTACAAGCGGATGAAGGGGTTCGAGGTTCTGCACCCGATGGGCTGGGACGCCTTCGGGATGCCCGCCGAAAACGCCGCGATGGAAAAGGGCGTGCACCCCGGCGGCTGGACGCGCGACAACATCGCCAACATGAAGGCGCAACTGAAGCGGCTGGGCTTCGCGCTTGACTGGAGCCGCGAACTGGCGACGTGCGAGCCGGATTACTACGGCCACGAACAGGCGCTGTTCATCGACCTGTACGAAGCCGGGCTGGTCTATCGCAAGGAATCGGCGGTCAACTGGGATCCGGTGGACCAGACCGTGCTGGCCAACGAACAGGTGATCGACGGCAAGGGCTGGCGATCGGGCGCGCCGGTGGAAAAGCGCAAGCTGAACCAGTGGTTCCTGAAGATCACCGATTTCGCGGAAGACCTGCTTGCCGGGCTGGGTTCGCTCGACAAGTGGCCCGAAAAGGTGCGGCTGATGCAGGAAAACTGGATCGGCAAGTCGCAGGGCCTGCAATTCGCCTTCACGCTGTCCGACGGTGAAAGCCTGGATGTCTATACCACCCGGCCGGACACCATTTTCGGTGCCAGCTTCGTGGCCGTCGCCGCCGATCACCCCGTCGCGCAGACCGTCGCGCTGACAAGCGCCAAGGCGCGCGACTTCATAAAGCTGTGCAAGCAGGGCGGCACGACCGCGGCCGAAGTGGAGACGGCGGAAAAGCTGGGCTTCGACACGGGGCTTACCGCGAAGCACCCGTTCACCGGGGCGGACCTGCCCGTTTACATCGCGAACTTCGTGTTGATGGACTATGGCACCGGCGCGATCATGGCGGTGCCGGGACACGACCAGCGCGACTTCGAGTTCGCCACCAAATACGAGTTGCCGATCCTGCGCGTTGTCGCCGCCGACCCGGCGGATGCCGACAAGCCGTTTGCCGGAGAGGCCGAAGCGGGCGACGGCGTGGTGGTGAATTCGGACTTCCTTTCCGGCATGGGCGTGGCCGACGCCAAGGCCGAGGTCATTTCCCGCGCCGAAGCGGGCGGCTGGGGCGAAGGCAAGACCGTGTGGCGCCTGCGCGACTGGGGCGTTTCGCGCCAGCGTTACTGGGGCACCCCGATCCCCTTCATCCATTGCGAGGCCTGCGGCGTGGTGCCGGTGCCCAAGGACCAGTTGCCGGTCGTGCTGCCCGAAGACGTCGATTTCCAGACGCCGGGCAACCCGCTGGTGCGCCACGCGACGTGGAAGCACACCGATTGCCCGAAATGCGGCAAGGCGGCGGTTCGCGAGACAGACACGCTGGACACTTTCGTCGATTCGAGCTGGTACTTCCTGCGCTTTGCCAGCCAGCCGGCGGACCGGCCGTTCGATCCGGAAGCCATCCGGCAGTGGATGCCGGTCGAACAGTATATCGGCGGGATCGAACACGCGATCCTGCACTTGCTCTATGCCCGCTTCTGGACGCGCGCGCTGGCCCACATCGGGATGATCGACGTGAAGGAGCCGTTTGCCAGCCTGTTCACGCAAGGGATGGTCACGCACGAGACCTATTCGCGCAAGCTGGGCAGCCGCGAAACCTTCTATGGCCCCGGTGAGGTTGAGCGCACCGCCGATGGCGCGACACTGATCGAGGATGGCAAGCCGGTGACCATCGGCAAGGTCATCAAGATGTCCAAGTCGAAGAAGAACGTGGTCGACCCGGACGAGATCGTGGAAACCTATGGCGCCGACGCGATCCGCTGGTTCATGCTTTCCGACAGCCCGCCCGAGCGTGACCTGCCGTGGTCCGAATCCGGCATAGAGGGCTGCGCGCGCTTCGTGCAGCGGCTGTGGCGCCTGTTCGGCCAATACGAGGGCGATGCGAGCGGCCCTGATGCAATTCGGGACAAGGCGCTTGACCGCAAGCGCGACCAGGCCGTTGCCGCCGTGGGCGAGGAAATAGAGGCGCTGGGCTTCAACAAGGCCGTCGCGCGTATCTACGAACTGGCAAGCGCGGTGGAAAAGGCAAAACCTTCCGCCAGCCGCAACGAGGCGATCCGCGCGCTGCTGTTGCTGGTATCGCCGATGATGCCGCACCTTGCCGAAGAAGCCTGGGCCGCCTTCGGCGAAAGCGGACTGATCGCCGATGCGGCGTGGCCGCAGGTCGATCCCGCGCTGCTGGTGGAAGACGAAGTGACCGTGGCCGTTCAGGTAAAGGGCAAACTGCGCGACACGCTGACCGTGGCCAAGGGCACCCCGCGCGAGGAACTGGAGTCGCTTGCCCTTGCCAGCGACAAGGTGCAGCGTGCGCTGGACGGAGCGGAAGTGAGGAAAGTGATCGTCGTGCCCGACCGGCTGGTAAACCTCGTCGCGTGATACGTCGCGGCGCCCTTCTTGCGGCGGCTTCGCTTGCGCTGCCGCTGGCGGCCTGCGGGCTTCAGCCGATGTATGCCGGTGGCGGCAGCGGCAAGGTTGCGCGCGGCATTGCGGCGGTGGAGGTTTCCCCGATCGAGGGACAGTCCGGCTGGCTGATGCGCAATGCGCTGTCGGACCGGCTGGGCGCGGGCGGGCAGGCATCGCCGCGCTACCGGCTCGACGTGCGGCTGGACGACAAGCTGGAAGGCATGGGCCTGCTTTCGGACGATACCGTCACGCGCGAACGGCGCACGCTGCGCGCACGTTACCAGCTGGTCGACCTGGAAAGCGGCAAGATCGTGCTCGACGCCACGGCCGGGTCCGACGCGGGCATCGACGTTGTGTCGAGCGAATATGCAGTGATCGCCGCCGAACAGACCGCGCTTGAAAACCTGACGCGCGACGTTGCCGACCAGATCGTCACCCGCGTTGCGCTGCGCTTGCGCGAAAGCGGCTGACCGCGCCGATGAAGGCGACGCAGCGCAACTTTGCCGCCACGGCGCAGCGCGCGGCCAGGGAAGCGCGCGTATTCTATTTCTGCGGACCTGACGAAGCCGGGGCGAGCGATGCCGCCGCGCGCATTTCGGCGCTGCTGGGCGATGCCGAAAAGGTGGAAATCGCGGGAAGCGACCTGCGCAGGGATCCGGCCCTGCTGGCGGACGAGGCGCGCAGCGTGTCTCTTTTCGGGGACCGGCGCCAGATCCACGTGCGCACAAGCGGTGACGAGGCGCACGATGCCGTCGCCAACCTGATCGACGATGCGGTGGACGGCTGGCCCGTGCTGATCGTCGCGACATCGGCAACCGACAAGTCGCGCATCGCCAAGCTGCTGGAAAAGCGCGACGATGCGCTTGTCGCGATGTTCCATCCACCAGACCTGCGCTCTGTCGCATCGGCGGTGCGCGGCATGGCCGACGCGGCGGGCGTGCGGATCGGCGAAGACGTGGCCGAACGCATCGCCCGCTCAACCGCGCTCGACACGCGCATGGCGAAAAGCGAGGTCGAAAAACTTGCGCTCTATCTCGACGCCAGCCCCCAGGCGCCGCGCTCCGCCGACGCGCAAGCGCTCGATGCTATCGGCGCGGTGAGCGAGGACGACGGCTTCATGCCGCTGGTCAACACCGTGCTGGGCGGCGAGCTGGGCGGGCTATCGGGCGAACTGGCCCGGATGCGCGAACTTTCGATCAACCCGGTGGGCCTTTTGCTGGCGTTCGAACGCCGCGCCGCGCAGCTTTCGCAACTTGCCGGAAAGCTGGGGCGACGCACGGACATTGCCGCTTTTCTTGAGCAGGAACGGGTGTTCTTCCGCGACAAGCGCGACCTTGAAAACCAGTTGCGGCGCTGGCGCGGGCGCAAGCTGGAACGGCTGGTGGACCGGCTGGTAACGCTCCATCGCGGCCTGATGGCGGACAACAGGAACGGGGAGCTTCTGCTGGCGCAGGGGTTGGCTGAAATCGCGCGCGCCGCCGCACGATAAAGCCCTGCGTCCAAGAGAAAGTCGCGAAACAGGTCCATTATAGGCCAATTAATTGGCGTTACGTTCTTTTACTTAGCCGCACGACCATTATAGAAACGCAGTCAACGCAAGAATAACGGTCGCGGAGAAGGCGTTGCGAATGGAAGAGGCGGCCGGGCAATGGCTGCAACCCGCAAGACTTCCGTTTCCGGACAGCGAACCGGCAGGGGCGGACTGCGCGTCGGCCAGTGCCGGACCTGCCGAAGATGCCCTGCCCGCCCCTGATACCCTGTCTGAGGTTGAATCCGGTCCGGCATTGCGGGAACGCCTTGTGCTTCCGCTTGCCCCATCGCTGGAACGCAGGCGGCTTCAGCTTTACCTGCTCCAGATCCTGATCGATGGAGCGATGATCGCCGCCGCCTTCGCGGTCACGGGACTGCTCTATTTCGGCGATCCCCTTGCGAATGCCGCAATGTTGCAGGCCCAACTGCTTTTGCCGCTGTACTGGACCGCCGCAATCGGCCTGCGTACCTATTCGGTGGCCGCGCTTACCCGGTTGCGCATCGGCCAGTCGCGCGCGCTGCTTGCGCTGTTGGCGGCGGCCATGTTCGCTCTCGTCACGCTGTTTTTCGCCAAGGCATCGGTGGCGTTCTCACGCGCGACTTTCGCGCTGGGCCTTGGCGCGTCGGCCGTGCTTCTGGCGCAGTCGCGCGTGTGGTTCCGCAGGATCGTGACGGCGCGCGTGGGCGCCACGGCGGCCAACATGCTGGTGCTGAACGACGGGGGGCAGGCCATTCGCGTTCCCCATGCCTTCCACGTCGATGCCCGCCGGCACAAGCTGGCGCCGAACCTGCACGATCCGCACATGCTGAACCGGATCGGCCTGTTCATGGCCAACATGGACCGCGTGCTGGTAACCTGCCCCGCGCATCGGCGCGGGGACTGGGCGCTGGTGTTCAAGTGCGCCAACGTGCAGGGCGAAATCGTTGAGCCCGATGTGTTGGCGCTGGGCGCATTGGGCGCGCGGCGCGGCGCCGATTACGGAACGCTTGTGGTTTCCAGCGGGCCGCTTGGGATGCAGGCGCGCGCCACCAAGCGCGTATTCGACATCGTGCTTGCCGCCGCGGCCTTGCTGGCGCTTTCGCCGCTGTTGCTGATCGTGGCCGCGCTGATCCGGATCGAGGATGGCGGCCCGGCGTTCTTCGTCCAGTTGCGCACCGGGCGGAACAACTGCTTCTTCCCGATCTTCAAGTTCCGCTCGATGCGGGTCGAACGGCTCGATACCGAAGGCGCGCGGTCGGCCAGCCGGGACGATGACAGGATCACGCGGATCGGCGCGTTCATCCGCCGCACCAGCATCGACGAACTGCCGCAACTGTTCAACGTGCTGCGCGGTGAGATGAGCATTGTCGGCCCGCGTCCGCACGCCATCGGATCGACGGCCGGCGAAAAGAAATTCTGGGAAGTGGACCAGCGGTATTGGCTGCGCCACTCGCTAAAACCCGGACTGACCGGACTGGCGCAGATCCGCGGGCTGCGCGGCGCGACGGAGAGCGAAACCGATCTTGCGGACCGCCTTCAGGCCGATCTCGAATACCTGGACGGATGGACCATCTGGCGCGACCTGCGGATCGTCGCCGCGACGATGAAGGTTATCGTTCACGATCGCGCGTTCTAGGCGGCGTGGGGATTCACCCAATGCCGGCCTGCAAACGGCACTTTCCAATCGATACCGCACGTCCGTCTCGCGACATCAATCGCTTGCGCATTTCACCGGGCGCTGTCCCGCTGCGTCATAACCCGACGCGGCAAGCGCGCCGCAATCGAACAGGGCGCCCGCCGCGATCGCCTGGCCCACAAGATCCGCCAGTTCGCCCGGCGGCACGTGGCCATGCAAGGCGCGGATCGCGCCGTCCGGCCAACGCTTGCCGCGCGCAAGCACCTGCGCGAAGGCCATGCGGCCTTCTGGTGACGCGATCAGTTGCGCGGTCAGCGAAACCGGTCGGGCGCGGTCGGGATCGAGCACCCACAGGGCCGCGAGCCGGCTGGCCGCCGCGTCATGGTCCCCCGCATCCAGCGCCATCCCGAAAACGGCGACTTGCGCGCCCAGCGACCGCCAGCCGCGCGTCCCGGCCAGAAGGACGGTATCGCGCGCGACGGCCCCTTCCCCCTGCCGCGCGCGCGCCATGGCGAGCAGCGTCAACCCCTGCGCCGGCATGGGGCGGCGCCTGACCAGCGAAATCGCATCGGCCAGCGCGGCATCGGCATCATCCTCCCGCACTTCGGCGAGGACTTTCCTCTGCAGCGCGAAAGTGCGGAACGGCGCGGGCACGAAGCGCACGAAGGCGTCATCGAACCGCGCCTGCCGGTCCAGCTCAAAGCCGGTAACGACAACGGCGATTGCGGCGAGCATCGCGATCCACGCCGCACGGATCATGTCGGACCGCTTTTATTGCGGGGCGTGGCTCCCATGCGCAAAAGCAGCAGCACGGCAATTGCCGCCACGCAAAGCATCGTCTGGTTGCGCAAGGGATAATCCAGCAGCGATTGCGCGGCGATCGCCCCCAGCACCGCCGCCCCGGTCCAGGCCATCCGGCGCTCTATCGAAAATCGCGCTTTCCATACCGCGAGCAGCAGGAAGGCCATCCACGACGCCACCAGCGCCAGCCCGAAAGCCCCTGCTTCGATCGCGATTTCAAGGTAATCGTTGTGCGCGCGTCCGGCGACGCGCGGCTTGAGCGTTTCCAGCGATTCGTCGATCTGGAAAACATCGTCGAAGTTGCCCATGCCCACGCCAACCGGCCAATAGCGACGGGCCACGAACGCGCCGTCTTCCCAGATCGCGGCGCGCGGATGGGATGCCGCGCCGTGAAAGCGGGCAAGGCTGGTCTCTATCCGCGTGCCTTCGAACAGCCCGGCGGCCTGGCTCATCGCGCCCAAACCTGCGGCCGCCACCACGATGCCCGCCGCGATGGCCGCCACCCGTTTCGGGCGCAGCTGCGTTGGCGCATTACCATTGTTGCCCAAGACCACGTTCGAAAGCCCGGCGAAAACCACAACCGCGACCAGCAGTGCCATGGCGGAACGTGACTGGGTCAGCACCACGCCGAGCGCGAGCATGGCGCCGATGGCCAGCCTGCCGCCCTTCGCAAGCGCCCCGGCGGGCAGAACCGAAAGCAGCACGATCGCGCAATCGAGCAGCAACCCCGTTGAATTGCGGTTGGCGAACGTTCCGAAAAGAACGCCCGGCATCGGGTTTTCCGGATAGGGCACGCCGGCGTCCGACACGACCTGCACGGCCCCGACCACAAGATCGACCATGCCCAGCGCGACCACCATCCAAGCGAGCCGCGCCAGATCGCGCCGGTGCAGGCCCCAGCCCACCGCGATCACCGTGAAAGGCGCCAGCAGTCCCGCGAAAGCGACCGTCGTGCGCGCGGAATCGACCGTCCAGTGGAACCAGCCCGCGCTGCCCGCAGCCCCGGGTGTCGCTGCCCGGAGCGATGCACTGACGAGGTCGCGCCCCGGTAGCGCGCTCCACACCGCGGGAGGAAGCGGAACCAGTTGCACCAGCGGCAATGCCAGCGACGCCGCGCAAAGCGCGACCAGAGGCCTGGGGGCGCTCGTAAAGAAAGCGGCGACGGCCCGCCCGTTCATCGCCAGCACCAGCAGCGCCGCAAGCTGGATGGCAAGGTTGACCAGCCCGTATGCAGCGCCGCCGCCGCCCGCCAGAAGGGCCAAAATCGCAAGCGCCGTTACATCTCGCGCCGCGCTGGCGGGCGCTTGCACGCGCGGACGCTCGCCGGGGATCAACGCAATCGACCGGTCCGCGCGATCAACCGTTGGGCTCAGCCGTTCGACTGGGATGACGCGGTAAGACCTATTCCCAGCGCGCCGAGCGCAATGGCGGCGAGCGCCCAGTAGGGGAAGCGGCGATGATGCTTCACGACATAGCCCAGGCCATCGTCGTCATCATAAGCGGCGCCATCATCGCCATCGTCGCGCGAGGAATTGCTGCGCACGGCCGGAGACTGGTTGCCGGACGTACCCGAAGGCGCGGGCTGCGCGGAAAAGGAAGCATGGCCTGAAAACGCACTCGCACGTGTGCCGGCCTCGGCAGCGACGGGGGCAATGGCGAGGCAGCCAGCCGCCGCAATTGCCATCAGGTGCGTAAAATTCATGTAGAAATCTCCAGATCCCGCAAATTTCATCCGAAATGGCATTAATTTCCTGCCGAAGACGATCCTGCTTCAATATAATACCGGCATATTGATATCCGCCATTACATGAAAAATGCAATAAATGATTGATCCGACACAGGCGGTTTGCCCCGATCGTGGCAAGGCGGGGAGCCCCCGGACGACGCGGCACCAGACGCCGGTGAAGTCCGTCAGTCCGCCGGATCGCACCTCGTCCCGCGTTGCCCGGCGGCACCGGGATCGCCGGCACCGGGATCGTCGGCAGGCGCATGCCCGACCATCGGGTGATAGCGGCGGATGTCTCCGCCGGTCACGATCGCGTCTCCATGCAGCAACCAGGCATGCGATTCGAAATCGCCCGGCGCCGGCTTGTCGACCCCGATGGCTATCCGCGTGGCGATTCCGCGTGACAGCATCCATCGCCGTGCAGCCATCGCCTGCACCAGGCAATCGGACCGCCACGGAACGCGGCGCGCGATGCGCGGCACGACGAAGCCGACAAGGTTCGCGACTTGCGCATCCGCCCGGCCGCCCTGCCCGGCCTGCCTCCCCTTGCGCGCGGACGCATCGTTCAGGCGTTCGATATCGGCCACGTCAAGGCGCGATAGCGCGATCCGCGCGCGCAGAAGTTCGAGCAGCGCACGTCCTGCCGCCAGCCAGAAGCGCGGCGAAGCGGCGGCCCGCCAGCGCGCGTTTCCGTCCGCATCGGTCCAGGTCGCGGGGATGCCCATGCCCGCCTTCATTCGCGCTTTCGCTGTCCGGAGCAAGCCCCGCGCCGGTGCCGCACGCGCCCACGGCCGGTGCCACGCCTGTTGCGCCATCCGGTCCGGGGACCGCGCGTTGAGCGGGATCGCGGCAGTCATCCGGGTGGACGGCGGCGACGCCGGACGTGCCACGATCGGGGCGATGACGGGCGCGATGGCCTATCGCGGGCCGGACGGGATCGCGCATCATGTCGCCGGCGGCGCCGCGATTGGCCATTGCATGATGCGGACCACGCCCGAATCGCTCACCGAATACCAACCGCTGGGTAACGAGGATTCCAGTGTCGTCCTTGCGATAGACGGATACCTTGCCAACCGTGACGAACTGCGCGGCGAACTGCGCGATTGCGGCGCACGCTTGCGCTCCCCTTCGGATGCTGAACTGGTGCTGCGCGCCTATGAGCGATGGGGGACGGATTGTCCGCGCCACATCGACGGCGAATTCGCTTTCGTGATCTGGGATGCACGGCGCCGGGAGGCATTTTGCGCGCGCGATCACGACGGGTTGCGCCCGCTTTATTACCATCATGCGGACGGTTGCCTGCTTGTCGCGTCCGACATGGCCGCGATCATCGCCGCGCTGCCGCGCCAGCCGGAACCGAACCCCGGTTTCATCACCGAAATCCTGGCCGATGCCTGGTACACGTCCGACGAAACCGTGTGGTCGGGCCTGATGCGGCTCGAACCCGCCCACAGCCTGCGCTTTTCGGGGGATCGGCCTGGTGGCGGAAAACTGACGACAGAGGAATACTGGACGATCCCGCTCGACCTGCGCGTGACTTACAAACGCGACGAGGACTATGCCGAACATTACCGGGCGGTGCTGTTCGATTGCGTGCGACGCGCGGCGCGCAGCAACGGCGCCCTAGCCTTCGAAGTGAGCGGCGGGCTCGATTCCTCATCGCTGTTCTGCGTTGCGGACAGGCTTTTGAAGGCGGGCGCGCTTCCCGCGCCGGGCATTGCCGGCCTTACCCTGGCAGGCCCGACGGGCAGCGGGGCGGACGAACTGGAATTTGTCGAGGCCGTCGAACGGCACCTGGGCCGCACTGTCGCCAGACAATCGCTGTTCCAGCCGCCGCTGCAATGGTTCCTGGACCAGGCCCGGATCGACTGCGATTTTCCCGTCTATCCCAACGGCCCGATGGCCATCGGCCTTGCAAGGGCCGCCGTGGAAGGCGGAAGCAGGGTGATCGTTTCGGGAAGCGGCGGCGACAACTGGCTTGACGGCAATACCCGCTATTACCGCGAACATCTTGTCATGGGAGACTGGGCCGGGCTTGCCAGAAGCCTGCGCTGCGATGCGCGGAACCTTGGCGCGCGCCGCACGGCGGAGTTGTTCCTGCGGCGCGGCATCGCGCAATTGCTTCCGCGGCGGGTGCGCATGGCGCTGCGCCCGCTGGGCGGGGCAAGGCCGGTTCGCCCGCTGCAAACGCACTTCTGGCTGTCAAAGGCCGCCAGGGAAAACCTGACCCACCGCCGCGAACGCTATGAACGCAAGCTGGCCGCCGCGCCTGAACACCTGCGCTACAAGCTTGCCACGGTCAAATCGCCGTTCAACGTGCTGGCCAACGAAATCATGGCGCGCCAGTTCGCCAGATGCGGCGCGGAAGGCAGGCAGCCGATGCTTTCGCGCAGGTTCATGGAATTCAGCGCCACGACGCCCGAACACACCCGGTTGCGCGGCGGTCTGCGCAAGTTCACGCACAGGCAGTCGCTGCGAGGCATCCTTCCCGCCGAAATCGTCAACCGCACGTCGAAGGCCTATTTCGACGGGACGTTCCACCGACATTTCGATGCCATCCGGCTACAATGCCGGACGGTGGACGATGCACGCTTCGGCCAACTGGTAAACCAGTCCGGAATAGACCGTCTTCTTGACGAATATTGCAGCACCGAGATTGACGATAGTTCGATCTGGGAGATATGGGGACTATTCGCAAGTTCCGCTTTCTATTCAAATACATCCGTTTCGGTGAAGGATTAGGAATAATGACTCCCCGCAAGCAGAACGACGGGCAAAACACCAGGTCGCGCTATGTCCGGCCCGAACTGACGGTGTTCGGATCGGTGCGCAACCTTACCGGCGGCAGTTCGGGCGATCTGGGCGATGGCAACGTCGCGAAACGCGGCCCCAAGTGATCGACCGGGAAAGCCGGCATCAAGGCGCGGGACGGTGCAAGCCGCCCTTCCCCGCGTAACACCGGGCCTGTTTCCGCGCAGGCCCGATTTCCGGCGCAGCCTTGTCGATGCACCGGCGCAAGACACGCGATGTTGAACGGGTTCGTGCAGCACCAGCCACGTGTTCAGCAACCGCTGGCAGACGCCCCTTACGACAGATGGATCGCCCCTGGCGGCGACTGTGCTGCGCTGTTCCATCGCCGCGATTACGGATACCTGCTGCGCTTTCCCGGACAGGCCGATTTCGAGATCGATATCGCAGGCAGCGAAATTCGCGCATTTCCCGCAAGCCCGGCAAAGCGCGGCGAAACCGAAACGTTATTCCACAACGCGGTCGTGCCCGTGGTGGGCAATCACCTTGGTGCGCTGAACCTGCACGGCAGCGCGGTAAGGATCGGGGGCCGGGCGGTTGCCTTCATGGGCGTATCGCGGCGCGGCAAGACGACGCTGGCCGCCGGGTTCGCCAAGGCAGGCTTTCCGTTCCTGACCGAAGACGTGTTGTCGCTGGACCAGCGGGAAGACGGCTATCATGTAAGGCCCGGCCGGCCGGTCCTGCGGCTGTTTCGCGACAGCGCGGCCTTTCTGCGCGACGAGGCAAGCGACAGGGGGAACCAAAGGAGGAAACAGGAAATGGCGGCCAGCGGGTGCCTTCCCTTTTCCGATCGGGACGCCCGGCTGGCGGGCATCTTCCTTCTCGGCCCCGGCACGGCAACCCGCGTTACGCTGCGCAAGCTCGCCCCGGCAGAGGCAATGGTGCAGTTGATGCAACACGCCTTCATACTGGACGTGGAGGATCGCAAGCGGCTGCGCAGGCATTTCGATCGCATCGCAAGCCTTTCGGAAGCGGTGCAATGCCACACGCTCGATTATCCAAGGCGGTATGATTTACTGCCTTCCATCACCGCAACGGTTATACAATGCCTTGGCGAGGAGAAACCATGACCATCGATCCGTCCGAAAGGTTCGCTGTCTCCTGCGATATCGTATCGCGCGAGGTGGGCGGGGAGTTCATCCTGCTCAACCTGGCAAGCGGCACCTATTTCGGCCTGAACGCGGTCGGCACCCGTATATGGCACCTTGTCCGCGAGGACGCGTGCTCGCTGGACGAAATCCGCGATGCGATCATGGCGGAATTCGATGTTGGGCGCGCGGAGGCGGAGCGCGACATCCACGACCTTGCCAGCGCCATGCTTGAACGCGGCCTGCTGGTGCGCGCGGCGTAGCGCGCGGCTGGATTCAGCCGTCGCGCGGCGCGGCGCGCGGGGCATCCGCAAGGTCACGCACCTGCCCGCTTTCGACGGACAGGACGCGGTCGGCAAGCGCCAGGCTGGCCGGCCTGTGCGTGATGATCAGCACCGTGCGGCCCTTCAGCGCGCTCCGGCAGGATTCGACGAAGGCCGCCTCCCCATCCAGATCGTACATCGCGGTCGCCTCGTCCAGGATCAGCACTGGCGGATCGGCGACAAGCGCGCGCGCCAGTGCGATCCGCTGGCGCTGCCCGCCCGAAAGCCTGACGCCGTGATCGCCGATCTGCGTGGCCAACCCTTTAGGCAGCGCGGAAATGAAATCTGTCGCCTGCGCCATGCGTGCGGCCTGCGCAACCTGATCGTCACTTGCGTCTTTCAGGCCGAAGGCGATGTTTTCGCGGATCGATCCGTTGAACAGCAGCGCGCGCTGGGGAACCAGTCCCAGTTGGCGGCGCAAGGACTGCACGTGCATCGCCGCAATATCCATCCCGTCCAGCATTATCCGCCCGGCCCCCGGTTCATAGAACCGCATCAACAGGCTGATCAGCGTGGACTTTCCCGCCCCGTTTTCGCCGACCAGGGCAACGGTTTCACCGGCGGCGACGCGGAAGCTGGCCCCCGCAAGCGTCTTCGGTCGCCCCGGATAGGCAAAATGCACGTCTTCGAAAGCAATCTCTCCGCGGACGGGGCCGGGCTCACCCGTGGCGCTCAACCCCGGCTCCGCCCTTTCGCGCAGCACCGCCTGCAGGCGCGAAAGCGATCCGCGCGCGATCTGGTATCGGCCGTAGACATCTGCAAGCGCGCCGATCGGCCGGGTCAGCAGCGCGGCGTAGAGCAGGAAGCTAAACACCTGCGACGGATTGCCCTGGCCAGAGCCGAGTTGCCGCCCCGCCAGCACCAGGACCGCAATTGCCGCAATCGCCGCCACCAGCCCGATCGACGGCCCGATCACCGCGTCGATGCGCGATTGCGCCACGCTTGCACGGCGCGCGCGCTCAACCCGCGCATCGTATGCGGCCTGCTGCCGGTCCTCGGCGGCGAAAGCCTTGATGGCAGGCAATATCTCAAGGTGGCTTTCGGCTTCGGCGAACAGCATCGCCTCTGCCTTTCGCGTCGCGCGCGAAAGCCACCGCAGGCGGCGCCCGACCAGCTTGAGCAGCACGTAGAAGGCGGGGACGAGGACGGGAATCGCCAGCGCCGCCACAGGATCGATCACGAACAGAAGCACCACCGCCCCGCCTGCGGTAAGCAGCATCGACGGCGCAGTGGCGAGCGTCGCGGCAAGGAACTGGCTGAGGCTGGCGACCTCATAGGTCATAAGCGCCAGCAGGTCGCCCTGGCGGCTGCGATCGTGGAATCCCGTCGGCAGCGCGACGACGTGCGCATGGACATCCCGGCGCAAGTCGGCAAGAATCCGGGCGGACGCCACGGCCGACAGGATGGCAGCCGCAACGTTCAGCGCGGTGGTAGTCGCCAGCGCGGCCAGCAACAGCGCGACCACGGCCCCAACCCCGCCGCTTTCGGCCACCACGCCGCCAAGCAGGTGCCCGGCAAGCCACGGTATCGCCAGCGTGGAGAGCGAACCCAGCACGGTCACGATGCCGATAAGCAGCAGGTCCGTGCGATAAGGCGCGGCGCGGGCAAGCAGGAAGCGCAGCTGGTTCATGCGAAAAGCCGCCTTGCACGCCGTGCCGCGATGTTGGCGAGGCGGCGGGCCTGCAGGACGAAAAGCGGCACGTTTTCGCTTTGCGGAAACAGCGGGCGCAATCGCGGCCGATCGGGAAAAAGATAGCTGGCCGCGAAGCCCGCCTTGCGGCGAAGCCCCACACATTGGCCCAGATTGCAAAGGAACCGCCCCGCCTTGCCGGTCTGCCGCAGGTAACGCGCGGCGGCCCCATCCGCCGGCATTGCCGCCAGCGTTTCGATCGGGCTTGCGGGCAGTGGCGTGGCGAAATGGCGACGGGCCAGCCGGATGCCCGAAAGGCAGGCCGGGCCAAGCCCGCGCGCCCCGCATATCCGCAACAGGTCGCGCCATTCGCCGTCCGAAAAGGTGCGCAGCAGCAGATCGTTGTCGCGCGCCCAGCCGAGCCGGTTTCCGCCGAAGACCCTGTCTTCTCCCACGCCGAAACCCTGCGCGGTGTGCAACGACTGGTTTATGCAGCACTGGACGAAGGTCAGCACCGGGTCCACCGCCCGCGCTTCCGCGCACAGGCGCGGCAGGGACACGGCCCGCGCAAAACATTCCTCCGTATCCACCGCCGCGTGCAAGGCAGGCGCATCGACGACGCGCCAGTGCAGGTCGATCGTGTGGACGAAGCCCATCCCGGTATCGAGCCGCCAGCTTTCCTGGAACAACAGGCCGATAACCGGATCGGATGCGGCAAACCCCGCCGCGCGCAAGGCCGAACGCGCAAGGGCCAGATCGCGCTCTCGCACCAGCAGGTCGGTATCGCCCCGGCGCCGCTCACCCGGCTCGGTGTAAACCGAATAGGCGAGCGCGGTGCCCTTCATCGCGAGTGCCTCGACACCCGATGCGGAAAGCCGTTTCAGCAGCGCCCTGACCGCGCCGGCGTGCGAATCTTCCCAGAAGGCCTGAAGGCGCGCCTCCTCCCGGATGCCCGACGCGATGGCCGGGGGCCAGTCCCGCCCATCGGCAATCCGTTCGGCAAGAAGGGGGGCGATGCCGTGGAACCTTATGCGCGCGGCGATTTCCGGCAGGATGTGCGGCTCTCGCCATGCATCGGGCCAGGCCGCGCCTTCGTCGCGCAGCGCCGCTCCAAGAAAATCGTCCATCGCATCGAAACCTGCCATCAGTCGCGGTCACGATGCCTTGCCGGCAGCCGGCTTTTCATTGTGTGCTTCCCGTCGGTTATCGTTTCCCGAATGCCCGAAGCACTCGATTGCCGCAAGGCGCGGATCGCGGCCCGCAAACCCGCACGACATGCCAACCGTTATGGGCTTTGTTGAAGTTTGCCCGGTGGCCGCGCTGTGCCATCGACCATCGCCGAACGGGTATGAAAGGCGGAGTGGCCGGGACTGTGATTGACCGTACCCGGAAGGGGATCGTGCTGGCCGGAGGATCGGGGACGCGCCTTTACCCGGTAACGCACGGCCTGTCGAAACAGCTTGTGCCGGTGTTCGACAAACCGATGATCTATTACCCGCTCAGCACCCTTATGCTCGCGGGCATCCGCGATGTCCTGATCATCACCACGCCCGACGATGCCGCACAGTTCCACCGCGTTCTGGGCGACGGTTCGCAATGGGGGATGGCCTTTTCCTATGCCGTCCAGCCCCGTCCGGACGGATTGGCGCAGGCTTACCTTCTTGGCGCGGATTTCGTTTCCGGCAGACCCAGCGCGCTGGTGCTGGGCGACAACATCTTTTACGGGCACGGCCTTCCCGATGTCCTGCAAAGCGCGAGCGCGCGCGAACGCGGCGCCAGCGTTTTCGCCTACCGGGTGAACAATCCCGAAGCCTATGGCGTGGTCGATTTCGACGCGCGCGGCCGGGCCATATCCATAGAGGAAAAGCCCGCCCGCCCACGGTCCAGCCATGCGGTGACCGGCCTTTATTTCTACGATGAAACCGTGGTGGAGCGCGCGCGCAGCCTGACGCCATCGCCGCGCGGAGAGCTGGAGATTACCGATCTCAACCGGCTCTACATGGATGAAGGGCTGCTCTCGGTCGAAATCATGGGGCGCGGTTTCGCCTGGCTGGACACCGGCACGCATGCCTCGCTGCTCGATGCCGGAACCTATGTGAAGATTACCGAGGAGCGTCAGGGCCTGAAAATCGCCTGCCCAGAAGAGATCGCATGGCGGCAGGGCTTCATCGACGATGCCGACCTTGAACGGATTGCCGGTCCGCTGCGCAAGTCGGGCTATGGCGAATACCTGCTTTCGCTTCTCGGCACGGAGCGCGCGGTTTGACTGTCTTAGGCCCGACCATTGCCGAATGCGGCATTCCCGGCCCGCTGCTGATTGAACCGCAGGTGTTCGGCGACGCACGCGGCTTCTTCATGGAAAGCTGGAATGCCGCCGCCTTCCGCAAGGCGGGGCTGGACGCGCAATTCGTGCAGGACAACCACAGCCGGTCGCAAAAAGGCGTGCTGCGCGGACTGCATTTCCAGATGCCGGGGGCACAGGGCAAGCTGGTGCGCGTGGTGCACGGCGCGGTGTTCGACGTTGCGGTGGACCTGCGGCGGTCGTCGCCCACGTTCGGCAAGTGGACGGGCGTGGACCTTACCGCCGCGAACAAGCGGATGTTCTGGGTGCCCGAAGGCTTCGCCCACGGTTTTCTTGCGCTGGAGGACGATACGGATGTCCTCTACAAATGCACCGCCCCCTATGCGCCGCAGAACGAACACAGCCTGGCGTGGGACGATCCCGACGTGGGCATCGAATGGCCGCTGCACGGTATCAAACCGCGCCTCTCCGCGAAGGACGCGGCAGGCGTGACGCTGGCGCAGGCAGAGACTTTCGCGTGAGAGTGCTGATTACCGGTGCATCGGGCCAGCTTGGCAGGGCGCTCGTCTCGCAGGCGCCCGCCGGATGGGAGATCGTCGCCCCCGGCCGCGACGGGCTGGACCTTGCCGATGGCGATGCCGTGCGCGCGGCGGTGCTGGCCGCGCGGCCCGGCCTGTTGCTGAACGCCGCCGCCTATACCGCGGTCGACAAGGCCGAAAGCGACGAGGAAACCGCGCTGTCCGTCAATGCCGCCGCTGTCGGCATCATGGCCGAAACGCTGCGCGAAACCGGCGGCAGGCTGGTCCACGTATCCACCGATTTCGTGTTCGATGGCGCATCGCAGCGCGCCTATCGTCCGGACGACGAACGCGCGCCCATTTCCGCATACGGCCGCACCAAGGCGGCAGGAGAGGACGCGGCCGGCTCCGATGCGCTGATCGTGCGGACGGCGTGGCTCTATTGCGCGGGCGGTCGGAACTTCGTGCGCACGATGCTGCACCTGATGCGCACGCGCGAAGAGGTTCGCGTCGTCGCGGACCAGACCGGCGCGCCGACCTGGGCGCCTGGCCTTGCGCGCGTTATCCTTGCGCTATGCGGCAAGGGCGCCACCGGCGTGTTCCACCACTGCGACGCGGGCCTTGCCAGCTGGTACGACTTTGCCGTTGCGATCCGGGAACAGGCGCTGGCGCTGGGGATGCTCAACCGGCGCGTGCCGATTATTCCGATAGCGAGCAACGATTACCCCGCACCCGCGGCGCGGCCCGCCTTCTCGGTGCTCGATTGCAGCCGCACACGCGACCTGCTGGGCGAAAGCGCCGTTCACTGGCAAGAGAACCTGCGCAAGATGCTGGAAGAGGAAAAGGCGATTGGCTGACCTGCTTGTGACCGGCGGTGCGGGATTCATCGGCGGCAACTTCGTCCATTATTGGGCGCGGCAACACCCTGACGATGCGATCGTGGTGCTCGATTCGCTCACGTATGCGGGAAATGCGGCCACGATCGCGGGGGTGGAACAGGCGGACCTGGTCGTCGGCGATATCCGCGACACCGCTCTGGTGGAACGCCTGCTGCGCGAACGCCACATCGCCACCATCGTCCATTTCGCGGCCGAGAGCCATGTCGACCGGTCCATCGGCGCGCCGGACGCCTTCATCGGCACCAACATCGTCGGAACGCAAAGCCTGCTGGAGGCCGCGCGCACGGTGTGGCTGGACGAAGGCAGCGGCAAACCGCACCGGTTCCACCACATTTCGACCGACGAGGTTTACGGATCGCTTGGCCCCGGCGATGCGCCGTTCAGCGAAACGAGCCGCTATTCGCCCAACTCCCCCTATGCGGCGGCAAAGGCATCGTCGGACCACCTTGTGCGCGCATGGCACCGCACCTTCGCGCTGGAAGTGACGACCACCAACTGTTCAAACAACTATGGTCCTTATCAGTATCCCGAAAAGCTGATCCCGCTTTTCCTGTTGAACGCGCTGTCGGGCAAACCATTGCCCATCTATGGCGACGGCCTGAACGTGCGGGACTGGCTGCACGTGGAAGACCATTGCCGCGGGATCGAAGCGGCGCTGGAGCGCGGCAGGCCGGGCGAAACCTACAACATCGGCGGGGGCGAGGAATTGCCCAACCTTGCGGTGATCGACCGCATATGCGCCGCGGTGGACCGCGCCTTTGCAGAGATCGACGGGCTGGCGGACCGCTTTCCCCGCTCGCCCGCCGCGCATGGCGGCAAGACCGACGCCCTCAAGACCTTCGTGGAAGACCGCAAGGGGCACGATCGCCGATATGCGATCGACGCGCGAAAGGCGCGCGCCGAAATCGGCTATGCCCCGCAGCGCGATTTCGCGCGCGGCCTTGCCGGCACGCTGCGCTGGTATCTGGATAACGAAGCCTGGTGGGGGCCGCTGCTGGCAACGTGACCATGCCCGACAAACCATCGCGCCGGGCCGCCTTGCCGCCCGACTGGCCATTACCGGCAACCCCCGCGCACGAAGCCCGTCCCCATCGTGGAAGTTGCAATGTTTACGTCCGATGATTTCGTGGCAATCGCCGCCATAGACAACGAATCCGTTCTGGAAGCCTGCCTTTGCCTTTCGCCCGATATCGCATCCGGGCGGCTGCCGCTGGTGACGATCAAGGGCGCCGTGAGCATGTCCTCCGCGTACAACTGCGGCCTCGACCGCACGGATGCGCGGATCTGCCTGTTTGTGCACCAGGACGTGTACCTGCCACGGGGTTGGCTGGACCGCGCAGTCGATTGCCTCAATCGTCTGACCGATGTTCATCCAGACTGGATGGTTGCCGGTCCATACGGCGTCAGGCCCGATGGCGTGCACGTGGGGCGCGTGTGGGACGTGACGATGGGAACGGAGCTGGGCACCCCCGGCTTTGCGCCCGCCGCCGTGGATTCGTTTGACGAACTGCTGCTGATCCTGCGGCGACGGGAGGGATTCCGGTTCGACGAGGCACTGCCGCATTTTCACCTTTACGGCACCGACCTTGTGCAGACGGCGCGCGACATGGGCGGCGGCAGTTGGGCCATCGAACTGCCTGTCGTTCATAACAATCGCCCGATCGCCTCACTGGGCGGCGGATACCTGAAGGCCTATCGCTATGCCCGGCACAAGTGGCGGGACCGGTTGCCCATACAGACCACGATCTGCGCGCTTTCGCGCAGTCCCGTGCCGCTTTGGCGCGCAAGGTGGCGCCGCAGGCATACAAGCGAGCGTCCGGACACATTGGGCGCGGATGCGGTTCAGGTTGCCAGGACGGCCGGTTATGAACAGGCATAAGCACGAACAGCGCGCGTCAATCGGCCGGCGCATCAAGCTTCATGCCGTGTGGCCGTGACGGTCCGGGCCACCGGACGGAGCGGGAAAGCCATCCACATCGAACCAAAATGCGCTTGGAATGCCCCGTCTCCCGGCGCAGATCGCGGCTCCACAGGTCGCCATACAGGCATCGAGTTGGCATGATTTGCAGGCCCTGACACCGGTGACGATTCCCATTGCAGATCCCGTGCCGGAGGGGCGGATGCCCGGCCCGGTCCGCATCGGCATTTCCCGCCGGGGCGAGGTTCTGCACCTGCTGCCCTTGCTGGCCCTGATCTATTCCTTCCTGCTGTTTCCGCCCGAAGTGCACTTCTATGTGTTCGGCATAAACCTGCCCGTCTATCGCCTGCTGTCGATCCTGCTTTCGTGGTATCCGGCCTGGGGCTTTGCCAGCCGCCGGTTGCGCTTCGACATTGCCGATGGCCTGATCCTCCTCGCCTCCGTGTGGATGGCGGTCTCTTTCATGCACGTTTATGGAAGCGGGACGGGGTTTGTCCGCGCTTCGGGCAATATCGTGGATTTCGCCTTCCCCTATTTCATCGCCCGCGCCGGTTTGCGCACGCCGGGCGATGTCAGGACGCTCTTCCTCCTGCTGGTTCCCGGCCTGATGCTTGCCGGGATCGAAATGATGGTTGAAAGCCTTGCGCGGCAGTTCATCGTCAGGCCGGCGTTCACCGGCATCTTCGGTCATATGCCAGCCTACGACAATGGCGATGTCGCGGGCGATCTGCATATCCGGAAAGAGTTTCGCCTGGGCGGCCTGTTGCGCGCGTTCGGGCCGTTTTCCCATCCCATCCTGGGCGGCGTGGTGCTGACAAGCACGCTGCTCGTCTATCTCAAGGGCGGCATTCGCGGATGGCCCAGATTTGCCGGACTGGCCGCCGCATCGATGGGATTTTTCGCGCTGAGTTCAGCCAGCGTGATCGCGATCCTGGCATCGGCGGGCATCTATGTCGCGGATTTCGCGCTGTCATGGTTCAGGCGGATCGGCTGGTGGATCGCGATCCTGTTTGTCCTTCTTGCGGCTTTTGCCGTCGAGTTCGGATCGAAGGGGGGCCTTATCAATATCCTGATCCGCATGACGATCGATCCGCAGACAGGCTATTATCGCAAGCTCATCTGGCAATACGGCTTGCAGTCGATCGCAAATCACCCCGTTTTCGGCATCGGCTACGCGGAATACGACCGCCCGCTTTACCTTGTTCCCAGCGCAAGCGTGGACGCGCATTTCCTGGCCGAAGGCATACGGCACGGGGTGATTGTGCCTGCAAGCCTTATGGCCGCGATTGTCATCACCATGGTCCGGCTTGGCATCGCGATCGGGCAAGGCCGGGGCACCGACCGCGATACGCTGTTCGCATTCAACTGCGCGCTATTCGTGCTGGCGCTCTCCAGCATGACAGTCACCTATTTCGGCGAAGCGCGCATCTGGTTCATGGCCATGATCGGGATCGGCGCTTCGATGGCGCAGTTGCGGCTCGTGCGCATGCCGGACCGCGCCGCTGCCGTCCCGAACAGGCCGGGCGCGCATTCTCCGGCGCGATGAGCTTTACCCGCAACAGCCTTTATGCGCTTACGGCGTCGGTATTGCCGCTGGTCAGCGCTCTTGTCACGGTGCCGCTCTATATCCGGGAAATTGGCGCGGAACGCTATGGCGCGCTGGTTATCGCGTGGACCATGCTGGGATATTTCGGCCAGGCCGATTTCGGGATCGGCCGCGCGCTGGCGCAGCGCATATCGTCCAACCGCAAGGCAAGCGCCCGCAAAATGGCGCGGATCGTATCGTCGGGCATGGCCATCCTGATCACGCTGGGCCTGGTGATGGGCCTCGTCACATATCTGGCCGCCGCATATTTCTTCGGCAATGTGATGAAAGTGGCGCCCGCGCTGAGGTCCGAACTGCTCGATTCCTTGTGGGCACTGGCGCTTTGCAATCCGGTGATGACGGTAACGGGCGCCGCCACGGGCGCGTTGATCGGCGTGGAACGGTTCAGGCGCGTCTCCATCGGCAACCTTGCGGGAAACCTTGGCCTGCAGATCCTGCCGCTTATCGCGGCCAAGGCGTTCGGCCACGACCTGGAGTGGCTGATCGCGGCGTCGCTTGCCGGTCGCTTGCTGGGGTTGGCGATCGTGGGCACCGCCGTTTGGCGAACGTTCCTTGCCGGTCAGCGGTTCGCGCCCGGCTGGGCTGAAATGCGGCGTCTCAGCCGCTTCGGCATCTGGGTCATGATTACGGCGATGGCCGTCCCGTTGATGATCTATTCCGACCGTTTCGTTATCGGAGCCGTCGCAGGCGCGATCGCAGTGGCGGTCTATACCATCCCCTATCAGGTCGCCTACCGGACGCTTCTTGTGCCAAGCGCAATCGTCAGCGTGGTTTTTCCGCGACTGGCGGCGCTGCCGGACCAGCTTGCGGCGGCCAAGTGCCGCGCATTCACGATCTTCATCGCACAGCTATTCGCGGTAATCGTGATCGGCCTGTCCTGCCTGGCGGACCCGCTCATGCACCTGTGGCTGGGTTCGCACCTCGATCCGCGTTCCGTGGGCATCGCGCGCATCATCCTGCCGGGTGTGTGGCTGCTGGCAATTGGCTCTGTTCCGTTCGCCTTCATTCAGGCGCGCGGCGACCCGCGCTTTACCGCCGCGCTGACAATCGCGGAGCTACCGTTTTACGGCATCCTGCTGTTCGCGCTGGGGCAACGGTTCGGCCTTTACGGTTTCGCTGCCGCTTTCAGTCTTCGTGCGCTGGTCGATTTTGTCGCGTTGTCATGGCGTGCGAAGCAGGGCCTTGGCACTTTGGCCGGACACCTGATGCCGGTTTCGGCGCTGGTCCTGTTTACTGCGGCAGCGGCCCCGATGTTCGAAAGCTGGGAACGGGCCATCGCCGGGGCATTCGCCCTGTGTTCGGCGGCGGCGGCGCTGATGTTCCTTTCGTTGAAGCACTTCCCTGAAGAGTTCATCGAACCGCTGGTGGCGATACCCGTGCTAGGCCCGGTCTTCGCCCGCCGCGTCCCCCTGCACGCCAATGGTTAATGCAGCCGAAGCGGGGACCGGGTGCCCGCCTGCGGCATGGCCCGGCCCCGATCCCCGTAAGCCGCGCCTATGCCAGCGCCCCCACGGAATCCAGAGACGCCCGTTCGGTTCGTGAACGATCGAACCGGACCACAGGCACCACTTTGTCGGCCAGCAGCGCCCCGGCCGGCGTGAAATCGCCCGCCGCCGCATCGGCATAAAGCGTTGTCTCGTCCCCGCCGATGGTTGTCCCGGTGGCACCGTTCATATCGGACGTCCCGCCGTCGATATGGTTGTTGACGATGTTGAGGTCCGCATCCTCGGCTGCGGCCGAAAGCCATTCGAACCGCGTGAAAGCGTTGTTGGCGACATAGCAGTAGGCATCGAAATCGCCGTTGTAGATGCCGCCCCCGGTGAACCGGAACACCTGCCCGACAACGGTGTTGTGCGCCATGAACACATGGCTGCACGCATTGGTTATGGATGCGCGCGCATCCATCCGAACGCCGTAGTTCCACACCGCCTTGGTCCGCCAGATGTTGTTGACGACCAGCCAGTCCGTCACCGGCTCCTGGACGAACAGGAGCTGGCAGATCACATCGTTCGAGACGTTGTCCGCGATAACGATGTTCTCGCCATTCGCACCGTATTGCAGCTGCCACCAGTCGGCGTGGACATCCATCCGCGTGCGGAATGTCTTCGCGGCGGTTTTCACGTCCACGGCAGGCCAGGTGCCGGGGATCACGCCATCATCGGGGGCGAGCATCCACGCGGCCCTGCTGTCGTCGCCAAGCGTCGCTGCAAAGCCGGTCAGGCCGTTCAGCCAGTCCACCACGTTCTGCACGGTGTAATTGGTGTTCGCGTTGTAACCGGCCAGGTCTTTCACGATGCCGAACGTGCCGACGGTGCTGCCGTCCACGCTGGCCGTCAGCATATCGCCATTGCGTTCGAGCGTGGCGGCCGATCCCGCCCCGGTATAGTGCACCGTCAGGGCGTTGAGGCCGACCTGGTACATCGTGCTGTCGAAATCGGTTACGCGGTTGCCAACGACGCATTTGGCACTGTTGAACAGGTCTCCCCACATCGTATCGTAGCTGCACCCGCGCGAGAGCGAGAGGCCTGCCGCCGCATTCCACAGGTTGCTGAATGCGCATTCGGTTGCCCAGGCACCCTCGTCGTGGGTGGCCGCCCGCAACAGGGCGAACAGGCCATTGCGGTTCGCCTTGTGGAACAGGTCGTAACGCCCGTTGCTGTTGGTGAGGTTTATGCAGTCCACCCAGTTGTTGCGGATGTTCGCGAAGTCCGCCCTGTAGAGTTCCGTCGCATGGGCGAAATCGAGCGTGATGTTGCCGCCCCTCAGGTGGATCGCGAAGTTCGGCCGGAAATACGGCATCGCGGCATCGGCGGCAGGCGCGGGCTTGGTGAATACGACCGGGGCGCTCGCCTCGATATTCACCCATCCATCGACCCACGATCCGTTCGACCAGTTGGACGTTACCTGCCCCAGGTCATAGGTGCCCGCCTCGGTCACGGTGATAAGTCCGTTCACGGCATTGACGGACCGCAGGTAATTGTAGGCGTCCGTCATGTTGGTGAACACGCTTCCGGCAACCGGCGTGGCACTGGCGGCAACGGTGACCGAACAATCGTGCAGTTGGGCCTGGGGGCTGAACTGGTACGGCCCGATCACGCGATGCTGCATCGTCGCATCCCTGGGCACCGCTTCGAAATAGACCTGCGCGTGGCCGTTGCGCCCGTCGTGCTTAAGGGCCGCCCACCACCCGAAATAGGTCACCGGATTGCCATTGGCATCGTCGAACGAGCGGAAGGAAGGCGAAGCGATCTCCACGCTTTCGCCCTCGTAATGAACAATGACTTTCTCCAGGCCCATGTTGTCGAGCAACGAGCCGCCATTGCTCGCCCCGGCATAGACACCCACCAGAAGCTCGTCCGTGAACCACTGGTAGGGCGGCACCATCAGGCGCATCGCGGGTTTGGCCGTGCTGCGCGCCGGATCGGCCGGCGTGGACGCGAAACCGCTGGCGGCCGTGCCGTCCCAGCCGGCGGACGGAGAGATGGAAGGGAGCGGTTGCGTGCTTGCAACCGTCACCAGGTGCGCGGCGACGCGGTTCATGCCGCGAAAGCCGAATCCGAACCCTGCCATCAGGCCATGCCCACAAGATCACCGGCCGTAGTGCCCGCCGCGCGGACCGCCGATGCGCACACGTCCAGCACGACACCCGCCGGAACATTGCGAAAAACCACGTCGGCATCGGCATTCACGCTGCGCAGCGCAATGTCACCTGCCTGCCCCACATAGATGCCCTTGGTCGGCCAAGGCAGCGATGCCGCGTCGTCGGGCGTGATGCCGAAGCAATGGCGTGCGGGCGCGATCGGGCTGTCCGCAAAGTTCTTGTAATCCAACATATTGCCTCCACGATTGAAAACAAATCAAGAACTTCGTTATCATTCCGTCCCGCGTGTAGGAAAGTTGTTTGTGCGCGGCGGCGTGGCGCTTGATTTCGGTGCCGCGCCTGTCGAAGGTCGCCTGGAAGATGCGGCCATTTCCGGTAACGGCGGATGGCCGCAAACAGCGGGCGCGCAATATGGACAGAGCATGACCGAACCCGGTGCCAGGCCCGAACTGACGGTCATCATGGTCAACTACAACACGCGCGATCTTACCTTGCGCGCGATTGAAACCCTGCTTGCCAATGCGGGCGACGTGGCCTTCCGGCTTGTCGTGTGGGACAACGCATCACACGACGGATCGGCCGATGCGATTGCCCGCCGTTTTCCGGATATCGAACTGATCCGCAGCCCGGAAAATATCGGCTTTGCGCGCGCGAACAACGCGGTGGCCGCTTCCGCCGGAACCGAATGGCTGCTGCTGCTCAATCCCGATACCGAAACCCATCCGGACGCGGTCAAAAACCTGCTGACCTTTGCCAGGACGCATCCCGAAGCGGGCATCGTGGGCGGGCGCACGGTGTTTCCGGACGGATCGCTGAACGCCGCATCGTGCTGGAACCGGATGACGCCGTGGAGCCTGCTGTGCTCTGCGATGGGGCTGTCGCGGCTCTTGCCGCGCAGCGCGATTTTCAACCCCGAGGGGATCGGCGGTTGGCCGCGCGATTCGGTGCGGCACGTCGACATCGTGGTCGGGTGCTTCTTCCTGCTGAAGAGCGACCTCTGGCGCGCGCTGGGCGGCTTCAACCCGGGCTATTTCATGTATGGTGAGGAAGCGGACATGTGCCTGCGCGCGGCGCGGCTTGGCTATCGCCCGATGATCACCCCCGATGCGCAGATCATGCACCTTGTCGGCGCATCGACCGCAAAGCGGGAGGACAAGGTGGTAAAGGTCATGAAAGCCCGGTCCACGCTGATCCGCGATCACTGGAGCAGACGAACCGCGCCTCTGGGGCTGATGCTCCTCTGGCTGTGGGCGGCCAATCGGCGGATAGCCGCATCGATCGCTCCGGAACGGCCGGAACGCATCGTGTGGCGCGCGGTCTGGCGCCGGCGGGACGACTGGCTGGCAGGCTATTCAAGCCTGCGCTGATCGCCCTCTCCCTATCGCTTCGCGCAAGCCGCGCCCGAACACGTCCGCAATTGCCGGGCGCATGAAGCGCCGCGCATCGTCGCTGCGCTGCCATCTGGCCAGTTCCGCCTTCAATCGCGCCTCATCGCGGACCAGAGCGAGCATGGCCCGCGCGATGGCGCGGTGATCGCGGGCGTCCACCCTCAGGGCAAAGGGAAGCCCGTCAAACCACCCGTCCACCGCGGCACCTGACGGATAGATTATCGGCAGGCCGGCCATAAGCGCCTCCACGAAGACAAGACCGAAACTCTCGCGGTGCGAAGGCATCGCGAAGCCGGTCGCGCGGTGCATTCTGTCACGCAAGGCCGCGCGTCCAAGCGGCCCTTCGAAGGCTACGGCGTCCAGCCCGGCGGCAAGGGCGCGGCCCTGCGCAAGGTCGGCTTCGCTCCCCCCGCCGATGACGGACAGATGAAGTCGATGCCCCTGCCGCGCCGTCAGGCGGAGAGCCGAACACAGCCCCGCCAGGTTCTTTCCCGCAAGATTGCGCAGGTGAAAGGCGGAAACCAGCGTGCCATCCCCCACCACCGGAGTCAGCGGACGGTCCAGGTCGGTCGGGCATGGCATCATGTGGACGGGGCCGGCGCGACACCCAAGCCGTGCCTCCACACCGCGCAAGGCCCAAGGCGCAAAGGGCAGCACGGCGGCCGCATCATGGAAAATCCTGCGGAATTCCCCGCGCAGATCGGGCCGGGCGGCAAGGATCTTGAGATCGGTGTTGCCCTGGATGACAAGCGCAAAAGGCAGGTTCAGCCGCGTGGCCGCGCGCCGTACCGCTATGCCCTCTATCGTCAACTTGTGGGCGACAAGCAGGTCCGGGCCGGGCGCGCCAGCCAGCCTTGCCGCCAACCAGTCGCCAAGCCTGTGCAGCATCGTCTTGTGGAACAGCCCGCGCGGCGGCGCAGCATATTGCAGCGTCGTGCCATAGTCGAACGACTGTTCGCAAATCGCGATTCCCGTCTCCTGTCCGCGAGGCAGCAGGCCACGTGCAAAGGCCGGACCACCCGGATTGCGCCGGTTTATCGACACGGCGCGGTGATCGAACCCGTCAGCCGTTATGTCCAGCAGCGACCGGATGACCGGCGTCTTGTTCGGTTCGAACGGGTCGGGAAAATCCGCGCTGACGTGCACGACACGCGGGCGCCCCGCCGCACGCGCCCGATCATCGCGCGGCTCAGGACCGCCCATCCTCGCCATAACTGTAATAGGCGTAGTGATACCCGTAATTCTGCCCCGCCTCCAACGCGTGGAACCTGGTAAGCACAACGCCTGCGATATTGGCCCCGGCGCTGCGAAGGCGGCGAAGCGAAGCCTTTGCCTGGCCGAAGTGGATGCGATTTGCCTCGACGATGAAGATCGTGCTGTCGGCAATGCGCGATACGATCGCGGCGTCGGCAATGCCGATCACCGGAGAGGTATCCAGCACGACAAGATCGTATTCGTGGCGCACCCGTTCGATCAGATCGCGCAGCATATCGGATGACAACAGGGTGACCGGATCGGGCGGTATCGATCCGACCGGCAGGACCGAAAGGTTGGGCGTTTCCTCGCGCAGAAGCGATGCTGCCAGGTCGGCGCGGCCAAGCAGCACCTCGACTAGCCCGTTTTCGGGCCGCTCCCTGCCAAGCGACCGCGCTATCGCCGGCTTGCGCAAATCGGCATCGATCAGCAAGGTTCGCCGCCCTGCCATTGCCGCCTTACGGGCAAGCGCGACAGCGGAAACCGTCTTGCCCTCCGAAGGCTGGCTGCTGGTGATCTGCACCACGTTGCGGTCCTGCGGCAGGATCGATTCAAGCGTCGTGCGGATCGACGCATAGGCTTCCATCAGGTTGCCGTATGGCTTTGACGTTTCATCGGCCAGATCGCGTTCGGGCACGTCTGGCGTAACACCGACCAGCGGCACGCCCAGCTTGCGTTCCACATCTTCGGCAGGCCGCAGGCGATCGTCGAAAATGTCGCGCAACAGCGCCAGTCCGCCGCCCAGCCCCGCACCCAGAACAAGCGCGATGAGCAGGTTCTTCCAAAGCCTGGGGGAAACCGGCGCGGAAGGCACGTCGGCCCGGTCCAGCACGCTGACCGAATTGCTCTGCAGCTTCGCGGCGGACGAAATCTGGTTGTAGCGGTCAAGCAGGGCCGCAAGCTGTGTGCGCAAGGCCGCGGCATCGCGCGTCATCAGGTTATATCGCACGCGGCGGTCCTGCTCGTTCATCGTCGCGTCCGAAACCCGGCCAAGTTCGGCAGAGAGAGCCGTCTCCTGCTTGCGCGCGACTTCGTAATCCAGCCGGATGCCGTTTTTGACATCGGCGCTGGCGGTGGCGATCTGGCGATCGAGTGCCGCGATCTGCGCCTTGATCTCCTTGATCCTGGGATGGCTTTCCCCATAGCGCTGGTCGAGGTCCGCAAGCTGCCCCGCAAGCGAGGACCGGCTGGAGACCAGCGCCTGGATTGCGGCGTTCTGCTGAACCTGGGGCAATTGCGCGGCGGGGATATGCGCAACCGCTTCCCACCGGCCCTGGGCCTCTATCCGCCGTGCGCGGGCCGCCGCATACGTCTCGTTCACGTTCGAAAGCGTCGATACCGCAATCGACGGGTTGGCTTCTTCGGGACGCGCGCCATACACGCCACCGTCTCCGGCCGTTGGCGCTTCTATTACGATGCCGTTCGCCCGGGCATAGCTGTTCCTGGCGACTTCGGCCTGTTCAAGCCGGCTGCGCAGCTTCGCAATCTGCTCCTTCAGGTACTTTTGCGCATAGGCATTGGATTCGGTGCTGTCGCGCAGGTCTTCCAGCACCAGGTTATCGGCATAGGCGTTGGCGACCGCCGCCGCGAGTTCCGCGCTGCCCGCCCGATAGGTTATGGTGAGCATACGGCTGTCTATCGGGACTTCGACCTTGACGTTGCCCTGCAACGCGGCGGCCCCGTTGTCGCGCCGTTCGGCGCGCCTGCGCGCCGGCGGCATCGCTGCCGGCTTGCCATCGTCAGCCTTGCTGTCCGCGATTTGGGCCTGCTGCGCCCGGTCGAGCGAATCGAATACGTGAAGCGCCAGCTTTCGGCTTGCCACCACGTCGCCCGTGGTCTTCAGAAACCGGAAAATCTCGTTCACCGGTATGGCGTGATCGACGTCGCCCCCCTCGACGATATTCCTGCCATACGGATCGACGATGACCGTCGAAGACGCGGAATAGACCGGCTTCATCAGCACCGTGGCCGCAATGCCCAGCAACAGGGCAAGGCCGATGGCGCTCGCCAGGAAAATCCTCTGGCGATACAGGAAGCCGCGAATTGCCTCTGCATCGATCACGCTGTGGTGCGATGCACTATCCACCGGCGCGGCCGGCAAATACCGGTCGATCCAGCCGCCATTGCCATCGGCATCGAACCCCGCCGCGGACGCTTCATTGCGCATCGTTCAGCAGCCTTCGATCAGAACCGGGTGAACAATGCGAACGTGGGCAGCGCCTTGATCAGGTCCTGCCAGAACTGCGAAAGCCCGGATACGCCCACAACCACCCTGTCGTGCGGCATCAGCACGGGGTCCATCATGGCCCCTTGCAGAATCGCGCCGTAATCGAACTTCGCCACTTTCATGCCTTCCGCGGACTTGCGGAAGACTGCCACCTCGCTGATCCTGGAAACCTTGCTTGGCCCGCTTGCCAGGGCAATCGCACCCGACAGGCGGGCGCCGGGCCGGAATTGATAGACCCCCGGTTTTTCGACGCCGCCTTCCACCGTCACGACGTGCGAGCCATAGTCGAGCACGTTTACCGAAACCTGCGGATGCCGCAGGTATCCGGCCGCAAGGCGCCGCGTGACCGCCCGGGCAAACGCATCCGTGGACAGTCCCGCAGCTTTCACCGCGCCGATCAGAGGAAGCGAAACATCTCCACCGGCATCTATGTTTACCTGTTCGGCCGAAAGGTCGGGTTCACGGAAGACCCGTACCGAAATCGCATCGCCGGCATTGAGCGGGTAATCGGCGGGCACGCTGGCCGAATAATCGCCCTGGCCCAGCGCGGCCACGGGTTGCGCCGCGACGCCGCCCACCGTCGCTTCGGGAACATGAACGCATCCCGAAAGCATCAAGGCAGCAATGGAACCCGAAATAACGCCGACCTTGTATAGACGGCAAATCCTGACCATGCCCCTGCGCCCCGAACTCTTGATGCGGGTTTCGCTTAGACTTGCCCCTTATTGAACGCAACCGCCGCAATTACATCCGAATCGACGATTATATTCGGACTAAATACATCCATTCAGGATCGAATAAACATATCTACCGCACGAATTAAGCGTTCGCGCTCTGGCGCGAAGTCGTGCCTTCCGGTGGGAGAAGAGCGTGCGGCCAGTGCCGCGCGCAGCGCAGGCAGATCTTCCGCGACGGCGATACCCGGCGTGCCAGCCACCTGGCGGGCCATTGCCGCTTGATGGTCGTTGCGATGTTCTCCCAAAGCGAAGCGCCGAGGGACGATCACCAACGGCCTTGCGAACCTGCGCGCCGCCAGGATCGTGCCGATCCCGGCATGGCCGACAACGATCGACGCGCCGCGTACATGCGCGTCGAACTCGCCCGGCGGCATGAACGCCCGCGCCGTGAACATGGCGGGCGCATAGCCGGGCTGGGCGGTCTGCACGACAACCTGCTCGTCCAGCTCCACGGCAAGCGCTTCGAAATAGCGCATCAGGCGAGGGAAACCGAGTTGCGTGCCGGCCACACCGAAGATCACAGTATCCGGCCTTCGTATCGCGAACCCGAGGCGGATGCGACGTCCGGCCATTGCGAGAGGTGGACATGGGCAAATCGCCTTGCGTGCGATCCTGCGGCGGAAAGCCGTTCGGCGTTCGCCACGCTGTCGATCCACATCGTGCGCGCTCCCGCCAGGCGCGCCAGAACAATCGCGATGAGGCCCGGCATGGCCCCGGTCGTCACTACCCGTTGCGGGCGAAAGCGGACGATTATCGCCGCAAGCTGCACGGCACAGAGCAATGCGCGGAGCGGTTTGTCGGCATTGCAATCGGACACGATGGCGAAATTCCGCAAAGCGGCGCGTTCGGGAAGACCCTCCATGGTAGTCACGAACATGCACGCACCACTATCCAGCGCCGGACGAAGCAGCATCAGTTGTTCCCAATGCCCTCCGGCGGATGCGACTGCCAGAATGCGAACGGGCTTTTTCTTTGCCGCTACCACCATTTCGGATGTTTCAACTCACGCTTCATTGAAAGACTGTTAGGTAACAACCCCTGATCCGCCTATAGATTGCGGAAATGCAAAATGAAAACCGGTTCAGGGCAATGGCCCGGCGCTATCGGGCAACGGGATTTTCGCGCCGCCGTGTTTGAAGCGCCGTCGATTCCAAGCCTTGCGGGCGCCGTGGTCTATGTCCTCGTCGCCGGGCTTGCCGCGCGCGCTGCCACGGTCGCGCACCGCCAAGGCCGGACCACGGGCGAGATCCGCCAGTGGCGCGCCATCTGCGCGATGTTCGCGATATTCGCCGCGATAAGGGTGTTGAACATCGATCACGACGTGCAGGATATCGTGCGCGCGGCGGCGCGTTCCGACCGCATATATAACGCGCGCAGCGAATGGCAGCGGCCGGTTTCGGCCGCGCTCGTCCTGGTTCTGGGCGTGCTGGCCTACTGGACGGTGCGGACCATCAGCCGCCAGCGGAGAAAACCGGTGCAACGCGTGCTGGTCCTTGCGCGTTTCGCGGCCATTGCCATGGCGACCTATTTCGCCATCCGCCTTGTTTCGCTCCACGCGATCGACGCTCTGATCTATCGTGGCGGCATCTTTCGCGTGAATTATCTGATCGACATGGGCCTAGCGGGTTTAATCGGGCTTTGTTCGGCAATCTACGTCCGGCAAATCCGCCGCGAGCGGCCGCGATAGATTTCCACGCCCGCGAACGGCGGGACGCGGCGCATCTGCATGAAGGGTTGGCCGCTCTAATACCCGGCCCGCGCGGATTTCAGTTGCCGGTATCGACCTGGAACGTCCCGCTCACCCGACCATTGGCCTGAGCCGCACCCGATGCGCTGCCATCGACGCTCGACACGCCGGAGTTCAGGTCGATCACCAGACGCCCCCCGGTCAGCGTATCGGTTCCGCGCTTCAGGGTGACATTGCCGATCATCGTTATGATCTTGCGGTTGAAGTCGTACACCGCCGCATTGCCGCGCGCGCTTTCGCTCCCGCGCGTGACGCGCACCCCGCCGGTCGCATCGATCCGCTGGATGCGAAGCGAACCCTGGTCGCTGTAGGCTACGGTGGTGCGAGCCGCCTGCATCCGCAAATCGCCCTGCGTGATATCGACATCGCCCGACAGCACCACGCGCTTTTGCTTGTCCTGCAATTCGATCCGGTCGGCGGCGTAGTTTACCGGCCCCTTGGTATCGTGGCTGGCGATCGCCTGCGCGGCAAGGTGCTGCGCACCCGCGATGCAGGCGGCCGAAAGGGCGAATCCGATGGCGAAGGATCGCATCGGACGGGCGGCACGTATCTGGTCGATCATCGTCGTCATGGCATCTGCAGCTTGCCCGGCTCCATCTTGAGGCGCGCGTTGCCGTCAAGCGTGACGGTCCGCGCTGCCAGGTCCGCGATTATCCGGTCGGCAGAGAAAGTGCCAGCCGGAATGCGCCCGTCCACGCGGCCATCGCTGACCAGAAGGCGCTTGTTGAGGTCTATCTGAACGTTCTGGGCCACCAGCCTGTAGCCGTCGGCGGTTTGCAGGTTGACCGGCCCCTTCACGTTGATCAGCTGCTTGTCGAAATTGTACGCGCCCGCGCCGGCGGACAGGATTGCCGGCCCGTCCTTCAGCATGATGCGGGCGGTCAGATCCTTCATCTCCACAACGGGAACGTCGGCGGATGCCTGAACCGCATTTCCCGCCGTGACGGAAAAGTTGCGCCCCTTGTCGTCCTGCCCGCGATACATCGCGCTGATCGTGCGGAAGCGATCCTTGACCACGGCCACCTTGTTGCGATCCAGAAGGAACGAAACCTCGCCGCGCGGCGAAAGCGGCGCCAGTATCATGACGGCGGCCAGCACGCCGATCCCTGCGGGAAGGGCAACGGCAAGCACCTTCACCAGGCGGTCGTGCTGACCGCCGGGCGCAGCGAAATGCTGGCGGCGCGAACGCATCTGGTCGGCCTGGACGGTCATTGCCTGCCCCTGCAGCCTTATTCGTGACTGAAAATGTCTTTGTCGGACCAGCCAGCGATATCCAGCAACGCGCGCGTCGGCAGGAAATCGTAACAGGCCTGCGCCATCGCGGTCCGGTTTTCGCGGGCGAGGCGCTCAACCAGGATTTCGTGCATCGCATGCAGGTGGCGCACGTCGGATGCGGCATATTCCTGCTGGGCGTCGGTCAGAGCCGGCGCGCCCCAGTCGCTCGACTGTTGCTGCTTGGAGATCTCCTTGCCCAGCAACTCGCGAACCAGATCCTTCAGGCCGTGCCGGTCGGTATAGGTGCGCACCATCTTCGAAGCGATCTTGGTGCAGAACACCGGCGCCGCCATCACGCCCAGGTAATACTGGATGGCGGCAAGATCGAAGCGCGCGAAATGATAAAGCTTCAGCCGCGCCGGATCGGCCAGAACCGATTTCAGGTTGGGCGCGTCATACGTGCTTCCCGGCGCGAAACGGACGAGGTGTTCGTCTCCGTTCCCGTCCGATATCTGCACGACGCACAGCCTGTCGCGATGGGTGATAAGGCCCATCGTCTCGGTGTCCACCGCAACCGGGCCGGGGGCAAGCAGCCCGGCGTCCGGAAGATCCTCTTCGTGTAGGTATACCGACATTCGCCCGGCCTTAGACCTTGCGCCCGCGGTTGGAAAGGCTGCTGAACGTCACCCGCGCCCGATGCTGGTATAGACAAGCCCTGCCGCGCGCGCGTCTTCGGGTTCATAGACGTTGCGCAGATCGACAAGGACGGGCGCCTTGGCAAGGTCGCGCACCTTCGACAGGTCGAGCGCACGAAATGCATCCCATTCGGTTACAAGCACCACGGCATCGGCCCCTTCGATGGCCTTGTACGCGCCCGTGACCATCTCTACCTCGGGCATAAGCGGCGCGGCCTGTTCCATTCCTTCCGGATCGTAGGCGACCACTTTCGCGCCGACATCGGCCAGCGCCTGCGCAATGGCGATCGAGGGCGCGTCGCGCATGTCGTCGGTATTGGGCTTGAAGGTAAGGCCCAGCAGGGCAACCTTCCTGCCGCGCGCCTCGTCCTGCCCGCCCAGCGCTTCGATCACCTTGCGACCCATCGCGCGCTTGCGGCTGTCGTTCACTTTCACCACGGCCTCAACAAGGCGAAGCGGCGAATCATAGTCTTCCGCCGTCTTGAGCAGCGCCAGCGTGTCCTTGGGGAAGCAGCTGCCGCCATAGCCGGGACCGGCATGGAGGAACTTGGGGCCGATCCGGTTGTCCAGCCCGATGCCGCGCGCCACGTCCTGCACGTCTCCGCCCACCTTCTCGCACAGATCGGCGATCTCGTTGATGAAGGTGATCTTCGTCGCCAGAAATGCGTTGGCCGCATACTTGATCAGTTCGGAACTGCGGCGGCTGGTGAACACGATAGGCGCGCGGTTGAGGAACAGCGGGCGATAGACCTCGCGCATCACGTCGCGCGCCCAATCGTCCTCCGCGCCAACGACGATGCGGTCCGGGCGCTTGAAATCCTCTATCGCCGCGCCTTCGCGCAGGAATTCGGGATTCGAGACCACCGCGAATTTTGTGCCGGTCCCCGCTTCGCGAATGATCCGTTCCACCTCGTCGCCGGTTCCCACCGGAACGGTCGACTTGGTGACGATCACCGCCGGCCCTTCAAGGTTCGCGGCAACTTCCTCGGCCACGGCATAGACGAACGAAAGGTCGGCGTGCCCGTCTCCCCGGCGCGAGGGGGTCCCCACCGCAATGAAGACCGCCTGCGCGCCATCGATCGCGCTGGCAAGGTCGGTGGAGAATGACAGGCGGCCGGCCTTGACGTTGCCCGCCACCAGTTCGGCCAGCCCCGGCTCGTAAATCGGCATCACGCCTGCCTGCAGCCGCTCGATCTTGCCCGCGTCCTTGTCCACGCAGACCACGTCGTGGCCGAAGTCGGCAAAGCACGCTCCAGAGACCAGGCCGACATAGCCCGAACCCACCATTGCGATTTTCATGTCTGCTTTCCTGCTGCGCCTTGGTCCGGACCGCCCGCGGCGACCGTTTGCGCGGCGCACATAGCAACGGGACCGTTACAGGATCAATCGTCGCGCGGTCATTTTTGCGATGGCACCCGCCAATTGCGGGCGCGGCGCGTTCCCCTGTGCCGATGCCGCAACGGCTGCTATTGCGGCGCCACCATGTCCACCAACGTTCCCCGAAGCTGGGCCTCCGCGCTGACCCCCGTCCTGGAAACCCGCCCGCTGCGCGCGCTTGGCGGATGGCTCAAATCCGAAGAAGCGGCCGGAAAGGTCGTCTATCCGCCGCGTGGATCGCGGCTAGCCGCGCTGGAGATGACGCCGCTCGACAACGTGCGCGTCGTGATCCTGGGGCAAGACCCCTATCATGGCCCCGGCCAGGCCCACGGCCTTGCCTTTTCGGTCCTGCCGGGCGTGCGCATCCCGCCCAGCCTGGTGAACATCTACAAGGAGCTGGAGAGCGACCTGGGCATCCCGCGCGCGGGCCACGGCAATCTGGAAAACTGGGCAAGGCAGGGCGTGCTCCTGCTCAACAATGCGCTGACGGTTGAAGCCGGACGCGCCGGATCGCACCAGATGAAGGGATGGGAAGACTTCACCGATGCGGCCGTCGCCGCCGTCGCAGCGCGCAACGATCCCACGGTTTTCATCCTTTGGGGCAGCCACGCCCAGAAAAAGGCCGCGCGCATTCCGGGGCTGGGCGACGGGCGGCACCTCGTGCTGCGCAGCCCGCACCCCAGCCCGCTGTCCGCGCATGGCGGTTTCTTCGGAAGCCGCCCGTTCAGCAAGGCGAACGCATTCCTGAAAGAGCACGGACGCGGAGAGATCGACTGGAGCCTGCCCGCACTTCCCTGATTCGGGCGGCGGAAGATCCGGTCAGGCGAGCACGGCAAGGCCGGTCAGGATCAGGCGGACAAGATCGGCCTGCCCGCGCGTGCCGGTCTTGGCATAGATCCGCTTCGAATAGTTGCGTGCCGTTTCCGCGGTAAGCCCAAGGCTCGTTCCGGCCTCGACGATCCCCTCGCCCCGGCTGAGGGCGACAGCCAGCGCGGCCTCACGTTCGGAAAGACCGTATTCTGCGCGGAGCACGCGCGCGGCGGCGTTGCCGTTGTCCCTTGCGGCCCCGCGCAGTTGCGCCATGGCCGCGATCGGCAACGCCAGCGCGCCTGCCCCGGTCGCGGGCCGCGTCAGGAAGCGACGCGGGTCCGCACTGTCGCCACCGGTCGTCTCGCCCGTGTGGGCCGCAATGCCTTCCGGCACGTCGCCGTGTTCAGCGGGCAGGAGCGCGACATCACCAATGCCTTCGAACCTGCGCCCCGTTGCGGCGGAATCGCCCAGCATGTCCCTTGCGGCACGATCGGCGCAGATTACGCGGCCGTCGCGGTCAAGCCCGACCTGGCCGATCCCCAGCCGGGCCAGCGCGGCCTCCGCCTCGCGCGCGCGTTGCTCAAGCCCATGCACAAGGGAAAGCAGGCCGACTGCCGCCGTGATATGGGGAATGAGCGCGGACAGAAGCGCGCTGTCCGACGCGCGAAAATCGGCTTGCCGGGCAAACAACACGATGCAGGCGGAAAGCCCGTCGCGCCACGGCGTGCGCACGGCGCGGGCGTGACGCACCGCGTTGGCCTTAAGCACCGCGCGCTGGTGGTCGCGTCGCGGGCCGGGTGCCGTTTCAAGATGCTCCTGCAAGGCATAAACCCGCCCCGGACGCAGCCCGGCAAGCGGCAGAAGTCCGGCTTCGCCCAGCGCCGCCGGATCGGGACGCAATGCCGGATCGCGGCCCGACCGCAGGACCATGACCGGGCGCGGGCCGCGTTCGTCGCGTTCGATGCAAGCGAACACGTGATCCGCTCCCGTGCGCGCGGCCAGCCTGCGCAGGAACGTGCCCCACGGCGGATCGTCGCGCAGCCCTTCGGCCAAAGGCAGAAGAAGTTCGCGTTCGTCGCCTGAAAGCAAAGCCATGTCCGTCTTGCTCCCATATGGGAGGTTCACGGTCAAGCCCGACGCGCCATGCCCCGTAAATCGCGAATTCAAGCGGGAAAATCTCGACCAGGTCCATGACTGCCACCCTGACCCATCTCCAGCGCCTCGAGGCAGAGGCGATCCACATCATGCGCGAAGTCGTTGCCGAGGCCGAACGGCCGGTGATGCTTTATTCCGTGGGCAAGGACAGCGCGGTGATGCTGCACCTGGCGCGCAAGGCGTTCTACCCCTCGCCGCCGCCGTTCCCGCTGCTCCATGTCGATACGACATGGAAGTTCAAGGCGATGTACGAACTGCGCGACCGGATGGCCGGGGAATCGGGGATGGACCTGCTCGTCTATCACAACCCCGAAGCGGCAGAGCGCGGGATCAACCCGTTCGATCACGGCCCACTGCACACCGATATGTGGAAGACCGAAGGGCTGAAGCAGGCGCTCGACAAGTGGGGTTTCGACGCGGCCTTCGGCGGCGCGCGGCGCGACGAGGAGAAAAGCCGCGCGAAAGAGCGCATCTTTTCGTTCCGCACCGCCAGCCACGGCTGGAACCCGAAGAACCAGCGCCCCGAATTGTGGAACCTTTACAACGCCCGCAAGAACAAGGGCGAATCGATCCGCGTCTTCCCGATCTCCAACTGGACCGAGCTGGACGTGTGGCAATACATCCAGCTCAACGACGTACCGATCGTGCCGCTCTATTTCGCGGAAAAACGGCCGACGTTCGAATGGGATGGCCAGCTGTTCATGGCCGACGATATCGACCGGATCGAAAAGGTGCTGGGCCGCCGGCCGGAAATCACCGAACGGTCGATCCGCTTCCGCACGCTGGGCTGCTTCCCGCTGACGGGCGCCGTCGAAAGCACGGCCAGCACGCTTTCCGAAGTCATCCAGGAAACGCTGCTTACCACCACCAGCGAACGCCAGGGCCGGGTGATAGACAAGGACGCCGGCGGCGCGGGCATGGAGAAGAAGAAGCAGGAGGGCTATTTCTGATGGCCGAAGCCGACAGCAACGATCCAGTCTACAGGACCGACGCGCTCATCGCCGAGGACATTGACGCCTATCTGGCGCAGCACCAGCACAAGACGATGCTGCGCTTCATCACCTGCGGCAGCGTGGATGACGGCAAGTCCACCCTGATCGGACGGCTCCTTTACGATTCGAAGATGATCTTCGAAGACCAGCTTGCCGCCCTTGAAAGCGATAGCCGGAAGGTCGGCACGCAGGGGCAGGACATCGATTTCGCGCTGCTGGTCGACGGGCTGGCCGCCGAACGCGAACAGGGCATCACCATCGATGTCGCCTATCGCTTCTTCTCTACCGAAAAGCGCAAGTTCATCGTGGCCGATACGCCGGGCCACGAACAGTACACCCGCAACATGGTGACCGGCGCGAGCACGGCGGACCTTGCCGTGATCCTGGTCGATGCGCGCAAGGGCGTGCTGACCCAGACAAGGCGGCACAGCTATCTTGCCCACCTGATCGGCATCCGGAACATCGTGCTGGCGGTGAACAAGATGGACCTGGTGGATTACAGCCAGGAAGTCTTCGACAGGATCGTTGAGGACTATGCCGACTTCGCACGCTCGATCGGCATCGAAACCTTCACCGCCATGCCGATTTCGGGCTTCAGGGGCGACAACATCACCACGCTTTCGGCCAACACGCCGTGGTATGACGGCCCGGCGCTCGTCCAGCACCTTGAAAGCGTGGACGTCGACTCCGCGATCGATGCGGACAGGCCGATGCGCATGCCGGTGCAGTGGGTCAACCGCCCGAACCTGGACTTCCGCGGCTTTTCGGGTCTTGTAGCGACAGGCTCGGTCAAGCCCGGCGATGCGGTTCGCGTGCTGCCATCGGGCAAGACCAGCACGGTGAGCCGTATCGTGACGCTGGACGGCGATCTTGAAGAAGCCGTGGCCGGGCAGTCCGTTACGCTGTGCCTTGCCGACGAGATCGACTGTTCGCGCGGGAACGTGATCGCCGCCGCCGATGCCCCGCCGCAGGCCGCCGACCAGTTCGAGGCGACCGTGGTGTGGATGAACGACGAAGCGCTGATTCCCGGCCGCGCCTATTGGCTGAAGCTTGGCACGCAGACGGTTTCCGCAACCGTCCACGAACCCAAGTACGAGGTGAACGTCAACACGATGGAACACCTTGCCGCCAAGACGCTGGAACTGAATGCGATCGGCGTGGCCGAGGTTACCACCGACAAGCCGATCGTATTCGAACCCTATGACCAGAACCGCACGCTTGGCGGGTTCATCCTGATAGACAAGCTGTCCAACGCGACGGTCGCGGCGGGCATGCTGAACTTCAGCCTGCGTCGCGCGCAGAACGTGCACTGGCAGGCGATCGACATCGGCCGAGACGCGCATGCCGGCCTCAAGAACCAGAAGCCGGCGGTGCTCTGGTTCACCGGGCTATCGGGTTCGGGCAAGAGCACAATCGCCAACATGGTGGAGAAGAAGCTCTACCGGATGAACCGCCACACCTTCCTGCTCGATGGCGACAACGTGCGCCACGGGCTGAACAAGGATCTTGGCTTTACCGAAGCGGACCGCATCGAAAACATCCGGCGCGTGGGCGAAGTGGCCAAGCTGATGACTGACGCGGGCCTGATCGTCATCACCGCGTTCATCAGCCCGTTTCGCGCCGAACGCGAAATGGTGCGGGCGATGCTGCCCGAGGGCGAGTTCATCGAAGTGTTCATCGACACTCCGCTGAGCGTGGCCGAAGAGCGCGACGTGAAGGGCCTTTACAGGAAGGCCCGCGAAGGAAAGCTGAAAAACTTCACCGGGATCGACAGTCCCTATGAAGCTCCGGTAAACCCGGAGATCAGGATCGACACGACCAGCATGACACCCGAAGAGGCGGCCGACGAAATCGTCGAGCGCCTGCTGGGGTGGTAACGGGGGGCGGATGATTCCGTTGCGGGGGCACGAAACGCGCAAGCGATCGATCGTAAAGGCGATCAGCTGGCGCGCACTGGGCAGCATGGACACGTTCATGCTGGGCTGGCTGTTCACCGGCAGCTTCAAGGCCGCCGGCGCCATCGCCTCTACCGAGGTGCTAACCAAGATGATCCTCTATTACCTGCACGAACGCGGCTGGAGCTTCGTCAACTGGGGCTTCCTGCCCGTGGAAGCGGGTCAGGCCGAAGCCGCCGGCGCCACGGACCGCGCCAATACCGAACACGTCAAAACGGAATCCGAATGACCGACATCGAACTGGCGCGCCACCTGGCGGCGGGCGCGGCGAAAATCCTTCTCGACCTGCGCGCGCGCGGCGACCTGTCCGGCAAGGAACTGGGCAAGGAAGGGGACCGTCAGGCCAACGCGTGGCTGATGAACGAAGTCGCGCGCGAAAGGCCGGATGACGGCGTGTTGTCCGAAGAGACGAAGGACACGCCGGAACGCCTTGGCAAGTCGCGGGTGTGGATTATCGACCCGCTGGACGGCACGCGCGAATACAGCGAGGGGCGCGATGACTGGGCCGTGCATATCGGCCTCGCGATCGATGGCCGCGCCGCCTCTGGCGCGGTCGCCCTGCCCGGAATGGGCGAAACGCTGGACAGCGGAGCGCCGCCCGCGCTTGCCGCGGCGGCCGATACGCCGCGCATGCTGGTCAGCCGCACACGGCCTGCAGCCGAAGCGGTGGCGGTGGCCAAGGCGATTGGCGCAGACCTGGTGCCGATGGGGTCTGCGGGCGCAAAGGCGATGGCCGTGGTGCGCGGCGAAGCGGAAATCTATCTCCATTCGGGCGGACAGTTCGAATGGGACAATTGCGCGCCGGTGGCCGTGGCGCAGGCGGCAGGGCTGCACGTGTCGCGGATCGACGGATCGCCGCTCGCCTACAACTGCGAAGACACCTACCTGCCCGACCTGCTGATCTGCCGGAAGGAATGGGCGGACACGGTGCTGGAACTGGTCGCGCAAATCGACCGCTGACGAAGGCAGTACGGCGATTCTGCGCGCAAGAGTCTGCGCGCAACGGGTCAAGGCAGGATTGCCATGCCCATGCCCCCGGATCGCCGCGCGGCCGCGCCCCCGCGATGACGCAGCGGGCGCAAACCGGCGTGCGCGCCGTCAGCGCGGCAGTTCGCTCGCCCCCATCAGCGCTTCGTCCACGGAACGCGCGCACTGGCGGCCTTCGCGGATCGCCCAGACAACCAGGCTCTGCCCGCGCCGCATGTCACCGCACGCGAACACGTTCTCTATGCTGGTGCGATAGTCCTCTGTGTTGCCCTTCACGTTTCCGCGCGCGTCCAGCTCCACGTCCGACTGTTCCAGCATGCCTTGCTTGCGCGGCCCCAGAAAGCCCATCGCGATCAGGATCAGGTCGGCCTCGATCACGAATTCGCTGCCGGGCACTTCCTGCATCTTGCCGTCCGACCAGTCGAGCCGCACGCATTCGAGGCCCTTCACGTCGTTTTCGCCGACAACGCGCTTGGCAAGAATCGCCCAGTCGCGCTCGCACCCTTCTTCATGGCTGGTCGACGTGCGCAGCTTCAGCGGCCAGTTGGGCCATGTCAGCGCCTTGTCTTCCATGACCGGCGGCTTCGGCATGATCTCGATCTGAACCACCTGCGTCGCGCCCTGGCGGTTGGACGTGCCAACGCAGTCGGACCCGGTGTCGCCGCCGCCAATTACGATCACCTTCTTGCCGGTGGCGGTGATCGAACCGCGCGGCGCGGCGCGCACTTCATCGTCGCCCGCGTTGCGCTTGTTCTGCTGGGTCAGGAACTCCATCGCCATTCGCACGCCGGGCAATTCCGCACCGGGAATATCCAGCAGACGGGGGTTTTCCGCACCGCCCGACAGCACCACCGCGTCGTAATTCTCGCGCAGCTTGGAGAACGAGGTGTCCACGCCCACTTCCACGCCGGTGCGGAACTGCACGCCTTCCGCTTCCATCTGCATGGCGCGGCGGTTGATCAGGTGCTTTTCCATCTTGAAGTCGGGAATGCCGTAACGCAGCAGCCCGCCAACGCGGTCCGACTTTTCGAACACCGTCACGGAATGCCCCGCGCGCGCCAGTTGCTGCGCGCAGGCGAGGCCGGCCGGCCCCGCGCCGACCACGGCCACGGACTTGCCCGTGCGATGTTCGGGCGGTTGCGGCTGGATCCAGCCTTCCTTCCACCCGCGATCGACAATCGCGCATTCGATCGACTTGATCGTTACCGGCTGGTCGATGATGTTCAGCGTGCACGCCGCCTCGCACGGGGCGGGGCAGATGCGGCCGGTGAATTCGGGGAAGTTGTTGGTCGAATGAAGGTTCACCAGCGCTTCGCGCCAGTCGGCCTCATAGACCAGGTGGTTCCAGTCGGGGATCTGGTTGTTCACCGGACACCCGTTGTGACAATAGGGAATCCCGCAATTCATGCACCGCGCGGCCTGCGCCTGAAGCGCTGCCTCGTCGTGCGGAATGGCGAACTCCTTGTAGTGCGCGAGGCGCTCTTTCGGATCCGCGTATTCGCGGTCCTTGCGATCGATTTCGAGAAATCCGGTCGGCTTGCCCATCTGAGGTATTCCTGAATCTGGTCGTTATTCGGCGGCGACGCTGGCGGCTTCGAGGCGCTCTGCCTCAAGCTGCTTCAGCGCGCGTGCATAATCGCGCGGCATCACCTTGACGAAACGCGGCAGTTCCGCGTCCCAGTTGTCAAGGATCGCGCTTGCGCGGCGGCTGCCGGTGTGAAGTTTGTGGCGTTCGACAAGGATACGCAGGCGTTCCGCATCGTGGCGAAGCATGTCGCCCATGCCGAAATCGTTCACGTCATGCGGCCGCTGGGTCGGACGGCCGGCGCCGTCGTCTTCATCGCGCTCTGCCGAAACCGGAAGGACATCGACCATCGCCGCGTTGCACAGCGATGCGAAATTGCCGTCCGGGTCATAGACATAGGCGATACCGCCAGACATGCCCGCGGCGAAGTTGCGCCCGGTCTTGCCCAGCACGACCACCACGCCGCCGGTCATGTATTCGCAGCCGTGATCGCCGGTGCCTTCGACAACCGCGATTGCACCCGAATTGCGCACCGCGAACCGCTCGCCCGCAACGCCGTTGAAGAACGCTTCGCCCGCGATCGCGCCATAAAGCACCGTGTTGCCGACGATGATGTTCTCGGTCGGCTCGCGCTTCACATTGTCGGGCTGGCGTACGATCACGCGGCCGCCCGAAAGGCCCTTGCCCACATAGTCGTTCGCGTCGCCCGTCAGGTCGATCGTCACGCCATGCGCAAGGAACGCGCCGAAGCTTTGCCCGGCAACCCCGGTAAAGCGGATCTGGATCGTGTTTTCGGGCAGGCCCTTGTGCCCGCGCCGCTTGGCCACTTCGCCCGAAAGCATCGCGCCGACGGTGCGATTCACGTTCTTGACCGTGCGCTCCAGCCGCACCGCCTCGCCCTTTTCCAGCGCCGGGGCGCAGGCTGCGATAAGTTCCTTGTCGAGCGCGGCATCAAGGCCGTGATCCTGCGTTTCGCTCCACCCCAGGCCGGTCCCTTCGACCGGTTCCACACGGTGCAGGATACGCGAAAGGTCCACGCCTTCCGCCTTCCAGTGATGGATCGCCTTGCGCATGTCGATCCGGTCCACCCGGCCGACCATTTCATCGACCGTGCGGAAACCCATCTCGGCCATGATCTGGCGCAGTTCCTCGGCCACGTAGAAGAAATAGTTGATCACGTGCTCGGGCTGGCCGGTGAAGCGGGCGCGCAGAACGGGGTCTTGCGTGGCGACGCCCACCGGGCAAGTGTTGAGGTGGCACTTGCGCATCATGATGCACCCCGCCGCGATCAGCGGGGCGGTGGCAAAGCCGAACTCGTCCGCGCCAAGTAGCGCCCCGATCGCCACGTCGCGGCCCGTGCGCAGGCCTCCGTCCACCTGCACCGCGATGCGGCTGCGCAGGTTGTTCAGCAGCAGCGTCTGCTGGGTTTCGGCAAGGCCGATTTCCCACGGGCTGCCCGCGTGCGTAAGGCTGGTGAGCGGGGACGCGCCGGTGCCGCCTTCATAGCCCGAGATCGTAACGTGGTCCGCACGCGCCTTCGAAACGCCTGCCGCCACCGTGCCGACGCCCACTTCGCTGACCAGCTTCACGGAAACGCGCGATTGCGGGTTCACGTTCTTCAGGTCGTGGATCAGCTGGGCCAGATCCTCGATCGAATAGATGTCGTGGTGCGGCGGCGGGCTGATAAGGCCCACGCCGGGCGTCGAATGACGGGTCTTGCCGATGGTCTTGTCGACCTTGTCGCCCGGCAACTGACCACCCTCGCCGGGCTTGGCACCCTGCGCCATCTTGATCTGGATATCGTCGGCATTGACAAGGTATTCGGTGGTCACGCCAAAGCGGCCGCTGGCCACCTGCTTGATCGCCGAGCGCATCGAATCACCGTTGTCCATCGGCAGGAACCGCTTCGGGTCTTCGCCGCCCTCGCCGGTGTTGGACTTGCCGCCGATGCGGTTCATCGCCAGCGCCAGCGTGGTGTGCGCTTCCCAGCTGATCGAGCCATAGCTCATCGCGCCGGTGGCGAAACGCTTCACGATCTCGCTGGCCGGCTCCACTTCGTCCAGGGCAAGCGGCGTATCGGCCTTCTTCAGATCCATCAGACCGCGAATGGTCAGCATCCGGGCCGACTGGTCGTTGATCGACTGCGCGAACTCGCGGTACTTTTCGGGCATGTTGCCGCGCACCGCGTGCTGCAGGTTGGCAACGTTCGCCGCGGTCCAGGCGTGCTCCTCGCCGCGCAGGCGCAGCTGGTACATCCCGCCCACGTCGAGCATCTTCCGAAGCACCGGGTTTTCACCATAGGCCGCATCGTGACGGCGCACGGTTTCCTCGGCGATTTCCTTCAGGCCGACGCCTTCGATCGTCGTCGCGGTGCCGGTGAAATACTTCTCGACGAACGCCGACGAAAGGCCGACCGCATCGAAGATCTGCGCGCCGCAATAAGACTGGTAGGTGGAAATGCCCATCTTTGACATCACCTTCAGGATGCCCTTGCCCACCGCCTTGATATAGTTCTTCTCAACGTCCTTGCGCTCAAGCGGAAGGCCCGAATGCTGGCGGATCTGTTCCAGCGTCTCGAACGCGACGTAAGGGTTGATCGCCTCTGCGCCATAGCCTGCCAGAACGCAGAAGTGGTGCACTTCGCGCGCCTCGCCGGTTTCCACGACAAGCCCGGTCTGCATGCGCAGGCCCTGGCGGACGAGGTGGTGGTGCACCGCCGCCGTCGCCAGCAGGGCGGGCATGGGAATGCGATCCGGTCCCTGCTCGCGGTCCGAAAGGATCAGGATGTTCTTGTCGGCCAGCACCGCTTCGGTTGCCGCCCAGCACATTTCCTTGATCGCCATTTCCAGGCCGTCCGCGCCGGAGGCGGCATCCCAGGTCATGTCGATCGTCTCGGTACGGAACGCGCCGTCGAGCGCGGCTTCTACCGAGCGGATCTTGGCGACATCCTCGTTCGTCAGGATCGGCTGGTCGACTTCCAGCCGCTTGTGCGTGCCCGCATCGTGGCCGAGCAGGTTGGGGCGCGGGCCGATCATCGAGACAAGGCTCATCACCAGTTCCTCGCGGATCGGGTCGATCGGCGGGTTGGTGACCTGCGCGAAGTTCTGCTTGAAATAATCGTAAAGCAGGCGCGACCGGGCGGACAGCACGGCAATCGGCGTGTCGGTGCCCATCGACCCGATCGGGTCTTCGCCGCGCACGGCCATCGGTTCAAGGAACTTGCTGACGTCTTCCTGCGTGAAACCGAACGCCTGCTGGCGATCGAGCAGGCTGGTCGTCTCGACCGGAAGCGCCGCCAGTTCCGGCTCTATCAGGTCAAGATCCTTCAGCTTGTACTGCGCCTGTTCAAGCCAGCGCGAATAGGGCTCGTCACCGGCAAGCTGGGCCTTGATTTCCTCGTCCTCGATGATGCGGCCTTCATCGAAATCGATCAGCAACATCTTGCCGGGCTGCAGGCGCCACTTGCGCACGATGTCTTCCTCGGCAAAGGGCAGCACGCCGCTTTCCGAAGCCATGCAGACGATATCGTCCTTCGTGATGGTGAAGCGCGCCGGGCGCAGGCCGTTGCGGTCCAGCGTCGCGCCGATCTGGCGGCCGTCGGTAAAGGCCACGGCGGCAGGCCCGTCCCAAGGTTCCATAAGCGCGGCATGGTATTCATAGAACGCGCGGCGATCCGGGTCCATTTGCGGGTTGCCCGCCCAGGCTTCCGGAATCAGCATCATCATCGCGTGAACAAGGCTGAAACCGCCGTTCACCAGCAGTTCCAGCGCGTTGTCGAGGCACGCCGTGTCAGACTGGCCGTGCGGGATGATCGGCCACATCTTGTCGAGATCGGGGCCAAGCAGGTCCGATTCCATCGTGCGGCGGCGCGCGTTCATCCAGTTCACGTTGCCGCGCACGGTGTTGATCTCGCCGTTGTGGGCGATGAACCGATAGGGGTGCGCCAGCCGCCAGCTGGGGAACGTGTTGGTGGAGAACCGCTGGTGGACCAGTCCCAGCGCCGAGACGCAATCGGGATCGCGCAGGTCGTCATAGAAACTGCCGACCTGGTTCGCCAGCAGCAGCCCCTTGTAAACGATGGTGCGGCTGGAAAAGCTGGGCATGTACAGCTCGGTCAGTCCGGGCAGGCCGTGCTTCTGTTCAAGCTTCGCCAGCGGGTTCTGGGTCTGCTTGCGGATCGCCATGATCTTGCGCTCGAACGCGTCCTGGTCGGGACAGTTCGGCCCGCGCGCGATCAGGCACTGGCGCATGACCGGCATCGACGCGATCACGGCCTTGCCCAGCCCGTCGAGCGTGGTCGGCACATCGCGCCAGCCGATCACTTCCTGGCCTTCCTTGGCCACGAACTTTTCGAACTTGGCGATCACGAAATCGCGCGCCGCCTCGTCCTGCGGCAGGAAGCACTGCGCAACCGCATAGTCGCCCGGCTGCGGCAGCGTCTTGCCTTCGCTTTCGGCCCACTTGCGGAACAGCCGGTCGGGAATCTGGATCAGGATGCCCGCGCCGTCGCCTAGCAGCGGATCGGCACCAACGGCGCCGCGGTGATCGAGATTGCGCAGGATTTCCAGCGCCTGCCCGATGATCGCGTGGCTTTTCGTGCCTTTGATATGGGCGACAAAGCCCACGCCACAGGCGTCATGCTCATTACGCGGATCATACAGACCTTGGAGCGGCGGAAATCCCATCGAAATTCTGTCCTGCATTCGTGTTCACGGAAACGGCGCGCGAATCGCATCGCCCAAAAGGCGACAAAAGTTGCGCGAAGCTCCCCCATGACTGCAGGAAAGTTTTTTTGCAACTGCGCACTACGAATTTCAGGCATCCGCCGCCGCGCATACGTCCGCGTCGATGACGATTTATACCGGGGGCCGCCACACAGGCCCATGCCCTGCCCGGCCTGCCAGTCCACTCCGCATTCCAGCAATACCAACGATGTATCGCGCGCGGAGCGCAAGCAGGTTCAGCGGACCTTGGCGTCACATAGCACGATCAGCCGTTGCCGGTCATCCTCTGAAGCGTTGCCAGCGCGGCGCGCAGCGCGCGGTCGGTCTCGGCAGGGTCCGCGTCGGGCTGCGATACGGCCGAGGCGGCTGTCACGCCCGAATCGCCGGAATGCGCCTGCGATGCACCGAACGGCGCACGCGGCCGCGCGCCCTCGCCCGGGAAAACGACAACGGGTTCAATCCCGCCATCGCCGTTTTCCGGCACATCTATCCTCACGAATGCGTTCGCGGGAAGGCTTTCGCGCAGTTCCAGCAACGAGGAATACCGTTCGTCGGTGGTGTTTTCACCGTCATCGCCGCTTTCGGCGCCCACCGGTGCGGAAGAGATGCCCGACGCGTTTGAACCGGCACCGGCGCCAAGGAAACGCTGAAGCTGCGCGGGCTGCTCCTCGTCATCGTCGAAATCGTCGTCGGCTGCCGAATCGAACGCAAGAGTCCGGAACGGCACGACGCGCGATGCGGCGCGCTCCTCCGCCACGGCATCGCCTTGCGCGGCCGGTGCGATATCATCAGACGCGATGTTCGATTGCCCTTCAGGAGCCTGCGCAGGGGCCGAAGCATCGGCGGCAGGCGGTTCAGGCCGGACATCGGCTGCCGCGTCATTCGCCACGAAGTGCGGCGCTTCCGCTTCGGCAAATTCCCGCCCGGCATATCCGTTTTGCGACGCATCGGCAGGTTCGGATGCGCCGAAATCGGACATTGGCGGTTCCTGCGGCGGTTCCTGCGCGGGGGTAATGGCCTTGCGCCGTGCGGCCATTGCTACGGCAAGCCGTTCGACAAGCTGCACCGTGCCCAGTTCCTCTACCGGCCGGGTGGCGACGGGCGATGCGGAAGGAGCGGGCGAAGCGGGTTTCCGTGGTGCCTCGCTCACCGTTGCCGGGGGAGCGTCGCCGGCCTGGCGCTCGATACGCGGTGCGATCTCCGGCTCGACCGGCTCGAAGTCCGCCAGTTCGGCATCGTCGTATTCGGCGGCAACTTCGTCCGCAGGTCGTTCGACGGACGGCGCGCCAATATCCTCGCCCACCTGCCCGGCGGCAATCTCGATCGGCTCCTGCACGATTGCGGCAGCACGCGCGCTTGCGGCTTCATCTGCATGGCATTCCATGTCAGGCGAAATGCGGCGGACTTGCAAATCCTCTGCCGCGAACTCATGCACTTCGTCGGCCCCATCCGCGTCGACCTTGTCGAACGGTTCAACATCCGAAAGATCTTCGCTTGCGGCGACCGGGCGGCGTGCGGGCGCATCGGGATGGGCATCGCGGGCGCGGCGGCGCGGCGGAAGGGCTTCCGGCTCTTCTTCCCTCTTGCGGCCGAACGCGAACCGGCTGCGGGCGGGAGAATCGTTATCCTCCCGCGGCTTGATCCGCATTGCAACGACAAGGCCGACGGCAACCCCGATCCCGGCCATCGCAAGGGCGACCAGCGCGCGCGCGGTAAAGCCAAGCGGCGGCGCGGCGGCGGGGACGAGCGCGGGCAGGCCGGTTGCCGAAACCGCGCGCGAAAGCAGGGCTGGCGGAACCACGAAACTGCCGATGCCGAAAAGCGCGGCGAACCACAGCGCCACGATCGCGGGAAAAAGGCGATGCGCCGTTACCGGCTGGGACTTGCGCTGCTTGCTGCTCACGTCTGTGGTATCCGTCCTGTTGCTCCCGGCCCTTCGCGTTCAGGCGGCAATGCCGGATTCTGCATGCTCAGGCGCTATCAAGCCTTGGTAAACATCCCGATAACGCTTTGCGTTTCGCGACCAGTCGTGATCGCGTTGCACGAAGTCGCGCGCGACGGCGCGGCGGGCTGGCCATTCGTCCCGGTTGGAAAGGAGGGCGCCGAGCGCGCGCGCCAGGCCGGCAGGGTCGTCGGGCGGGAACAGCGTGCCCGTCAGGCCGTCCGTCACCAGTTCGCGGTGCCCGCCCACGGACGAGGCGGCGACCAGCTTGCCCTGCGCCATCGCCTCAAGCGGCTTCAGTGGCGTTACCAGTTCTGTCAGCCGCATGGCCTTGCGCGGGTAACACACCACATCGACCAGCGAATAATAGCGGTCCACCACGGCATGGGGCACGCGCCCGGTAAACACGATGGCATCGCGCGCGGGCGAGGCATCGGCCTGCGCCTTCAGCGCGGCTTCGGCCGGTCCGCCGCCGACCAGCAGCAGGCGCGCGCCCGGCACCGCCGCCACGATTTGCGGCATCGCGGCAATCAGGTCGTCCAGCCCCTCGTAAGGATAGAAGCTACCCAGGAAGCCAATCACCGGCCCTTCGCCGATGCCAAGGTCCGCCGCCAGTGCTTGGTCGCGCGGCAGGGGCGAACCGAACAGGTCCATGTCCACGCCGTTGGGCATGATGGAGATCTTCGCCGGATCGACGCCGCGCGCGACAAGATCGCCGCGCAGCCCCTCGCAGATCGTGACCACCGCATCGGCGCTCGCGACCGCACGGTTTTCAAGCTGGCGGGTAAGCCAGTATTTCGCGCTTCCCGCGCGGCCCGTGTTGTTGCCGACGGCGGCATCTTCCCAGAAGGCACGGATCTCATAGACCACGGGAATGCCAAGCGCGCGACCGGCCCTGGCGGCGGCCATCCCGCAAAGCGCGGGGGAGTGGGCGTGAAGCACGTGTGGCCGCCATTCGCGGGCAAGACTTTCGATGCGTTGCGTCAGCGCGGCAATCTCGCGCCATTCGCGCAAGCCCGCAGGACCATGCGGCACGCCCGGCGTGCGATGGAACGTCAGCCCGTCCGCCACTTGCGGGTCTTCGCCTGCCTCGCCCGGCAGGTGGCGCCGGCCGGTCAGCCCCCGCACATCCAGTCCCATGGCCGCCTGCGCGGTCATGATCGCGCGGGTGCGAAAGGTGTAACCGCTGTGGAGCGGCAGGCTGTGATCGAGGACGTGCAACACGCGGGTCATGCCCGGCTGTCTTGCATGCGAGTGCTTAACGGGCCGTCAACCGGATTCGGATAGCAGGCGGTAAGGCTGGCCCGATCCGGGACCGGCGGCAACGCGAAAGGACACCGCCGGGGGCGCGGACATGATCGACAAGTTCACGATCCTTGTGCCGCACTTGCTGATGGCGATTGCCATCTGGCGACTGTTGCAGCGCGACGACCTGGACCACGATCCGAACTTCCCCGATCAGGCGCCGGTCCGCCCTGCCAGACCCAGGCGCAGGCGCACACCCGGTGCTTGACCTGTTTTTCCTTGCCTTCGCGCTCGCGTTTTTCGGCGCGGGCATGCGCAAGCCGTTCCTGTTCGTGCTTGCCTATACATGGCTCGACATTGTCGCGCCGCAGCGGATCGTCGACTGGGGACTCATTTCGCACATCCCGATTTCGCTGATTGCCTTTGTCGGGGCATTCGGCCTCTGGTTCGTCGCGGACGACAAGCGCGACCTGCGCTTCTCGATGCGGCAGGCGATCCTGCTTGCGTTGCTGGCCTATTGCTTCGTGACCACGCAGACCGCCGATTTCCCCGTTGCCGCGCAGGAAAAATGGTCGTGGGTTTGGAAGGCGCTGGTCTTCGCAATTTTCCTGCCACTCACTCTACGCACCCGGCTGCGGATCGAAGCGATGGCGCTGATCATGGTCCTTTCCGCCGGTGTGATCATCATCGGCGGCGGGATAAAGACGCTGGCCTCCGGCGGCGGAGGTTATGGCGGGTTGAGCCTGCTGGTGAACGACAACACCGGCCTTTACGAAGGCAGCACGCTGTCGATGGTCGCGGTCGCGATTCTGCCGCTGATCGTCTGGCTGGTCCGCCACGGAACGGTGTTCCCCGCAGACTGGAAAGTACGACTGTTCGCCGTGGCGCTGGGCTTTGCCTGCCTGCTGATCCCTGTCGGCACGCAAACGCGCACCGGCCTGCTCTGCATCATTCTGCTTCTGGTTCTTTCGCTGCGCACGGTTCGCCACAGGTTCGCCTATGTGGCGCTGATCGCTGCTGCTGGGGCGATCGCCATCCCGATGCTGCCGGCCAGCTACAAGGAGCGGATGAGTTCTATCGAGAACCACCAGGCGGACCAGTCCGCCTCCACCCGCATCGCGGTATGGAAGTGGACGATCAAATATGCCGAGCAGCATCCCTTCGGCGGCGGGTTCGAAGCCTATCGCCAGAACCGGTTGAGCTTCGACACCGTCGAGAAGGACCGCGACGGCAGCAACGTCGAGATCGAGAAGGACAAGATCGTCGACAAGGGCCGCGCCTATCACTCGGCCTATTTCGAGATGCTGGGCGAACAGGGCTATCCCGGCCTTGCCCTGTGGCTGCTGTTGCAGGCGCTGGGCATAACGCAGATGGAAGTCCTGCGCCGACGCTTCCGCAGGGACCCGCCGCAGGGCATGGAGTGGCTGGCCCCGCTCGCCAATGCCTTGCAGCAGGCGCAGTTCGTCTATCTTCTCGGCTCGCTGTTCGTCGGCATCGCCTTCCAGCCGTTCTGCTATATGCTGATCGGGTTGCAGATCAGCCTGTGGGCCTATGCAAAGCGCATCGCGATTGCACGCCCGCCGCGCATCGTCGCCCGGTCGCGCCGCGCCAGGCCGCCCACATCCGCACCGGCGCTGCAATCGTGAACGCGCAGCCCCGCCATCTCGACGCGCTGACCGGCATCCGCGGCATCGCCGCATGGGCCGTCGTGCTGTATCACGTGCGCCTGTCGCTGACCGGGATACTGCCCGCCGATGCGATCGCCGTGCTGGGCCGGGGCTACCTTGCGGTCGACCTGTTCTTCATCCTGTCCGGGTTCGTGATCTGGTACAATTACGCGGACAGGCTGGCGACCGGCGGGGCGCGCCGCACGGGGGAATTCCTCTGGCGCCGGTTTGCGCGGATATGGCCGCTTCACGCGACCATGCTGGCCGCCTTTGCGACGTTCGCGGCAATGGCAGCGCTTTCCGGCAGGCCGAACCCGGACATGCCGTTCGCGCAATTGCCGTTGCAGCTTTTGCTGATCCAGAACTGGGGGTTCACCGCGCACACGGGCTGGAACGTGCCCGCCTGGTCGATCAGTACCGAATTTGCCGCCTACCTTGCCTTTCCGGGCATCGTCCTGATCGCATCGAAGGTCCGCCGCCCGGCAACGCGGCTGTTGCTGGCCGCGGCGCTGGCCGCAGCGATCCAGGCGATATTTTCCAGCCACGGATATCGCAGCCTGGGCGATGACATTTCGGGCCTGGGGCTGGTCCGCTGCCTTGTCGAATTCTCGCTTGGCACCATCGCCTGCATGATCTGGCGCGCCAGTGGCGCAAGAACCGCAAGAGCATGGCCCTGGGTGCTGGCGGCGGCGGGCTGGGGCACGTTGGGGCTGGTGCTGGGCTGGCCGCAAACGGCGGTGATCCCGCTTTTCTTCACCGCAACGATCCTTGCGCTTGCCAGCGACACCGGGCCTGTTTCCCGGATATTGAGCGTTCCCGCCGTCGTCTGGCTGGGCGAGGTCAGTTATTCGACCTATCTTTCGCACACGTTCCTGTTCCTGATCTTCAAGCTGCTGTTCGTGGACGAGACGCTTCAGGTCGGCTGGGCGGGCCTTGCCGCCTACCTGCTGATCGTGCTTGCCACTTCCGCCCTGCTCTATCGCCTTGTCGAACGACCCGCGCAGCGGTGGCTGAACGCCCGTGCGCCGCGCTGGGCCGCCTACCGCCGGCCACTTCCCGCCAACTGACACCAGACCGCGCCGATCCCGAGCACCGTTGCGCGCCGTGCCCCGCTCGTCCATGGAGCAACCGGGGACACGCAAGCAGCGAGAGGATTCGACGTTTATGAGCAAGACAATGTCGCCGCAGGACATGACCGCGCTGGTCGGCCAGACCGTCGGCACTTCGGACTGGTTCGAAGTAAGCCAGGAGCGGATCAACAAGTTCGCCGAAGCGACCGGCGATTTCCAGTTCATCCACATCGACGAGGAAAAGGCGAAGCTGACCCCGTTCGGCGGTACGATCGCCCACGGGTTCCTTACCCTGTCGCTTATCCCGGTGCTGACCGCCGAGAGCGATTGCCCGCGCCCGGAAAATGTGAAGATGGGCGTAAACTATGGTGGCAACAAGACGCGCTTCATCGCCCCCGTGCGTGCGGGCAAGCGCGTGCGCGGCCACTTCAAACTGCTCGAACTTGAAGAAAAGCGCCCCGGCCAGTGGCAGCAGACGATGGAAATCACGGTAGAGATCGAAGGCGAGGAAAAGCCCGCGCTGATGGCCGAATGGATCACGCAATTCTTCGTATGATCCAGCCATGACAACCCAGCCCGGCATCTTGGAAATACTGGGGCTCGCCGCCAGCGTGAGCCTCCTGTCGGGCTGGCGTCTGTATCTGACCGTTTTCGCGACCGGGCTTGCCATGCGGCTGGGCGCGATTCCGCTGCCCGAACACATGGAAGCCCTGCGCGTGCTGGGCGACCCATGGGTGATGGGCGTGGCCTTCACCGCCGCGCTGGCCGAATTCATGGCCGACAAGGTGCCCTGGGTCGATACCCTGTGGGACACGGTGCACACGGTGATCCGGCCGCTTGGCGGCGCGCTGCTGGCGCTGGCGGTGGTGGATGCAAGCGATCCGGCGTGGCAGGTGGCGGTGTTCCTGCTGGGCGGCGGCGCGGCGCTTCTGGCGCATGGCGGAAAGGCCAGCGCGCGCGCGGTTATCAACACCAGCCCCGAACCGATCAGCAATATCGCCACCTCCACTGCAGAGGACGTGGCGACGGGCGGGTTGCTGGTGCTCGCGTTCCAGTTCCCGGTTATCGCGGGCGCGATCGCGCTGGTGCTGCTGGCGCTCGCGCTATGGCTGCTGCTGGCGGCGCGCGCGGCGCTGAAGCGGTTGTTCTTCGGCCGGAACCCTCAATCGGGAAAGATCGTCCCGCCGTCATAGCGAAGGCCGCCGGGCCGGTCCCGCGCGATCAGCAGGGGACCGTCCAGATCGATCCAGCGCGCCTGCCCGGCAAGGACGAGCGCGGGCCGGATTGCAAGGCTGGTGGAAAGCATGCAGCCCAGCATCAGGTCCATGCCGCGCGCCCTTGCCGCGCTTGCAAGCGCCAGCGCGGCGGTAAGCCCGCCGCACTTGTCCAGCTTTATGTTCACCGCCTGATAGCGCGTTGCCAGCCGCGGCAGGTCGGCGGCGGTCTGGCAGCTTTCGTCCGCGCAAAGCGGGATGGCGGGCTCCATCCCCTCAAGCGCCCGGTCCTCTCCTGCCGGAAGCGGTTGTTCGACCATCTCCACGCCTGCCGCCGCGAAGCCGCGCAAGTCAGCGACCAGGTCGCGCGCGGCGAATGCCTCGTTCGCATCCACGATCAGGCGTGCGCCCGGCGCCGCATCGCGGATCGCCGATACGCGCGCTTCGTCCTGCCCGTCGCCCGCCAGCTTCGCTTTCAGCAGAACAAATCCGTCCCGCGCCGCCGCGGAGGCCGCTTGCGCCATCGCGGCGGGCGCACCCAATGAAACGGTCATCGCGGTCTGCACCGGAGCGGGCGCGGGCTGGCCCGCCAGTTCGGCCAACGTCACTCCGGCGCGGGCGGCTGCCAGGTTCCACAGCGCGCAATCGACTGCATTGCGCGCCGCGCCCGCCGGAAGTTCGCGCTGCAATCGCGCGCGGTCCTCGTGCGCTCCCGCAGCGGCCCAGCGCTCTATCGCGGCAACGCATTGTGCGGCGCTTTCGCCCCGGTAATAGACCGGCGTCCCCTCGCCTTCGCCCCGCGCCCCGTCAGACGCGACAATGGTGCAGGTCACCACGTCGACGTGCGTCTTCGCGCCGCGACTGATCACGAAGGCTCCCGCGGCGTCGAAGCGTTCGACCCGCGCGGATACGGCCAGCGTCACGCGACGGCGGTAAGCTTGCGCCCCTTGCCCTTCGCCGTGTGCCGGGCGATCCACGCTTCCACCACCGGCGCGATCGAATTGCGCCAGCGAGAGCCGTTGAAGATGCCATAGTGACCCACTTCGGGGGCAAGGTAATATTTCTTCATCTCGTCCGGAAGATTGGGCGTGATCTTCATCGCCGCCTTGGTCTGCCCGATGCCCGAGATATCGTCGCGCTCGCCCTCGATGCACAGGATCGCGGTGTCGCGGATCGCGCCGGTATCCACCACGTTGCCGCGATGCACGAATTCGCCCTTGGGCAACGCATGGGTCTGGAACACCACGTCCACCGTCTGCAGATAGAATTCGGCGGTCATGTCGCAGACCGCGCGATATTCCTCATAGAACGCCTTGGTCGCCTCGGCGCTTTCGCCGTCACCGACAACAAGGTGCTTGAACAGGCCGTAATGGCTCATCATGTGGCTGCCCAGGTTCATGCTCATGAAGCTGGCAAGCTGGACGAAGCCGGGATAGACGCGGCGCCCCTCGCCCGGATAATTCATCGGCACTTCGGTAATCACGTTGTGCTTGAACCAGACATAGGGCTTGGTGATCGCATGATCGTTCACCGCAGTGGGGCTTTCGCGGGTATCGATCGGCCCGCCCATCATTGTCAGCGTTACCGGGCGGCACGGGTTTTCCGCCGCGTCCATCACCGCCGTTGCCGCCAGCGCGGGGACCGAGGGCTGGCACACCGCCATCATGTGTGCGCCCGGCCCGATGTATTCGAGGAACTCGATCAGGTAATCGATATAGTCGTCGAGGTCGAAATCGCCGTCGGCCATCGACACGTACTTCGCATCGGCCCAGTCGGTGATATAGACCTCGCACCGCTCCAGCATCCGTTCGACGGTGCCGCGCAGCAGCGTGGCATAGTGCCCGCTCATCGGCGCGACGATCAGCAGGCGCGGCGCGTCCTTGGGCAACCCGTCGTGCGTGAAGCGCTTCAGGTCGCCGAACGGGCGCAGCAGCACGGTCGATTCGTGCACCGTATGCGAATTGCCGTCGAGCTGGACCGACCGGATGCCGAAGGCCGGCTTGCCGCGCGGTGCGGCTGCGTGGGCATAGACTTCCAACGCGGAGGCCATCATGTCGGTGCCCGGAATCATGGCGAACGGATATTCGCCACTGGTCAGGAATTCGGCGCCCATCGACGCCATCGCACTCGACATGGTGAGCATGGAGCGCTGGATTTCATAAGCCTTGTAAAGCACGTGGGACCCTTTTTGCATGCGCGCAGATCACGCGTTTGAATCGCAGATTGCGCCTATTTTGCCTCTGTTGCAATGCAACAACGCACGGGAAGGCCTTCCGGTGCCCGATACCATCGGCTAGGCGATGGCGATGGACGATCGAACCTCCGCGCCGGAAGAGGCCGCCCCGGACGTGACCGGCAAGCAGGCCGACCCCAGGCCGGCCCGCAATATCGCGCCGCTGCGCATGGTGCTTCGCGAAGCGCTGAAATATCCCGCGCAAGTGGCCGCGGCGGGCGCGGCGCTGCTTGTCACCGCGCTGGCGATGCTGGCGATTCCCGCCGGATTCCGCCAGGTGATCGACAAGGGTTTCGCCGCCGGGGCCGATGTCCACAACATCGCGCACTGGTTCCAGATGCTGCTGGTGGTGGTGCTGGTGCTGGCGATCGGCACCGCATGCCGGTTCTATTTCGTATCCTGGCTGGGCGAACGCGTCGTGGCGGACCTGCGGCTGAAAGTGCAGGACAACCTGTTGCGCCTGCCGCCCAGCTTTTTCGAGGCGAACAGCCCGCGCGAGATATCCTCTCGCATGACCAGCGATACCGCGATCATCGAAACGGTGGTGGGCACCACGGTTTCGGTGGCGCTGCGCAACACGATCATGGGCATCGGCGGGATCGCCTACCTGTTCACGCTGGCGCCCGCGCTTACCGGCGGGCTGCTGCTGGGTATCCCGCTGGTGATCGGCCCGATCGCCTATTTCGGCCGGCGGCTGCGCAAGGTTTCGCGCCACAGCCAGGACCGGGTGGCCGATGTCGGCTCCATGGTTTCCGAAGTGCTGGGCGCGATGAAGGTGGTGCAGGCCTTCGGGCAGGAACGGCGCGAACACACGCGCTTTTCCGAAGCGGTCGAGCGCACGTTCGCCACCGCCAAGCGGCGCATCACGATCCGCGCGATCATGACCTCCATCATCATCCTGCTGGTGTTCGGCGGGATTACCGGCCTGATGTGGGAAGGCGCGATCGGCGTGGCCCGCGGCACGATCAGCGGCGGCACGATTGCGGCCTTCGTCATCACCGGCGGCCTTGTGGCGGGCGCGTTCGGCGCGCTGACCGAAGTCTATGGCGAATTGCTGCGCGGCGCGGGTGCGGCCAGCCGGCTCAACGAACTGCTTCTGGAAGAGCCGGACATCCGCGCACCGGCCCGCCCGACCCGCCTGCCCGAACCTCCGCGCGGGCAGATCGCCTTCCAGAACGTGGGCTTCCGCTATCCCAGCCGCCCCGAAGTCGCCGCGCTCAGTGATTTTTCGCTGATCGTTGAGCCGGGCGAGACGGTGGCCATCGTCGGGCCTTCGGGTGCGGGCAAGTCCACCCTCTTCATGCTGGCGCAGCGGTTCTACGATCCGCAGGAAGGCACGATCCGGATCGACGGGGTCGCCCTGCCCAGCGCCGATCCGGCGGAAATCCGCGCCCGCATGGCGCTCGTCCCGCAGGACGGCACGCTGTTCGCCGCCACCGCACGCGACAACCTGCGCTATGGCAACTGGGGCGCAAGCGACGATCAGATCTGGGAAGCCGCCCGCGCCGCCAACGCGGAACAGTTCCTGCGCGACATGCCGCAACAGCTCGATACCTTTCTGGGAGAGGATGGCACGCGCCTTTCGGGCGGCCAGCGCCAGCGAATCGCGATTGCCCGCGCGTTGCTGCGCGATGCGCCGATCCTGCTTCTGGACGAAGCGACCAGCGCGCTCGACGCCGAAAGCGAGCGGCTGGTGCAGCAGGCGCTCGACCGGCTGATGGAACATCGCACCACGCTGGTCATCGCGCACAGGCTTGCCACCGTGCGCCAGGCGGACCGCATCGTGGTGATGGAAGCGGGCCGGATCGTCGAGATCGGCACGCACGCGGACCTTGCCGCATCGGGCGGGCTTTATGCGCGGCTGGCCCGGCTCCAGTTCGATCACGCGGAGAGCTGAAAGCCGCATCGGGCACGCGACCTGCGATGAATTCGCGGTAAGGCGATCCGGCAGGTCTTGACAGGATCGCCGCGTTTGGCGACCTCCGCCATCGCATGGACAGCCTGACCCTCACCGCCATCCTCCTCGGTATCGTCGAGGGTCTTACCGAATTCCTGCCCGTCTCGTCGACCGGGCACCTGATCCTGGCGACCGAGTTGTTCGGGTATGATGCCAACCAGTGGGCCGTGTTCAACATCGTGATCCAGCTGGGCGCGATCCTGGCGGTCGTGGTGCTTTACTGGCGCACCTTCTGGGCCGTGGCGATGGGACTGGTGCGGATGGAAACGCTGTCCATCCGCTTCGTGCGCAACCTGCTGGTCGCCTTCATGCCCGCCGCCGTCATCGGCCTGGCGCTGAAGGACTATATCGACATCCTGTTGGGCAGCCCGATGGTGGTCGCCTGGGCGCTGATTGTCGGCGGCATTGCCATCCTGGTGGTCGAAAAGCTGGCGAAACCCGGCGAATATGTGGGGATCGGCCAGTTGAGCCT